>JAAYCW010000118.1 GCA_012729575.1 Actinomycetota bacterium | reverse complement strand
CCCATTCTGCTGTTGATGCTCGCTCTGGCTTTCGGAGCAGTAGGCTGTGGAGAGGAGACAGCGGAGACAACCACGACCGCGCAGACAGAAACGACTGTTGCGACGACGGAGACAACGGCAGCACCAGAGACCACGACGACTGTAGCTGAGACGACCACCACGGCAGCGCCCGAGTTGGAAGGCACTCTTACCATCTACCACGCCGGAAGCCTTGCTGTGCCCTTCGAGCAACTGGAGGCTCTGTTCGAGGAAGACCATCCCAAGGTGGATGTGCTCAGAGAGTCGGGTGGTAGCGCCGCAATGATAAGCAAAGCCATCACAGAGAAGGACGCCGGCGAGAACCCGCCGGACATCCTGGCTTCCGCAGACTACGTGCTCATCCCGGATCGCATGTATGAAGGCGAATACGCCGACTGGACCATCATCTTCGCCCGTAACACTATGGTCCTCTGCTACGCCGAGGATGCTCCGTTTGCCGAAGACATCGTGAACGGAAGCCGAACTTGGTATGACGTGTTGCGCAACGAGGACGTCAAGTGGGGCCACAGCGATCCGGACGCCGATCCCTGCGGGTACCGGTCGATGATGGTCTTCCAGTTGGCACAGAAGTACTACTACGACGACGCCGAGACCTTCGGCAATACGCCCGATGAGAATGCGAACGGTCTCTATGACGCCTGTATCGCCGGGACCGATCAGGAGCGCGGCAGAACGAACCAGGGGAACGAGGTTGTGAGGACCAAGTCGGTCGACCTGGTAGCACTGCTGCAGGCCGGTGAACTCGACTACGCGTTCGAGTACCGGTCTGTCGCCGTCCAGCACGGGCTCAACTACATCGAACTGGACGACGCGGTCAATTTGGCGCAGGTGGGCAACATGGGCGAATCAGGGATGACCTACGCCGATTTCTACGGTACGGCGTCGGTGGAACTGAAGACCGAATCGGGTGAGTACAAGACGACCGCGGGCGCCGCGGTCGTCTACGGCATCACCATGCCGATCGACGGCCCGAATGCCGCTGCAGCGACTGAGTTCATCAGACTGCTGCTCTCGGCCGAAGGCAAGCAGGTCATGGAGGTCGACAACGGCCAGCCGCTGCTGGACCCGATCAAGTGCGACGCTCCGGATGCTCTACCCGCCGAACTGCAGAGCCTGGTAGAAGCCCTCTGATATCGGTCCACCAAGAGGGCCGCGACCCAAGACCTGGGTCGCGGCCCTCTTCGCGCACCTGACCCATGTCGTCTGACGATACGGGTAGACCATCAGCGCAGGCAGGTCGACCGACCTCCTCTGTTGATCCGTCCGGACGCGGGCGTCTGCTTCATCTCTATGAAGACGGCAACCGCTATCACACCGCTCCAGGGGTCGTCGCAGGGCCTTCCACCAGACGGATCACCTTTCTACACACGGTCCCTGCCACTATCATAGACGCACTATCATGGATGGAAGAGGCTCCGACGACGGAGGGGCAGGTCCGCTACCGGACGCAGCGCCGCTGCCGATGGGCGTAAGGACAAGAGAAATTTGGAGGCCACGAAATAGACTGGCAAGAGATCGGCAGATGGGTGCTTCTGGTCTTGGCGGCAGGCTTCATCGGACAGTTCGGTAAGCGTCTCGCCGATTATCTGATCGCCCGCCGCCGCAAACGACTGGACTCTGCGTCCGCGCCCCCGCTGCCCGAGCCCGCGCAGATGGCGGAAACGAAGGATAGGAGGGACAAAGCCGACGCCAAGGTAGCCAAGAAGACGGCCAAAGCCGCTGTCAAGCAAGCCAAGAAAGCAGACTGACCCACGCACGCCCCTCGTCGCATCTGACCTCGGCAGTGCCTTGGAGCCGCAGTGCTTGTGGCACCCGGGTCCACGAACACTTACCTCTTTGCCTCAGTCCCCCGCCGGGTCAAGTCCGGGGCTATTGCTCAACAGGCCGGCTCCGCTTCGCTGCAGGCCGGTCCGCCTTCGACGGCCTTCAGAATCCGAGCCTTGTTTCGCTCCACGGCATCCTCAACATACGACTTCACGTCGCCCCTGGGGACATCCAGGGCGACAGCCAACTCATCGTACAGCATCTCTTCCGCCTGCTTCATGTACTGAGTCTCGACTTGTCCCAGACTCTTACCGTTCTCGGCGAGAGAACGTCGCTTGACATAGACACTCTTGATCAGGTGAATCAGATCCACACAATCATGGGAACGCAGCAACGCCTGATAGTGTTCTTTGAGTAGACCCATGTGACGGGTCTCGTAAACAGACTCATCGATGTCAGGGATATCCTTTATCAGGGTCATCGCCTTGGCTCGCGAGAGGACCGGGCGCATGAACACGTCGGTGTCCACGGGCACATAGATCCGCCCACCCTTGTACAGGGGAACGAGCGTGTAGTAATCCCGGGCCTCATCGATCCCCGAGACAGCAGGCACCCCGACGGCCTCCACCCTGCAGACCCCGATGCTCCCATAAACGACCAACTGTCCGACTTCGTACATCACAGACTCCTGTATGTTACGCAGCCGGAAGTGCCCGGCGGGACAGCCGATGGGATACCGGCCTCAATCGTCTTTAGATGATGGGAAGTCGGCACTTGACTTCGTTTGGAACATGAGCGCATGGAACAACCCTAACTGGCAGATGGGGTACAACCAGGCGAGCAACCCTCGAAGAGAAAAGGCCCGCTATGCAAAGGAATTCTATCACATAAGACCCCCTGGAGTAGGGATAGCTGCGGCGCCGGCAGAACGGCTGGGCTCCTGTGGTAGCATCAGGTCTCAGATGCGCAGCCGCTCGATCCTTATGGAACTCACGTATCAAGGAGACCCTCGACTGTGGACACACCGATCTACACCTCCCCCGCAGGGGAGCGTACTCTTGCTGTCATAGGCAGATTGACCCGAGTCAGCGGGTTTATGGGCGTCAGGCAGAAGGTCTACTCCCTCATCCTTACCGACCGTCGCCTAATCTTCGCTGAACTCAGCAAGGATAGGATCGCTGCTCTGACGGGTCAAGCGCGAGACCAGGCCAAGGACAATGGCAAAGGCCTGTGGGGACAGTGGGGAGCACAGCGCCGGGCCCTCGGCGGTTATGACGAGATCTACTGGCAGTTAACGCCCGATGAAGCGCTGGCAGAGTCGCCCAGCAACTTCGCGGTCGACCGAGCCGACATCAAGAAAGTCAAGTTCAAAACGGGGATGGTCGACGATGAGCGCTCGACACCCGACCAGGTCACCATCAAGACAACCGCGGACAAGTACAAGCTGGCCGTGAACGGCTCGCTCTCGTCGGCGAAGGAGGCATTTCGGGCTGCCGGGATCGCATGAACTACGGGCGTTCATCCAGGGCCGGGCGATGTCGATAGAACATCTGTGGGAAGTGCTGGAGAAGAAATGACGACGTCTATCGACCGCCGCCGGGCATCGAGCTTGGTACCGGCGATCCTGGTGGCGTTCTTGCTCATCTCCGCTCTTCTCTCTGGATGCGGGGGAGAAGCCTCATCAGGTCCCGCTTCTTCCGCGAATGCGGGTCCCGCCCCTTCCGCGAATGCTGCGTCCGCGATTACCGGCCGGACGATCCCGGTCGTCGCCACAACCGGGTCTACGTGGTCACAGCATGAGAGGATCATGGCCGAGCAGGGCCGTATGCAAGGCGTCACGGCGGCAGACCGATCGACCACGACGCCCCCCGAGAAACCTCCTCAGACCGAATTGACTGCAGTCGGCACGGCTTCCATCGAGACACCAGCCGGCGCTCCGTCCGTGGGAACAGGGAGCGACAACGCCACCCAGATCATCCTCACAGACGGACAGACACCGCTTCAGGGCTCTTGGGATGGAGATGCCGATAGACTGGCTTCCTTCCTTCTTGCCACCTGCCCCTCGCCTCGCTTCACAGTGCCCACATCGGTGTTGGCCGACTACTACGTGCGCTACGCTGAGGAAACAGGGTTGAGGGCGGACTTACTCTGGGCACAGATGATGCACGAGACCGGCAATGGCTCCTACGGCGGAGACGTACGGCCCGATCAGAACAACTACGCCGGTATCGGCGCCACAGGCCATCAAGAATCGGGCTTCTCATTCCCCACGGCCGAGGCCGGAGTAATGGCCCACGCCGCCCACATGGTGGCCTATGTGTATGAGACCAGCCCAGTGTATTGGGCCGACACGACCGTCGATCCGCGTTTCGACTGCGTCTTTCCCCGGGGTGTCGCGTCGGTCCTTGCCGATCTGGACGGACGCTGGGCCGTGCCCGGCGTGGGATACGGGGAGCGGATCGAAGCCATCGCCCGTGCCATGAACTCGCATTAGAGAAACGCCGGGCGGGTGGATGAGTGCCGTACGGTACCCTCCGAGGACCTTGCGTAGGCCACCGTACGGTCACATGCGCCCGGAAGGATTCGAACCTTCGACCTTGGGATTAAGAGT
>JAAYCW010000014.1 GCA_012729575.1 Actinomycetota bacterium | reverse complement strand
TCGCCTTCCAGTACCAGGGCGTTCGCGGCAAAATCCCGCTTGATCTCGTTAACCGGCCCGTAGAGGACCGTCCGCCCCCTATCGATGAGGACGATCCGATGGCAAAGAGCTTCAACCTGGTACATCTGATGGGTGGACATGATGACCGCCTTACCGGTCTGCACCTGCTCCAAGATGACGTCCTTGACCAACCGGGTGTTGACCGGGTCGAGGCCCGCGAAGGGTTCGTCCACAACGATGAGGTCGGGTTCATGGACGAGGGTGGCGATCAGTTGGGCCTTCTGCTGCATGCCCTTGCTGAGTTCCTGGACCTTCTTGTGCCGGTGCTCGTAGAGGTCCATCCGTTCCAACCAGGAGTTCAGACGGTTCTTGGCATCGCCTTCGCTCATACCCTTGAGTGTCGCCAGGAAGACGAGGACGTTCTCGAGAGCGATGTCCTTGTAGAGACCGCGTTCCTCGGGTAGATACCCGACGCGATCCTTGGAGGCGCGGTCCGGAGTGGAGCCGAGGATCTCCACTCTGCCGGAGTCGGGCTTGAAGATGTCGAGCATGATCCGGATGGTGGTGGTCTTGCCTGCACCGTTGGGACCAAGGAGTCCGAACACCTCGCCCGGAAGGACCTCGAACGAGACGTCCTCCACAGCACGAGTCTGGCCGAAAGACTTGTTTAGGTGCTCCACCGTCACCAACGGCTTCGACATGCTAGTTCCATCTCCCCTGGTGCGAACGAGAATGGCACCCGGCGCCATACTCGATGCCTGCGAGATCGACGTCCGGCTCCGTGGCGAGGCCTCCGGGACTCTGTCCGAGCTCCATGCAAGTATAGACGGGCAAGTGGATATGGGTCGCGGCAGGCAAGTGGGTGTGGTTCGTGGCCAGGGATGGCCTCAAGGATAGCATCCGCCTGCGCTGGGCCGCTCCGGCGGTGTTTCGAGAGGGGTCTCGCGCACGGAGAGGTGTAGCTGCAGGCCGCTTTGGTCGATAATGGGGCTGTCATTAACGCAAGGAGTTGTTGTGTCCCACGGGAGTCACCATGTCTGACGTATCGTTGAGCCCCGCCGGCGAAGTCTTCCCGCTACCGGGCCCAGAGGAGTACGCCCGGGAGCTGGAGCGCGTGAAGAGTCTGGCCGCCGTTGCGAGGACGGAGGGCAAAGAGATCGTGGTGGTCATGGGCGTGGGCTTCGTGGGAGCGGTCATGGCCGCCATCATCGCCGACGCCGAGGACGACACGGGCCGGCCGACCAAGTTCGTCATCGGCTGCCAACGCCCCAGCACACGCAGCTTCTGGAAGATCCCCCTGCTCAACCGGGGCGTCTCCCCGGTCAAGGCCGAGGACCCCGAAGTGGACGGCGTCATATCCCGCTGTGTTCTAGAAAAGAAGACACTGGTGGCGACCTACAACAGCGATTGTCTCGGCCTGGCGGATTGCGTGGTGGTGGACGTCCAGTGCGATTACACCAAGAACAGCCTGGGCGACATGCGGAGCGGCGAGGTGGAGATGGCCGCCTTGGAGGCCACCATGCGCACCATCGGCGAGAAGGTCCGGCCCGATTGTTTGGTGATGATCGAGACGACCGTCGCTCCCGGTACCACCGAGTTTGTGGCTTATCCAATCATGAAGAAGGCCTTCCAGGCTCGGGGCGTCGACTCGGCACCGGTGCTCGCTCACAGTTACGAACGGGTCATGCCCGGGCGGCAGTACGTGGCCTCTATCAGGGATTTCTGGCGGGTCTGTTCAGGGTGCAACGAGGAGGCGACTGCTCGGGTGGTCAAGTTTCTAAACGAGGTGCTGAACACCGAGGACTACCCGCTCACCGTCATGGACCGTCCCATCGAGAGTGAGACCACCAAGATCGTGGAGAATTCCTACCGGGCCACCATCCTCGCCTTCCTGGATGAATGGAGTATCTTCGCCGAGCGCAACGGTGTGGATCTCACCAAGGTCATCCAAGCGATAAGGGTGCGCCCCACTCACAGCAACATCATCTTCCCGGGACCGGGGATCGGCGGCTACTGCCTGCCCAAGGACGGGGGCCTGGGATTCTGGGCCTACAAACACATCCTGGGTTTCGAGGATGACATCTTCCATATCACCACCGCCGCCATCGACATCAACGACACACGTAGCCTGCACGTGGCCGAGCTCACTCGGGACGCCTTGCGCAACATGGGCCGCTACATCGCCGGAGCGCGGGTGCTTCTCTGTGGCGCCAGCTACCGGGAGGACGTGGGCGACACCCGCTATAGCGGCTCGGAACTCGTGGTGCGCAAGCTGGCCGAGATGGGCGCCGATATGAGCGTCCACGATCCCTATGTCGACCACTGGTACGAGATCGAGACGCCCGATACCTACCCGTCCAGCGGGAACTCGCTGGCCCGCTTCTTCCGAAACCAGCAGGAACTTCCGGGTCTCCGGGTGCAGAAGGATCTGGCCGCTTCCCTAAACGGCGTGGAAGCGGTGGTATTCGCGGTGCGCCACTCGTCTTACCTGGATTTGGATCCGGACCAGGTGGTGGAGTGGGTGGGTTCCGCGACGGCGGTGATCGACTGCTTCGGTATCCTCGACGATGCCAAGATCCGCCGGTATTTCGAATTGGGGTGCGAGGTCAAAGCTCTGGGACGGGGACACATCCAGCGGATCAAGGATGAGGTGCGCAAAAGACTCTGACCCGAGAAAAACCTCGGGTTTCCAAGTATAGTGCGCTCATGGCCAATGTCTTCAGTCGTCTTTTCTACGGGTGGTATGTAGTCGCTGCCGCCTTCGCCCTCCTCTTCTTCACCGGGGCCACGCAGGCCGTCATCGGAGTGATGATCAAGCCCATGTCGGCGGAATTCGGATGGAGCCGTAGCGCGACGACTTCCGCAATCTTCCTCAACATGGCCGTGTATGCCGTTTCGGTGATAGTCACGGGAAGGTTGTACGATCGTTATGGCCCCAAGTGGGTGATCGCCGGTTCGACTCTGCTCTTCTCGCTTGGCTTCGCGCTCATGGCGACCATGGATTCCCTTTGGACCTTCTTCTTGTTCTACGGACTGATCGCGGCAACGGGGTTGGGGGGTATCACGATCCCCATGTTCGGTTCCATCGTGGGCAAATGGTTCGAGGCGCGCCGAGGATCGGTTATCAGTCTCGCCTTCGCGGGTTACTGCGTGGGGCAGTTCATTCTCATCCCCATCTACTCGGATCTCATACTGACGGCCGGCTGGCGGGTCGCGTGCCTGTGGATCGCGGGCCTTTGTGGCGTGGTGGGGCTGGTCGTAGCCCTCGGGGTTGTCCGAGGCGATCCGGACAGATTCGGGCTGCGTCCCTACGGATCGGGGGAGCCGCAGGCCAAGCTCAGCGAGATCGAGCCATCTCCGGCAGCACGGGCGCGTGCAGTCCGGACGCGGGACCTCACCCTGGCCGAGGCCATGCGCACCCGCTCTCTGTGGCTCTACACCATCGTCATGTTCGTTTGCGGTGGCGGAGATCATCTTGTGTCGACTCACCTCGTGCCCATGGTGACCGATTACGGTATCTCGGCCGATATCGCCGCCGACATGTTGGCCTGGCTCGGTCTACTCAGTCTGGCCGGGATATTGCTGGCAGGGCCTGCAGTGGATGCCATCGGCAACAAGCTCCCCATCGCCATAACCTTCGTGGTCAGGGTTGCGCTCTTCGTAATGGTGCTGGCGGTGAAGGGGACGGTATCGTTCTGGATCTACGCGACGGTCTTCGGCGTAACCCTGCTCATCACGGCCGTCTTGACACCTACGCTTGTCAGTGCTCTTTACGGCGTTACACATATCGGTTTCATCTCTGGGTTCATCACCACCGTACACATGCTGGGATCAGGCTCCTGGTCGTATCTGGGTGGAGTCATCTTCGACAAGACCGGTGACTACGATCTGGCCTTCATCATCTCGGCAGGGCTGGCCGCGTTGGCCGTTCTCTGCACACTATTCATCCGCGAGGAGCGTCATGAACCTCCAAGCGGTACCTCGGCGGCCCTTGTGTCGCCGGCTCGACCGGCGGGATGATCCGGGCAAGGTCCGAACTCGCCCACTCCTGGCAGGTCACCCGGCTGGAAGCGGCGACCACGCAATCACGTCTGGCCTCCGAGGTGGTGCTGCGGCCGTTGCCGGCAGAGGGTTCCGGGAGCCCGCGCTTCGCGGCGGGCGTCGACGTCTCGTACAGCAGAGACGGCTCCCGTGCCTGGGCGACGGCGGTGGTGATGGACCGCCGCTTTCGGGTTGTTGCCACCAGCGTGGTGGAGGGCGAACCTGACGGTCCTTACGCTCCGGGGTACCTGGCATTTCGGGAGGGGCGGTTGACGTTGCAGGCGCTGGCCGGCCTGGAGGTGGAGCCCGACCTGATATTTCTGGACGGCCACGGTGTGGTCCACGAACGGGGGTTGGGGCCGGCCTCGCACATAGGGGTCCTGCTTGGTCTTCCGACGATAGGCGTGCCCAAGACGCCTTTCCACTCCATCGATCACCAACCCGGCCCGGCCCGCGGAGACTACTACGTGCTCACCAAGGAGTGGGGGGCGCAGGGTGGTTCGATCCGGCTCAAAGCCCGCGTCAAGCCCGTGTACGTGTCACCGGGGAATCTGGTCGATCTGCCGAGTGCGCTGGCGCTCGCTCTGGTCTGGTCGAGCGGGCGGCACCGAGTCCCTGAGCCTCTATCGGTGGCTCACACGCTCTCTCTGGAGGCCCGGAACAAGGCCGGTTGAGGACTCCTTGACCTGCGCATCCCAGGGTGTTCACGTGTGTCCCAAGGGCTCCCGTGCGGCCTTGCCTTGTACCGGGCCGTTGAGTGCGCCTGGACGGCCGCTGCTCCGGGCTACTCTCCCGGTGGACAAGGCCATCCTGGAAACTCGCGCCCTTTGCAGCCCGTCCTAGCCCTCATCTAGGACAGGGAGGTCCGTCATGAGTCCGGTCGTGCGTTGTGCAAAGCGTTTTGTCCCGCTGATCCTGGCGGCGCTGCTGGCGGTGTTCGTCCTGGGGTGTGAGGAGTCACCTCCCGTCACTACCGGATCCGCTATCGGTGGGGCAGCCTTCCAAATCTACGAAGATGTCGACGGCTATATGGCTCTCATACCCAAGGTGCTACGGGCGGGCGAGGAGACCTCTATCTCGTTCACTCTGACCAACGGGGATCAGCCGGCCCGCAGCCTGGTGAACGTCGAGGTCCTCGATGAGGGCAAAGTCCTCGTCTCCCGTTCATCCGAGGTCATCGGTACCGGCACGGTGACCCTCGACCTACCGGCGGTCACTCCGGGCGAGTACCAGGTTCGAGTGGTAGGGCAGGGTTTCGACGAGACCACTCCCGTCCAGATCCAGGCCGGCACCCTTCTCTTCCTGGAGACCGACAAGCCCATCTACAAGCCAGGGCAGAAGGTCATGATGCGGCTGGTGGCTCTGAATTCGGAACTGAGACCCGTGCAGACACAGGCATTGGTGGAGGTGCGGGACGCCAAAGGCATCAAGATCTTCAAGCAGATGATGGCCACCGATGAGTACGGCACCAGTACCGCCGAGCTCCCCCTATCTACCGAGCCTAACCTGGGAGTGTGGAAAGTGTCGGCGGCAGCGGGCGCCTCCTCCACCGAACTGGACGTACGCGTTGAGAAATACGTACTTCCCAAATACGAGGTCGAGGCGGAGTTGACCAAGGACTGGTTCCTCGTCGACGAGCCCATCACCGGACATGTGACCTCGAAGTACAGCTACGGTCGCGAAGTCTCGGGGGAACTCAAGGTGACGGCCTACCGTTACGTCGGCGAATGGGAAGAGTACGCCACCTATGCGGCTCCGATCGACGGCGCGGGAGAGTTCACCGTCGAAGCGGCCGGCTACGTGGCCGGAGTTCCGGGAGCCGGGGGTCTGGGGAACGTCAGGCTCGACATCGCGGTGACGGAGAGGAACACCGGATATGAGCAGATCGTCAGCGAGCTCGTCACGGTGGCCGATTCCCCGGTCAACATCCGGTTGATCGCGGAGAGCGCCACTTTTAAACCCGGTCTGCCTTTCAACGTCCTCATGGCGACGGAGACCCCTGGTGGAGATCCGTTGGAGGCTGAGGTTTCGGTGGAGGTGTACTACTACGCCGAGGACTACAGTGATATCGGACACGAGAGGCAGACGGCCGAGACCAGGAGGGGAGCGGACCTCGTGCAGTTCACACCCCCTGAAGGCGCTGTGCGTATGGCCATCTCGGCCGCGTCGGGGTCGGCCTGGGCCGGCAAGGAACTCACGGCCGCGTACTCTCCTTCCGGCAGCTTCATACACGTTCAGCAGACCGGGGATCTGCAGTTGGCCGTTGGGGACACGGCCCAGTTCAGTGTGGCCGCGACCGCCGAGACGGGCACCTTCTACTACGAAGTGGTGGCGCGGGATCGGGTGGTGTTCAGCAGCAGTGGCGGCGACGAGATCTCCTTCCGGGTCACGCCGGCCATGGCGCCGGCGGCTCGTCTGCTCGTCTACCGGATCCTTTCCGACAGCGAGGTGGCCGCCGACTCGCTACCCTTCGACGTGGCCGGTGAGTACCCGCACGAGGTCCAGGCTGCCTTCGGTGCGGAGGAAGTGCGGCCGGGCGACAGGGTGGATGTGCACGTGCGGACCGAGGGTCCGGCCAAAGTGGGCTTGGTGGCGGTGGATCACTCGGTGTTCGTTCTCGCAGAGAACCGTTTGAACCTCCAGCAGGTTTTCTCGGAGCTCGAGCGTCTCTACATGCGGCCCCAGGTGGAACTGCACGAGGCCGAATGGATGTGGGGAGGTCCGATAATCATACCGGGGGCCAAGGACACCTTCGAGGACGCGGGCCTGATCGTCGTCTCGAACAAGATGGTGCCCGAAGGCAAGGAACTCGAGGCGCCCAAGGTGATGTTCGCCGGGGATGGTCGCGGGGAGGGCATTGATTCTGCCACCAACGATACGGTGGCGGCCGCCGAGACGGCAATGACGGCCGGCCAGGCGCCTCCCGGTGATTCAGGTCAATTGGCGGAGGTGCAGCGGATCCGTCAGTTCTTCCCTGAGACTTGGATCTGGGACGAGACGATGACGGATGATATGGGTACCGCCACCATCTCGTGCGAGGCTCCCGATTCCATCACCACGTGGGACTTGAGGGCCGTCGCCCTCTCTCCTCAGGAGGGGCTCGGTATAGCAGAGACATCGCTGACGGTGTTCCAGCCGTTCTTCCTACAGGCCGACCTTCCCTATTCCGCTCTTCGCGGGGAGGAATTCCCGGTCAAGATCGCTCTATACAACTATCTCGACACCGCTCAGGACATCCAGGTGGAGATCGAGCCGGCACCATGGTTTGACCTCCTCGACGATCCCTTGACCACGGTGACCGTCGCCGGGGGCGACATAGGCAGCGCCGAGTTCCGCATCCGTCCTAAGACGATCGGCACCCAATTGGTCGAAGTGACGGCCCGAAGCTCAGAAGCGGCCGACGCCGTCATCAAGAGCATGCTGGTGGAGCCGGAAGGCGTGGGCCGCGAGGTGGTGGAGAACGTCGTCCTTGATGGTGGGCAGTCGCGGACGCTCGGTCTTCCTCTCCCGGACCTGCTGTGGGTCGTTCCCGATTCCGAACGGGCCTACGTGGCGGTGACCGGCAGCCTGTTGGCGCAGACCATAGAGGGTCTCGACCAGCTCCTTCAGATGCCCTTCGGCTGTGGCGAGCAGAACATGATCCTCTTCGCCCCGGATGCCTTGGTCCTCGAGTATCTGAAGGAGACCGGGCAACTCAAGCCCGAGATCCAAGCCAAGGCGGAGATGCTCTTGATCACCGGATATCAGAGAGAGCTCACTTACCGCCACTCCGACGGGAGCTTCTCCGCCTTCGGCGAACAGGACGAGTTGGGGAGCTTGTTCCTGACGGCCTTCGTCCTCAAGAGCTTTTCACAGGCCAAGGAACTGACGTTCATCGACGAGACGGTCCTCTCGGAGGCCGCCTCATGGATAACCGGGCAGCAACAGGCCGACGGTTCATTCGAGTCGGTCGGCTTCGTCTGCCACGGTGAGATGATGGGTGGGGTGCAGGGCAAGGACGCACTCACCGCCTACGTGGCTGTTGCCCTGTTCGAAGCGGGGCACTCAGAGGCTGGGGGTGAAGCCGTTGCCTACCTCGAAGACAGGCTGGACGCCATCACAGACCCTTACACATTGGCTCTGATGACGTACGCGCTGGAACTCGGCGGAAGCTCTCGGAGCCCCGATGCGGCGCGGGCCTTGCTGGCGTCGGCCGTGGAGGACGAGAACGGGCTGCACTGGAGCGGTGGGGTCTCCGGCCCGATGCCGGAGGAGCAGAACCGAGCGCTGCCCGGTCCCGGCGGTGACACGCCCATGCCCTGCGATGCCGGGCCCAGCCTCGACATCGAAGCTACGGGGTATGCTGCCCTGGCCCTCATACAGAGTGACGACCGGGTGAACGCGGGCCAAGCGATCAAATGGTTGGCGGGGCGGCGGAACAGCCAGGGCGGCTTCGGCACCACTCAGGACACGGTGGTGGCCCTGCAGGCGATGACCGAGTACTCGACTCTGGGTGCGGCCGACACTCGCATGACGGTGACTTTGACTGCCGGGGACATGACCGAGACGGTCGAGATCACTCCGGAGAACTACGATGTGACGCAGGTGGTGGAGGTCCCGGCGGGCGTGCCGGTCGAGGTGGGGACGGTCGGAAAGGGTGAGGCCATCATTCAGGGAGTTCTCCGCTACAACCTGCCCTCGATCGAGGAGGAGCCGGGAGTGTTCGACATCACGGTCGACTACGATACCGCCGAGGTGGAGGTGAGCGATCTGGTGACGGTCGATGTGGAGGTGGCCTTCGATCCCCCCGAGCCAGTGAAGGCCGGGATGGTGGTGCTGGACGTGTCCGTACCGACCGGGTTCGACGCGGTGGAGAGTTCGCTGGCCGCCCTTCTAAAGCAGCCCGGCATCAAGCGCTACGAGATGGCCGGCCGTAAGGTGATCGTGTACATAGAGAACATGGCTCCCGGCGCCAGGGTGAGCTTCAGCTTCCAGGCCGTGGCGCTCTACCCCGTGCGCGGTAAGGGAGCCGCATCCACCGTGTACTCCTATTACATGCCTGAGTGGAGAGGGGAGACCGTCGGCTCAGCGCTACAGGTGCACTAGCGACAGGGTGAGTGTATCCTCCTGCTAACGAAATCAACGTCGCTCCCGATATAGGGATGGTGGGACGGGGGCTGTCCCGTGACAGACCGAGTCGACAGACCGGGGGAAGAGACAGGGCTGG
>JAAYCW010000117.1 GCA_012729575.1 Actinomycetota bacterium | reverse complement strand
CTCCGGAAAGTTCTCCGGCACAAGGATATCGATGGCCACATTCTCGAGAAGATGGGTGGCTTCGTTTTGCTCGGCATGAATCCGCAGCCCGGCCTCGCTGAGAGAGAACCCCCGTTCCTGAAGAAAGGCCCTCGCCCCGGCAGCCGTGCAGGTAGCAAGAGCGCACAGAAGCATATCGAACGGTCCATACGCACCGGGGTCCCCGCCCCGAGCTGGAGGCAAACCGACCTTCACCACAAGATCCTTCGCCTGGGCGCGCATCCACGTAGAATCTACGAAACTGACTTCGGCTTCCATATCCCATCCTTTCGACCGGTGCCGGCGCGCTAGAATCCTGCCCCTTTGCCTGGTGTGCACGAGTGGGCAGCCGCTCACAGCCTACCGGTGGGGCAATTCACTCTCAATAGTCTCTACGGCGGGCAGCCTTGTGGCTTCCTCTCTCGCCAGCAACGCCGCCCCCAGCGCCCCCACGATCTGCGGCTCCTCGGGCACGTGCAACTCCATCCCGATGGCCTCCTCCAAGAACTTCTTTACCGCCGCGTTCTTGGCGACACCCCCGGTAAACACCGCCTCGGGCCTGATTGTCAGAGCTTTGGCCATGACCGCCACGCGAGAAGACACCGCCCTGTGCACGCCCGCTATCAGGTCCGCCCTATCCTTTCCGGCACCCCGCAACACCACTACCTCTGTCTCCGCGAAAACGGTACAAGTACTGCTTATCGAGCACGGGTGCCTGCTCGACAAAGCCAATGGGCCCATATCGGCGATATCCTCCACATCCAGCACGTGTGCCATAACCTCCAGGAACCTTCCGGTGCCCGCCGCGCACTTATCGTTCATCACGAAATTGACGACGTTTCCCTCGTCGTCTACCTCGATCGCTTTGGAATCTTGACCACCCATATCTATGATGAAGTGACAATCGGGAAATAGAAAATTAGCCCCTTTGGCGTGGCAGATAATCTCGGTTATAGGTTTGTGGGCGAATTGTAGAGTCCTTCTCGCATAGCCTGTGGAGACGATATAGGCGAGGTCTGACACATCGACGTCCAAACCCGATTTCTCCAGGGCTTCCTGCATCACGGCATCCGCTGCAATCTTTACATCGTGTCCGGTGGACCTTACGGCATAGCCCAGTATCCCGTTATCGCCAATGATCACCGCTTTAGCGGTCGCAGCGCCCACGTCCACACCGGCAAACAGCTTCGGGTCGTTCTTCGTGCTTTTAGAATTCATATTTGAGCTCTGTTCACGATCATGACTTCACGTCGATTCATACGCAACCGTCATCCGGCCGCCAGAGATATTATCCTAGCCGCACCGGTCCAATCACGTGGGCCACCTACGACAAACCGGCCCGCCGCTTCACGCTTCTGCTCTCAGTTCCTCGATGCTTCCTTGCGTTTCTTCAGCATGTAGGCGAAGGTCTCCACTTTGGTCCTCAATGACTCGGCACTATACGTTCGGGAGTCGAAATTGTCAGTCTCAAGAGCGAGAACCGGCAGCCCGGTGGTCCTTTCGAGATACTCCTTCTGAGTATGAGAGGTCAGCGACGCAGGCCGGCAGTTGAACAGGTAGTTTGCGATAAAACCATCGAGTTTCATCACCTTGGCCCCCGACTGGAACATTTTGATCATGGCGTCCGTGCCGTGGACGGGGCCGCTCGCGAGCTCATGGTCCGCTATGGTTTCACCGGGCGTGGAGTAGGTCTTTTTCGGCGGATGCTTGGGCCCTCCGACCTGCGCCAACACCATGGTCAGAGGCACAGCAAGACCCGCGTCCTCCACAAGGCTGGTCACCCTGGGATCAGACGTATGACCACTCGCCATCATGACCCTAGGCGCCCCTTTCTCCGTGACGCCCTTGCCGGCCTTCACTCTCTCTTCGAGTTCGGATATCAGGATATTCATGGCCTTAATGCCTTCACGTATCCCCCGGCCGGTGGATGAGCCGGACAGCGCCTCCAGCAGTTCCAGCTCCACAACGCTGATCGGTACTGGATCCGCACGCATGAGATCGAGCAGCTTCAGCAGGTTGTTTATGTAGCCGCGGCTGTCAATCTGAGACTTCTCCCACGCGTCGGGCGCGACCTCGATGCCAAGGACTTCTTCGGACTTCTTGAGTGCCTGATTGATTTGAGCGCCGAGATAGCTCACCCTCTGCGGCAGGTACCGAGGGTACTCACCCCACCTGGAATCCATAACCCCGTCTATATAAGCGACAGGCACACCGTACAGCGCCGTTACCAGGTCGTCGGCCTTGGAGCCCATGTCGCAGAAGTAGCTGGAAGCCAGCGCCAAGTCGGGCATGGGGACCATGCCTTTGATGATGCCCCCGATCTTCGCCTGCCACAACGAACACAAGGCATGTCCGGGCGGCAATCCGTTGGCCTCCCCTGCCTCCAATATGGGGGTGAGCTTGTTGAAGATCTGCCCCATGGTGTGGTCGAGAACCATATCGGGCGCACTCACAAGCACGTCATCGGAGGATGCGCTCAGCATCAGTCCCGGCCCCAGTATGGCGGGAAAGCCGAAGTACACGACCTTCTTGCCCTCGTCCTTCGCAAGAACCAGGTCGATCAGCTCCTTGAGCCAGGCTCCCAGAAGCTTTCTCACTCCTACCAGGCTGAGATCGTGGTTCTGTTTGACCCAACTCTGCGCCGAGGGCATGTCATCGGGGACGATCCCGAGACGCGCCAAGGTCTTCTCTATCCTGGGCCTTTCCTCTTCTATCTCTTTCTCCTCGAACCCGCACAGCTTGAAGAGCTCGTCATAGTAAGCCATGGCTCAAGTCCTTATCGTTTCGATGTATGTCTCGATACGTGTTCTCATCGTACCCAGCTCGGCCGCAGTGTCGTACTCCGACTCCAGAACCAGCATGTTCAGCCCGGTCTTCTGCTTCAGTATCTGGGGGAAGAAATAGGACTCCACCTTGTACGACTCACGGTACATGAGTTGGTACCAGATCAACCCGGAGGCCCTATAGTCCCCCACCAACTCGACGAGGAAGTCAAGCCGCTCCGTCCCAGGGCGGAACCAGCCGGGGCACACCCGCTCCATCAAATACGCCTTTGCCAAGGCTGCCATCGGGTCATCTTCGAGTCCAACGCTCGTCCAATAGGGGCGAAGCCCCTCAGCGAACTCCTCCATAACGACCATGCCGCCGCAGTCTTCGATCAGGTCCAGCACCTTGGTGTCACCGTCGCCCAGTGTCGACCCGGTGAGCAGTACCCGGGGGACGTTGTCGGCTGAGGGTTCCCTTTTCTTCGCCTCCTTAAGGTAAGACTCGAGAACGTCCACCATGACTTCCTTGTCGGCCAAGAAGGAACCGTGGTGGAGGGCAATGAAATCCCGGCTGGGTACAACGTTGCCGTTGGCTTTGCGCAACATGCTTATCTGTGAAAACAGCTCTCTTTCGCGATTGCACAGCTCGATCGCCTTCTTGAGCCCTTGCTTGCCGATCCTGATGCCCGTGAATCTCTCGAGCTTGTTCTTGAGTCGTTTCAATCCATCGAGATAGTAGCCCAGGGCCAGTTCGTCCTTAACGTGCGGCACCCCAAATACAAATGACTCTACTTCGGGAGTATAAAAAACAATTGTGTTAGAAAAGGCCCGCGCGTGATTATCAGTAATGGGGACAACAATCAGATCTGCAATATTGTAATAGGGGTCTTTCTTGGAAGTGAGATACCCTATCTGACTGCGCCAGAAGGGGTCTATCCATCGACATATATATGACCCGGCATCCCTCAGGATGTTGTTGTCGCCGGCCCGTACGTAGCCTATGGGGATGGCGTCGCAGGCCAACACCAGTTCTTCCGGTAAGTAGCCTCCGGCCGTATAGCCGATGACCTTGCGGCCCTGTCTCTTGGCCTCCTCGAGACTGCCGAGCCTTGTTTCTAGATGCGCACCAAGCCTCTGTAAAGCATCCATCCATGCCTCCCACATCTCTTGGGATCTTGTTCGAGAAGCCCCCGACCCACTCGATGGGGTTGGTGGCGATGCCGTCGGCCCGGGTGATTCTCAAGAGCAGCGTCGAACCGGCCACCAACACACCAAACCTGACTGCGAGAACCCCGCGCGTTTCATGATAGACCTTCGCCGAGCCATCTGCAGCCGCGCATGGGGCCCCATAGCCTGCTTCTAACCGGACGACCTGAGCGATGCGGCTTTCCCTTAAGCTCCCGCGCCCGGCAAGTACGGCCTCACGTGCATCTTCAGCCAACTGGCCCCCGTGCGAAGAGGCGAGGCGCGCGCTTTCAATCAGGACAATCTCGGCTGCTGAGGGTCGAAGGGTCTCCTCGGATTCATCCCCGCGGAGGCTGATGAGCGGACCGTCGACTTCATGGCCAATGTTGAGAGATACGAGAAGGGTCCTGAGCAGGCGAGGGCTATCGATGACCCCGCATGGTGTCGTCGCCCCGTTCTGCTCCGGTTGCGAGATACTTATCGCTTCTCCCATGAAAGAACCGGAGTCGGAAGATCCCAGGGCTGTCATCGGTCTATTGGATCCGAGCGCGAGGGCCCATATCACGCCGAGTCTATTGAGCTTTTCAGCCCCTTGGCCCAGGTTCTTGACCATGCTCGAGAACATGGGCGCTTCGTTTCTCATTACGTATGTCTGGGAGGATATCCGCAGGCGTTTCGGCCACTAGATGGGGTGTGTGCTCATCATCCGAACGGGCTCATGTTGGCGGATGTCACCTTAGAGCCTATGCCGGTAGGAGTCCTGGCATGGGCGCCGAATCACCTTCTCAAACGACCGAGGAGGTGGGCGATGGGGTTGGTGGTGAGGGACGACGGCTGGCGGATCCCGGATGCGCTCTGGGAG
>JAAYCW010000116.1 GCA_012729575.1 Actinomycetota bacterium | reverse complement strand
GGGGCGTGCGTGTCCGGGGGAGGAATCGCGCAGGCCTTACGCGCGCAGCCGGAGCGGTCACGCACGCCCCGGAGGCTCACGTCCAGCATGGATAGCACAGTGAAACGCTATGTTATACTCGTCGACACTCCGGGCGAGTGGCGGAATTGGCAGACGCGCTAGGTTCAGGGTCTAGTGAGCTTACGCTCATGGGGGTTCAAGTCCCCCCTCGCCCACCATCATCGTCATGTATTGCCGCTGCTTATGACCGATCTGGATAGGGACGACACTCACAGGGACTTGGTTACCGGAGAGCGGAATCGGCGGCAGAAGAAGGTCCTGCCCAAGCCGTTACTCCGTCTCCTTCTGGTGCTGACTGCCATCATCATCGTGGCCGTCATCATAGTGTTCGCCGCCAGAGCAGCAATCCGCAGCGGAGAGACGGCCGACTATCAGAACTACATGACTGCGACCGCCGACATCCTTGAGCGGTCGGACGAGGTCGGTGCGGCTCTGACTGACCTGCTGACCGATCCAGGAGATACGAACCGCACCGAGATCCAGACCCGGCTTGATGGGTTCGTGGCCCAGTCCGAGAGGCTCAAAGTGGAGACTGAGGCACTGGATGCCCCCAAAGACCTGGTCGACAACGGCATCCACCAGTTCTTGCTGCTGGTGATGGGCTTCCGCCAGGCAGGCATGGCGGAACTGAAGCTTGCCCTGATGAATGCACTGGAGGTGGAGGACACGGAGGTGCCCTCAGAGCAGATTTCCCACGCCCTTCGGTACCTGGCGAATTCCGACTTTCTTTACAAGGAGGTCTATCTGCCCAGAGCAACCAGCCATCTGACCGAGAAGGAACTGACCGGAGTCAACGTCCCAACCACCACCTTCTTCCCCAAGCCCGATCTGGCTTCGGGCGCCGAGGTGCTAAGCATGCTCGCCGGTCTGAAGAGTACGGGCAATCTGCAGCCGGTCCATGGCGTAGCTCTCAACAAAGTCGTCGCCATGCCCGACAACAAGGAGATCACCGCAAGCGGGACTTTCAACCTTCACTCCACCGACCAGCTGAGCTTCCTTGTGACCGTTGAGAACCAGGGCAATATGGACGAGAAGAACGTTCCGGTGGTCATCACCCTGCTCACCACCGGGTCGACGGAGCCCCAGAAGGCAACGGCCACGATACCTCGGATCAAAGCCAAAGCGAAAATCACGGTCGAAGTCAAGGGTCTTAACCCCAGCCCCTATGGTGAGGTGGCCCTGCTTCATGTCGAAGCAGGCCCGGTGCCCGAGGAGAAATACGGCGATAATAACTGGATCGAAGCCAACGTCATCTTCAAGCTGTAGGGGCCGGGAGGAAGCGCAGTGCAGATATTCGAGATAGTCACCGTGGTGGCCATCGTGCTCGCGGTGGCGGCTGCTGCTGGGCTGGCTTTCGTGTATATGAGGTTGCAGCGCTATCAGCGCAATCAGCATGTGATCATGGGTTCGCGGGGTACCGTGGATATCGTGGAGCACGTCGCAGCCGTCGACGAGAAGCTCACCAACGTGCGTCTGGCTCTCGAAGATCTGACGCTCGCCACCCGCGACCACGACGTACGGATCGACGGGAGTCTATCTCGGATCGGAATAGTGCGTTTTGACGCCTACTACGACCTCGGAGGTCGGCAGAGCACGGCATTAGCCTTCCTTAATAGTCTGGGCGACGGCGTCGTCATCACCACGGTCGTGAGCCGGGATTTTGCCCGCATGTACGTGAAGCTGCTCAAGGGCGGAGAACCCGACATCCCCCTAGCTCCCGAAGAGATCGAGGCCATCGACCAAGCTCGCGGCAGCAGCCCCTTCACCATCCGGCCGCGGGCGGAGGGAGCGTCCGACAACGGCTCCGGCCCGGAGTCAGCCGTTGAAGACGCAGACCAGGGCGCGGCTGCTCCTCTGGCCACGGGTCTGCCCGGACGGCGAGGTGACAGCGAGCGTGAGGTGGCAAGAGAGAACCGCAGACGCCTACGCAAAGGGCTGCCCGCGGTGGAGGAGGTAGTCCCCTCCGCCAAAGGCTGGGATGGAATCGAGACTCCATCCGCAGACAGCCTGGCCGAGCGGTTCATCCAAGAACGCAAGCAGTCATTTCCCCAGACCGGTGAGGCCGAGGAGGACTGGCCGGCATCCCTGCGGAACGAGAAAGGGGCCGATCGTGAGGTGTGATCCGGCAGGACCAAGGCTGGCTCAATGGCCGGTATCGTCCATGAGTGACCCCCTGCCGGTGGCGGCGAGGTCCATCGGCTTCCTTGGACCTCAAGGCACCTTCACTGAGGAGGCCCTGAGGGCCACGCTGGATGAAGGGGCACCTCGCGGCCAGATGCGCCGCTTCCTGCCGTTCCCTTCCATGCCCGAGACGATCGAAGCGGTGTCTGTGGGGGAAGTCGATTGTGCCATCGTGCCTATTGAGAACTCTATCGAGGGATCTGTTTCGGCCACCCTCGACACGCTGGCGCACGAGGTCGAGAATCTCCAGATAGTCAGGGAGGTGAGGCATCCGATACGCCACTGCCTCCTCGCGCGTCCAGGCATAACGTTGGAACGGGTCGTCAAGGTGATTTCTCATCCTCATGCCAATGCTCAGTGCCGTATTTGGCTGCGGCGCAATTTGCCGGGTCGGGAGATTGAGGCAGCCAACTCTACGGCCAACGCCGTGGAGAGGGTCGCGTCCGCGAACGAGCCTTGGGCCGCGATAGGCAACCGGCTGGCCGGGGAAAGATACGGGTGTGAGATTCTAGAGGCCGATATTGAAGACCATGACGACAACGAGACCCGCTTCGTGTTCCTGGCCCGCCAGCGGGAGCGCCAAGACTGGTTCGAGCCCTACAAGACCTCAGTGGTCTGCGAGATCGCCAAGGATCAACCGGGGGCACTTCTCCTCATCCTTCAGGAGTTCGCTTTCCGCCATATCAACCTGACCAAGATCGAATCGCGGCCCTCTAAGCGAAGGCTGGGTGACTACATCTTCATCGTCGACATGGAGGGCAAGGTCGACGACGGCCCGGTTGCAGACGCCCTGCGCTGTCTGTGCTGCAAGCTCCCGCGGGCCACCGTTCTGGGCAGCTACCCTGTAGGCCGGCCTCTGAACCAGGGTACAGCCTGAATCAACGGCCCCGGCCGAGGAGATCACTCATGCTCGACATCAAGCTCATCCGTAACGAGCCCGAACTGGTCCGCACTGCACTCCGCCGCCGCGGTGCCCAGGCCGAAGCCTCCCTGGACGAGCTCCTGGAGTTGGACCGATCTAGACGCGAGATACTGGTGGTGGTGGAGGAGAAGCGGAGCCTCCGCAACTCCGTCAGCGAGGAGATAGCGAAGCTCAAGCGTGATAGGGAGGACGCCGCTTCCAAGATCGAGGCCATGCGAGCCGTAGGCGAAGAGATCAAGCGCTTGGAGACCGAGCTCAAAGATGTCGAAAGCGCGCTCGAAGAAGAGTTGCTGCGGGTGCCCAATCTCCCCGACCCGTCCGCTCCCGATGGCGGGGAAGAAGACTCCGTCGTTCTCCACCACTGGGGTACTCCTCGTGAATTCGCATTCGATCCCCAGGACCACCTGGATCTGGCCGTGGCGCGCGACCTCATCGATATGGAGAGGGGCGCCCGGACTTCGGGGAGTCGCTTCGCCTACCTGAAGGGTGACTTGGTCTTCCTGCAGTTTGCGCTGGTGCAGTTCGCCCTACAGAGACTTGCCTCCAAAGGTTTTCGTCCTGTGGTGGTGCCGGTCCTGGTGAGGGACGAGGCCATGTACGGCACCGGCTTCTTCCCCACCGACATGCAGCAGGTCTACCGCGTAGAAGCGGATGGGCTCAACCTGGTGGGGACTTCGGAGGTCCCCTTGGCCGCGCTACATATGGACGAGATAGTGGACGAGTCCGATCTTCCCCTGCGGTACGTAGGCTATTCCAGTTGCTTCAGGCGTGAGGCGGGAGCGGCAGGCAAGGACACCCGCGGGATATTCAGGGTCCACCAGTTCGACAAGGTGGAGATGTTCAGTTTCTGCGCGCCGGACAAGTCCGCCGAAGAGCACGATTTGATGTGTTCCATCCAGCAGGAGATCCTCCAGGAACTGGGACTCCCCTACCGGGCGGTGAACATCGCCGTGGGCGACCTGGGTGCATCCGCCGCCAAGAAATGCGACCTGGAGGCGTGGCTACCGACCCAGGGACGCTATCGAGAGGTGACTTCCTGCTCGAATTGTACGGATTATCAGGCCCGTCGACTCAAGGTTCGCGCCAAAGGCGAGAAGGGCGGACCCTATCTCCTACACACCCTCAACGGAACGGTTGCAGCCTTGGGGAGAACCATCATCGCCATAATGGAGAACTATCAGACTGAGGAGGGATCTGTGGAAGTCCCGACTGCGCTGAGGCCGTTCATGCCGATAGGGATGGAGAGGATCGGCCGATGAGCGACACGGTCTACACCGGAGCGCGCGATGCGCTCATAGTGGTCGACGTTCAGCGTGACTTCTGTCCGGGAGGCAGCCTGCCGGTGCCGAGCGGAGACGAGGTCGTCCCGGTCATCAATCGCATCGTTCCCTACTTCGGGCGATGGATATACACCCGCGACTGGCATCCGGCGGATCACGTGAGTTTCTCCGGCTGTCCCGAATTCCGGGACGGTTCCTGGCCGCCTCACTGCGTACAGGGGACTCCCGGGGCGGATTGGTGCCCCTCTCTGGATATGCCCATGAACGCCATCCTGGTCAGCAAAGGTGACGACCCCAAACACGAGGCCTACAGCGGTTTTCAGGTCGGCGGTCTCGATCTGGCGGAGTTCCTCCGCAGACACATGGTCGAGCGGGTCTTCATCACCGGCCTTGCTACGGAGTACTGCGTACGCCAGACAGCGCTGGACGCGCTCGCTGCCGGTTTCACTGTCTTCCTGGTGAAGGACGCGGTGCGCGGCATATCCGCCGAAGGCGCAGAGCACGCTTTGGGGGAGATGGAAGAAGCCGGAGTCGTCCGGATCAGATCCGACCAGATGGTGGATACGGGCGAACGGCCGGCGCCCTCCCACCATGAGCACGAAGATCCCATAGATCCCGACTGAGGAGTGACTTGATGGAGCGATGGGCCTGATGGATCGGGACGTCTCTCAACGCTGGGCGAATCGGGAAGACCTGGCTCTTCTCACCGATTTCTACCAGTTGACCATGATGGGCGGTTACTGGAAGACAGGCCGGAACGACCTGCAGGCCTGTTTCAACTATACCTTCCGCGAACTCCCTCCGCACAACGGCTTCGCGATCACTGCCGGACTTGAGCAGTTGTTCGACCTCATAGAGAACCTGCGATTCACCGAGCAGGACCTGGATTACCTCTCGCGGCTGGGCACCTTCGACGACGCCTTCTTGGAATACCTGCGCGATTTTCGTCCGACCTGCAATATTGAGGCCGTACCGGAAGGCACGGTGATCTTCCCTCACGAGCCGATCCTCCAGCTGGAGGGGCCGCTGATCGAGGCTCAACTCCTGGAGACCGCGGTGCTCAACGCGCTCAACTATCAGACGCTTATCGCCACTAAGGCCGCTCGGATCCGGTCGGCCTGCGGGAGCGACAACCTGGTGGAATTCGGGCTGCGCCGCGCTCACGGCCCCGATGGAGGGCTCAGCGGCTCTCGCGCCGCCTACATCGGTGGAGCTGACAGCACCTCGAACATGTTGGCCGGCAAGGTGTTCGGCATCCCAGTCACGGGCACTCACGCCCACTCCTGGGTGATGAGCTTCGACAATGAACTCGACGCCTTCCGCGCGTACGCCTCGTGTTACGAAGATCCAACGCTCCTGGTCGACACCTACGACACTCTGACCTCGGGCCTACCCAACGCTGTGACGCTATTCAAGGAGTTGCGGGACGCGGGGAGATCCGTGCGCCCCGCCGTCCGCCTCGATTCCGGTGACCTCTCCAGACTGAGCAAGGCGGCCTTTCGCATGTTCGCGGAAGCCGGGTTCGACGACCTCCTCATCGTGGCCTCGAACGAACTAGACGAGGACCTGATAGCCGACCTAAAGCGACAGGGAGCCCGCATCAACTCCTGGGGGGTGGGAACACACCTCATCACGTCTTCCGACCACCCGGCGCTGGGCGGCGTGTACAAGTTGGTAGCCGTTGGCGAGAACGGAGGGCAGTGGGAGCCCCGCATCAAGCTGTCGTCCAACTTGGGGAAGATGACCGATCCGGGCCGTAAACGGCTGGTCCGCTACTACGACGGTCACGGCCGGCCACTGGCCGATCTCATCCGCCTCTACGATGAACCGGCCGATGTCATCGGTCCGGGGCAACCGGCGAAGCCGGTACCCTTCGCGGAGCGACACGACCTGTCGTTCCTCAGAGCGGTATGGGATGCCACCCGCTGCGAGGACCTGCTGGAGCCCGTCATGCAAAACGGGAAACGCGTTACCGCTTCGCCGTCACTCGACGACATCAGAGAGAGGGCACGCGCTCAGATCGCGTCGTTGCCTGAGGAGGTGCGCCGGCTACGCAATCCGGAGATCTATGCCGTGGGACTCTCTCCCCGCTTGGCCGCGGAGAAAGTGCGGCTGGTCCGCCAGGCCCCAGGGGTGCTGGCCACCGGCCCTGCCGAACAACCAGCGGACGTTTAGGCTAGGAGCTGGCGCCCACCGGGATGGCCGTAGCCTGGCCCTTGGCAAGGACTTTGCCCTCGGGTCCAACCGTCATTAGCTCCACCACCATCAGCCTCCGTCCGCCATGCAGGAGTCTGCATTCGGCGGTCACTCTGTCGCCCAGCTTGGCGGACCGGACCTGACTGATGCTCCACTGCACCGCGACCGCATCCGTCTTCGCGTTGACGGTCAGCGCAAAGGCCACGTCCATCAGCGCGAACATGAATGCCCCGTGGGCCAGGTCGTGTAGTTGTAAGAAGTCTTTCTTGACCACGGCCGACACGCGACTGAGGCTCTCCGAGGCTTCTTCGATCTGCATATCGAAAAGCCGGACCATGCTGTCGGTATCGATGGCGTGTTGGATGCGATCGCTCATGCTGGTGCCGGACACAGCCGCCTCCCCGTCGACTTACGAGCTGATATCAGAGTTGCGCGCTCCCGGCGAAGACGAGAGCCAACATGGCAGCGATCGCGATCATGCCTGCAAGGATGGCCACTTTGGTCTTGACTCCTGGGCGCCGCTGCCGTGACACCGTCAGTGGACAGGGGAACGAGGCTAGGTTCCTTCCGGGCGCCGCGAGGCGAAGCCCCGTGAAGCGGCGTATACCGTCACCGCTCCAGCCTTCACCCGGTCGGTAGATAGCAGACCGATATCCCCTCACTCCGCCGACGTAAACTGGTTTCATCGTCGCCTCCGCCCATCGAGCCGGATGTGGCCCGTCGTTTCACCTGTGGGTTCCACCTGTGGGCAGGAATTCGCCGGTCTTAAGGTCTTTCCTCCGCCTGCCGACCTGATACAGAGAGTCACCTCCATCAGGCCATGGGTCTATCATGGTGCGGGTGAGACCGGACGACTACGGACTGGACCGGGGAGAGGAACCGATGTATTGCCCACAATGTGGCGTCGCCAATGATGAGACTGCCAAGTTCTGCAGCACATGCGGACTAGACCTTCAGACCTACAGAGAACAGTGGCAGGACTCCGGGAAGGCGGCGGCTGAAGAGACCCGGAATACCTACCAGAATCCGGCGAATCAGGTGTCCACATATCAGCAGCCACCCTATCAGCAGTACCAGTCCTCTTATCAACAACAATACCAACCCCCCCATCAGTCATACCCATACCAGGGTGGTGGAGGATACGGAACCATCCCCCGCGTTCCCAGCTACATGGGCTGGGCCATCGCCGTCCTCATCTTGTGCTTCTGGCCTACGGGCATCGCGGCGGTAGTCTACGCAAGCCAAGTGGGCACCAAACTGGCCATCGGTGACATCAACGGCGCCCGTGAATCTTCACGCAAGGCAAAGATGTGGTGCTGGATCAGCTTCGGCATCGCGATAGCCGGTGTGGTGATTTCCATCCTCATCTGGATCTTCGCCGCCGCGGCCACTCTCACCATCTACTAGAGGCTATACTCGAACCTGCTGAAGGCCGGCGGCGCAGACCCACTGAGAGCGTTCCGCGCTCCGGTGTGGAGGGGTGGCGGAGTCTGGCTGATCGCACCGGTCTTGAAAACCGGCAGGCCGCAAGGTCTC
>JAAYCW010000115.1 GCA_012729575.1 Actinomycetota bacterium | reverse complement strand
GTCAGACCCTGGCCGCCGCCGACCGGGCCTACGTGCTGGAGAACGGCCGCATCGCCCTGGAAGGAGCCTGTTCCTTCCTTAGGGAGAGCGACCACGTACGCAAGGCCTACCTGGGGCTGTAGCAGGGGAGGGTGAGGAGCAGCGGATCCGGCTTCGCCGCCGCCGGCGGCGCCAGTGCCGCCGGGTCAGGCAGGCCAGGGAGGGAACGCGGTTGTGCCGCAGAGTGTGATGGCGCGGTGCCTGATGTCGACCGTTCGGCTTCTCCCGCCAAGATTCCAATATCCCCCGAAAGAGGTTCGTGAATGAAGAAGCGGTGGCTGGTTCTGCTGATTGCGGTCTGCCTGACTGCGGTCCTACCTCTCGCGCTGGGAGCCTGCGGAGGGGGGGACGGGGATGAGGCGATAGTCGGCGTTTGGACCGACGAGCTTGGAATGATGGACTACGAGTTCACATCAGACGGGAGGCTACTCGTCACCTTCATGGGTGAGACTGAGGAGATCTCCTACATAGCCAAGGATGGTAGGCTTTCTTTCGTGGACCCGGAGACCGGTGAGGAGCAGGCTATCGAGTACAGAGTGGAGGCAGACACGCTCTTGATGACTTTCGAGGGAGAAGAGGGAGTGCTCGTTCGGAAGTAGTTTCGGTCACGCAACTGGGCGTGCCGGCGCCTGATGGAGGTTGATATGGCTTTCGAGACCGTCTTCAGCATGGACGCTTCGAGCATCAAGTTCGGGGTGGGCGCGACCCGAGAGGTCGGATCTGACATGAATGACCTCGGTGCCAGGCGGGTCATGGTAGTCACCGACCCCAATCTGGTGTCGTCCGAAACGGTCGCCAATGTCTTGACGGCTCTCAAGGAGGAAAAGATCGACACGGCCGTATTCGACCGGGTCCGTGTCGAGCCTAACGATCTCTCCTTCAAGGACGCCATCGCTTTCGCGATGGAAGGCAGATTCGATGGGTACGTTGCAGTCGGCGGTGGGTCGACAATGGATACGGCGAAGGCGGCCAATCTCTACTCCACCTACCCGGCCGACTTCCTCGACTACGTGAACGCTCCCATCGGGAAGGCTAAGCCGGTGCCGGGGGACCTGAAGCCTCTTATCGCAGTTCCTACGACGGCGGGGACAGGCAGTGAGACTACCGGGGTGGCCATCTTCGACTACACAAAGATGCACGCCAAGACCGGCATCGCGCACCGGGCGCTGCGCCCTCGTCTGGGTATCATCGATCCGGAGAACACCCGCACTCTGCCCAGAATGGCCGTGGCATGTACGGCGCTCGACGTCTTCTCGCACGCGCTGGAATCGCTGACGGCGCTGCCTTTCGAGCAGCGCGAAGCGCCAAAGAGTCCCAGAGAAAGACCGGCTTATCAGGGGGCCAACCCCATCAGTAGTATCTGGGCGGCCAGGGCGGCTGAGATCGGGTCGAGATACATGGTGCGGGCCGTGGAGGATCCGACCGATGACGAGGCTCGGACCAACATGATCCTGGCCTCCACCATCGCCGGGGTAGGTTTTGGTTCCGCCGGAGTGACGTTACCGCACGGGATGTCTTATCCGATCTCCGGTCTGGTCAGAGACTATCGGCCGGAGGGCTACCCCCAGGACCACGCTCTCATCCCCCACGGGATGGCGGTGATCCTCGGAGCGCCGGCTGCCTTCCGCTTCATGGGACCGGCCAATCCTTGTATGTTCTTGCGGGCGGCGGAGTTGATCGGGTCAGACACTCGCGAAGCCGGCCCCGACGACGCGGGCGAGATCCTCGCTCAAGCGGTCACCGAGATGATGAGGAAGGTCGGTATGCCTAACGGACTCCGTGCGGTGGGATACACACCGGATGACGTTGAAGCTCTGGTGGCAGGAGTGCTTCCGCAACATCGGGTGACGAAGCTCTCCCCGCGGCCGGCGAGTGCCACAGACTTCGGCCAACTGTTCCTCGACTCCATGACCATCTGGTAGGGGATCGGCTCCTCCTTCTACCGGGAGGCGCTGTTGCGGCGACCGCCGCCCCCGATCGGTCCTATGGTCTTACCTTGGCAGAGCCTGAGGCGCCGGCGACGGTGAACTCGTCATGCTTGGTCGGCATCGGTCCCCGGACCAAAGAGGCGAGGACTCCCAAGGCGCAGAGTCCTGTCAGAATGGCGAAGGTGGTCTGTATCGCCAAGAGGACGTTCCCCGGACGCACGGTGGCGGGCGGCACGAGTATCGAGTGGGGCGGAGAGGCGCGCTCCGTGGGCAGTGTTCATGCCAATAGTCTATCCGATGGCCAATCGGCTTCCGGGGCGCCGAGGGCTCTATGAGATCAGTGGGCTTCACCTCTTCACGATGTCCTTGACGATTACCGGTGGTGGGGAGTAGCATGCAGTTCGAACAGTGTTCGCAGAAACGGTCATTGTTTTATCGAACGATTTGTGTTCGGCAATACGGAGGGCGCTGGGTTGGATTCGAAACCTCGTCTTTCTCGACGGGATCGGCGAAGGATGGACACCAGGGAAGAGATCTTGGTGGTCGCTCGGGAGTTACTGCTGGAGGTTGGTCCGGAGGCTCTCAGCCTACGTCAGGTGGCGCGCAGGGCCGACTTCAGCCCCGCTTCTCTCTACACATATTTCGCCAGCAGGGACGAGATCGTTGCCGCGCTGTTCGAGGAATCGTTTCGGCGGCTCGATGCTTATCTGCGCCGTGTGCCTACCGATCTGCCCCCGGAACGGCGGGTGGTGGAACTGGGTCTAGCCTACATGGACTACGCCCACGACAATCCCATGGATCTTCGGTGCATCATGCAGGCCACCTCCCAAGAGCTGCCGCCGTCCAGTGGGATAGCACTCGGTTTGGAAGCCGCCCGACTGATAGGCGAGACCTTCCGAGAAGGCATGGAACGGGGCATTTTCTCCAGCGACGCCGGCCTGTCGGCAGCGGAGATGGCATATGGAACCTGGGCTCTGGTCCACGGCATGGTGTCAGTCGGGGGTATAGATCTTGCCGCGGCGTCGGATGAGGTCTCGGCCGAACCCGGCAGGGTGCTGGAAGCATTCGTATCACTGCTTAGGACGCCGAGGTCGTCGTAGCGGCCATGTTCGACGCCATAGGCAGATTCTCTTACCGGTTCCGTTGGATCGTCATCGGAGTGTGGATCGCTCTCTTCGCGGTCAGTGTCATAGCCACGCCGTTTCTTGAGGATGTTCTCACGGGGAGCTTCTCCAACCCCGATGCGCCCTCAAATCGCGCAAGCACAATCGTGCAAGAGAAGTTCGAGCAGGGGCCGACTACCCTGCTCGTCGTCTTTAAGAGCGCGGAGCTGAAGGCGACCGATGAGGAGTTCAAAACGGCTCAGGCACGGGCCCTGGAGGGGCTCACGGCCACGCGGATCCCCTACCTGCAGAGTGTCCAGACCTATGCCAGCACGGGTAACCCACAGCTTGTCTCCGAGGACGGACACAGCTCGGCAGCGGTGCTCACGTTCGACGCGCCGATGGAAACGGTGCAAAGAGAGGTCGAGACGATACGAGAGGCCCTTAGAGGCACGGAACTCAGTGCATACGTCACCGGCGAACCCGCGGTCAATGCCGATCTCACCAGGTACTCCTTCAGCGACCTGCAGCGGGTGGAGCTGTACGGACTGCCTGTGGCTCTCGTCGCGCTCATCTTCGTATTCGGTAGCCTGGTAGCGGCTGCATTGCCGGTTATCACCGGTGGGCTTGCCGTGACCGTGACTCTCGGGGCCATGTACTTGCTGAGCCGGGCCAGCAGCATGTCGATATTCTCGATGAACACAGCTACGCTGCTGGGCTTAGCAGTCGCTATAGACTATGCGTTGTTCATCGTGTGGCGCTTTCGCGAAGAGCTGCATAGAGGGGCGACGGTCAAAGAGGCGGTGACCGTCACTACAGCGCGCGCGGGCCGGTCGGTATTCTACAGCGGCGCGGCGGTGATGGTCGGTGTGGTCGGGCTGGTCTTCTTCCCCTCCACCGGTCTCCGGTCGATCGGTATCGGCGGCGCTTTGGTTGTGTTCTTCTCGGTAGCGGCTTCGGTTACGTTTATGCCTGCGCTGCTTGCCGTCTTGGGTCACCGCGTGGACTCCCTCCCGGTGATCAGATTGCGCGCGGCTCACGAAGGGCGGTTCTCCAAGTGGTGGGCCCGTGTGGTGCTGCGCCGCCCCTGGGTGTCCCTAGTTGTCGGGCTGGCGCTGGTCGTACTCATCGCCTGGCCCGCAGCGACCATGAAGACAGAGATGACTTCCGCCACGACGCTGCCGGCTGCCGCTGAGTCGCGTCAGGGGATGGAGATCCTCGATACAGAGTTCGACCGTGAAGCTCTTTCGCCCATATCGGTGCTGCTTACTTGGGATGGAAGTGAGCCCGTCGATATGGAGCGGGCGGCTGCGTTGTTCCTCTACGGTCAGCAGCTGTCGGGGCTTGAGGGGGTGGCGTCGGTGCAGAACCCCTTCACCATGACGGGCTTGAACGATCCCGGGGCCCTTGCTGCCTTGTGGACCCAGTTCGAACAGCTACTCAACGATCCGGATGGTTTTGTCGTGCCCGACGAGGGGATCACTCTGGGACCCGGACAGACGATCACGGCCGACCAACTCGAGCAGTTCAAGCTTCTCATCCGGTCCACTGTGGCGCCGGGCGCCATGCTGTACTACGTGGTATCCGAGGCGCCTCCTGGGTCTGCGGATTCGCGTGCTCTGGCAGAGCGATTGCTGGAGTTGGATGCGCCGGCGGGATACGAACTCCATGTGACGGGCGAGTCTGCCTACAACTATGACTTCTTCGAGGAGTTGAGCGATTGGTTCCCGTGGGTGTTCGCGTGGGTGGTGATCGTGAGCCTTCTGGTCTTCGTGCTCTTCCTTCGGAGTGTGGTGCTACCGGTGGTGACCGTGGTGCTCAACCTTCTCACTATCGCCATGAGCTACGGCATACTTGTGGTGTTCTTCCAGGGAGATACGTTCGAGCGTGTGCTGCGCATCACCTCAACCGGCGCTATCGACATAGTGATCCCGGTCGTGATGCTGTGCGTCCTTTTCGGCATCACCATGGATTACGCCGTGTTCATGCTCACCCGGATGCATGAGCGCTGGCATCGGAGCGGCGATAACCGGGAAAGCGTGGTGATCGGCATCGTCCGGACGGCGAGGATAATCGTCTCCGCAGCCCTTCTCGTGGTCATCGTGACCGGAGCCTTCACTTTCACCAGTATTGCCGAGACGAAGATGCTGGGGATGGGGATAGCTCTCGCCATCATCGTGGACACCTTGCTTATCCGGCTCACACTGCTGCCGGCCGTGATGGTCTATCTAGGCAGACTGAACTGGTGGTGGCCTTCCCGCGGACAGAGCAAGGGCGACGAAAATTAGGCGGGGAGGAGCACCGAGAAGGTGGAACCTTGGCCCAGCTCGCTCTTGATCTCCAAACGGCCCCCTGCTCGTTCCGCCAGACTCTTCACTATAGCCAGCCCGAGACCACTACCCTCGAGATCACGGGTTTCAGGTCGCTTCTCGCGGAAGAACTCCGTGAGGACCAAGAACAGGTTCTCTTCGGCGATGCCGATGCCGGTGTCCTTTACGTCAATGCGCACCCATTCTCCATCGTGCACCGCCTGTACGGTGACGCTCCCTCCGTCCCGGTTGTACTTGACTGCGTTGCCGACGAGATTGGACAGGATCAGATCCAAGTCCCCCGCAGGCATTAGCACCGGAGGCAGATCGGGCTCCACTTCCATCTGGGCCGTGAGATGCCGTGCCGCAAGTCGTTCTGACTGTGCATCGAGCGCGGCAGACACCACGGGCTCGACTTCAAGGAGCTCGGGTTCGGTCTGCCCCCGGGCCTGCTCGCTGCGGGAAAGAGACAGCAGATCGCCTATCAACTGCACCAAGTTGTCTATGCGGTTCTCCGCGCGGCTCAGCATGGGGAGATAGCTCTCGATGTCGTCACCCAGGCTCTTGTCGGTGACCACCTCGATCAAACTGCGCACGGCGCCTAACGGTGACTTGAGCTCATGGACCATGGTCCGGATGAACCGTTCCTTCTCCATGGCGACCCTGCGTATCTGGGAGATATCGGACAGCGTGAGGATGCGCCCGAGGGCTGCGCCATCGTCGGCCCGGAACGTGACTATGCTTGTCATGTAGGTCCGTTCTCCCAGCGTGAGCTGGCCGATCGTCCGGTCCTTCTGGGGGGCGGCCAGCTGCTCCACGAGCGGCGCGAGTGGGCCCTCACCCAGTAGCTCGGCTGCTGGGTGGCGCAGCGTCTCGGACTCTTCCATGCCGAGTAGGACCGTCATAGCCCTGTTGGCCAGCACTACTTCGCCGTCTCGGTTGATCACCAGCACTGCGTCGCGCAGCGAAGAGATCAATGAGTGAGTTTGGGTCTTCTCCTCAGCAAGTTCGAGCAGGCTGGCCTCGTGCTCTCGGCGTAGCCGCTCGGCTTCGGTCCGGGCCTGTTTATGCCTCACCAGGGTCTCGGCCACTCCAAGCAGGTCGTCGGGGAGAAAGGGCTTGGGGAGGAAGAAGTCGACCCCCTGGCGGGTTGCAGCGATCGCCGTGTCGATGTTGGCGTAGGCCGTGATCATGCAGGTCATCAGCTGCAGACCGCCGTCCTTGATGTTCTGGAGAATGGTGAGGCCGTCTATGTCAGGAAGCCTGTAGTCCAGGAAGGCGACATCGTATTCAGCCTTGTCGAGGAGCGCAAGGGCCTCCTCACCGGTGGCCGCCTCGTCCACTTCGTATCCTTCTATTTCCAGTATCTGACGGATACCGGAACGCACCCCGTATTCGTCGTCGACCACGAGGATGCGGGCAGGTGTCACGGCAGCTCTCCTTATCTCGTTCTGGTCAGGAGCTGGGATCGTCGGTCGAGGGGTTGGGTTCGGCGTCACCGTGGGCGAGCAGTTCCTCGGCCACGGCGAGAAGTTGCCTGCCGGTAACGGGTTTGTCGACGAAGCGGTCCAGACGCGACCATGTCAGAAGGCCTTGACCCTCCTGGTCAAATCGCTCGCCCGTTTCCCTGGCGACCCCGCTCAGCATGACTATGGGGGTCTTGTCCAGACGCTCCTGCTTGCGGATCTGATAGGCCAGGCGGAAACCGCTGTCGTATCGCTCCATCATCAGGTCGAGGAAGATGATGTCGGGGACCTGCGCTTCGAGGAAGTCCAGAGTCTCCTGGGTACTCTCGGTGGTGTGGACGGTATGGCCACGGCTGCCGAAATAGGCGACTTGTGCATCAAGGAAATCTCGGTCGTCGTCCACGAACAGGATACTCCAAGGGTGACTCATTTGGGGCTCCTTTCCCCGCCGCTGCGGGTCATAGGGATCTCGACATGGAAGGTGGTACCGACGCCCTGTTCTGAATCGAACCAGATATTCCCATTGTGCATCTTGACGATGCCATACGAGATGGGAAGGCCGAGGCCGGTACCTTTGCCTATGCTCTTCGTTGTGAAGAAGGGCTGGAATACTTTGTCCTGAGCTCCTGCCGGGATCCCGGTCCCTTGGTCGGAGACGCTCAGTCGCACTCTGTCTGTGCCGGGTACGGCGTGGGCCGAAACACGGACCGCACCGGCCCGTCGCTCCATGGCCTCCACCCCGTTCTTTATCAGGTTGACCAGCACTTGGGTCATCTGATCACGATCGAGGTCGGCAACCAGTCCTGGGGTCACGTCGATGGCGATATCGAGGTCGCGATCGGGGCCGGGCGGGAGATTGCAGGCGGCTCCGTCCACTGCCGACCTCACCAGTTCTTCCACCGAGACAGGTTCGATCTTGACTCGACTCTGGCGGGCAAAATCGAGGAGGTTGGAGATTATCTTCTTGCAGCGTTCCGACTCCTCCGCCATCAGCTTGAGGTCGTGGTCCAGGTCGTCACGGTCCCGGAGTTTGCGCTGAAGTATGTGAGCGTATAATAGGATGCTGCTCAAGGGGTTGTTGAGTTCGTGAGCCACTCCAGCGGCCATCTGGCCCATCGAGGCCAGCTTCTCGCTATTGATCAGATGGCGGTGGACATCGCGCAGGTTGTTCCAGGGGACGTGCAGTTCCTCGCAGACTCTCTCCGATTGCTCGATGATGAACGGCAGACACATGGCCTCTTCGGCCATACCTTCGTACACGGCCACGGCTTTTGCCCGACAGGTAGGATAGCCACAGGCGCCGCAGTTCAATTCATCCTCGGGGAAGAACTTATTGGTACGGCTGAGGATCTCTCGGATCTCTTCCTCGGTGGGCCCATGCGACCGCTGGTCGTTCGGCTCGAAGCTGCGACTCAGGTCCAAGGGGCCGGAGTCGGGATCGTGGGCCGGCAGCGTCCCCTCGCTCTGGCGGCGAAGACTCTCGGCCGCGAATTCGGTGACTCTGCGCCGGCGGAGCATTGCAGGCTCGGTGCCCTCCACGCCCGGCCCGCTGTAGCAGCCGTTACACATCAGGGCTTCAACGAGCAAGGTACCTTCGATGTCGTCGGTCGGAAGCTGGGCCAAAGTCTCTATGGTCTCGTCCTTGCCACTCACCACGATGAGCCGAGGGTCGAGAATGCCTTCGCCTATGCCGGCGCTTTCGAGAAGACCACCGGGGATGGGGTAGATCCTGGCCAAGCCTGCGTGGGGAGGATCGAAGTCGCTGGGCGAAACCTGGGCCGCATCGATGCCTCGGGCTATGAATATCTTCTGGAGTTCCTCTAGAGTGAGCACCTCGTCAACGGCTCCCGCTACCTGGCTATCGGTGATTTCAGCCTTTTTGGCCACGCAGGGCCCGACGAAGATGCAGCGGATATCCTGCCCGTAGAGTTTCTTGACGGCAAGAGCTGTGGCCACCATCGGCGAGACTACCGGGAGGATGCGGTCGGTGAGTTCAGGGTGGTACTTGCGTATGTACTCCACCACGGCGGGGCAGGCGCTGCCGATATGGATCCCGGTGGGATGCTCCTTGAGATAGTCGTTGCAGGCCTGGTTCACCAGATCGGCGCCGTAGGCCACCTCTACCACATATGTGAAGCCCAACCGGCGTAGAGCCCCGATCACCTGAGCCGGCGGAATGGAGAATCCTACCGGGAAGGAGGGCGCGACCAAGGCTACAGTGTTGCCGCCGTCCAGCAATGCGAGGGCGCCTTCGATACCGCTCTTGTACGCCTTGGCGCCTTGGGAGCAGACCATCGTGCAGTTCCCGCAGCCGATGCAGCGCTCGGCGACGACCGAGGCCTGGCCGTCCTCGATGCGGATAGCTTTGGCCGGGCAGTCGCGCACACACGTGTAACAGCGACGGCAGTTCTGCTTGATTGTGCTGATGATCCCTTCCATCGCTCCCCGATCAGTGCGGGGCGCCCGCGCCGGCGCGGGCGCCCCGCTTGGTCTGCGCATCATCGTTTGCGAGGACGCCCGAGCTGCGATCCGTATAGGTGCGATGGAGCAGCCGGTGTGAGACTTCGCCGAGCGGTTGCCCTAGGTATTGTTCGTAGAGAGCGGCAACGCTCTGGTTCTCGTGAGACGAGTGGACCTCGGCATGAGCATCTGCGTCGTAGATGCGGTCCAGCCGCCTGTGCAGATCAGCTGCTTCGGTCCCGTATGGTTGACCCCCACCGCCGGCACATCCACCCGGGCAGGACATGACTTCCACGAAGTGAAGATCCGCCGGTCCCTCTTCCAGCAGTGTCCTAACCTGCCCCAATCCGTTGACCACGGCAAGGTTCAGGGTGGTATCGCCCACATCGAAGGTGAAGCACTTGACTTCGTCAAGCCCGCGGGCTTCATTCAGCGGAGCCGTGGGAGTCTCCGCGCCGGCCAGCGACGCGGCAGTCCTCACAGCCGCCTCCATCACTCCGCCTGTGCTCGCGAACAGGCGGGCGGCGCCGGTGGCTTCAGCGAAGGGAGGATCGAGTGGCAGGCGATCTTCGAACTTATTGAAGTCGATACCGAAACGATCCCACAATGTGGTCAGTTCCCGGGTGGTCAGCACGTAGTCCACATCGCCTAGGTCCTCGGCCTCGTACTTCTTGGCCGTACAGGGCATTATGGAGACCAGGACGATGCGTTTGTCTTCCAGTCCGGCGTACTTGGGGTAGATCTCTTTGATGAGCGCCCCCGCCATCTGTTGGGGCGACTTGCAGGTCGACAGGTGAGGTATGAGATCAGGCCGGTGCAGCTCGACGTAGTTGATCCAAGCGGGAGAGCAACTGGTGAACATCGGGAGCACTCCGCCTCCCTGCAGCCGGCCGAGGAACTCGGTGGCTTCTTCCATGATGGTGACATCGGCGGAGAAGGCCGTGTCGAAGACGGCCGCGAAGCCGATCTGTTTGAGTGCGGCGGCCAGATGCTCAAGCATTACCGGCACGGTCGGGGGCTTACTGCGTCCTAGGCTGAGGGTTGCAGGGACCGCCGGCGCGACCTGCGCCACCACGACCGTGTTGGGATCTCCGAGCTCGGAGACCACGGCGTCGACGTGGCTGTGTTCCATGAGGGCGCCCGTGGGGCACACACGCACGCACTGGCCGCAGTACGTGCAGCCCGACACGTTGATGCCCTTGTAGAATCCGGGTCCCACCTGAGTCCGAAAGCCTCTGTCGATGTAGTCGATAGCCCCGACACCCTGGATCTGATGACACATGGTCACGCAGCGTCCGCACAGCACGCACTTGTTGGGATCGCGCCAGATAGCGGAAGAAGAAATATCCAGAGGGTGGTCCTTCTTGATGCCCACGTACTGCCTTGGGCGGACGCCCAATTCCCGGGCAAGGTCGGCGAGCTCGCACGTGCCCGCCCGGTGGCACCCCAGACAATCCGGCGGATGGTTGGCCACCATCAGTTCCACTATGGTGCGTCTTGCCTTCAAGATGCGAGGGGTGTGGGTATGCACCACCATGCCGTCGGACGCGATAAGGGTGCAGCTCGTCTGAAGCTTTGGAGACCCCTCCACCTCCACCACACAGAGGCGGCAAGAGGCCGACGGAGATGGTGACCAGTCCAAAGAACATAAGTGCGGGATCTTGATCCCGGCTCTGCACGCGATTTGGAGTACCGTCTCGCCGGGTCTGAACTGTAATTCTCTACCGTTGATGACTATGCTCACGGTGACCTCTCAAGCGACAAGGGTGATGGACTGTTTGGGACAAGCATCTACGCAGGCGCCACAGCCAAGGCAGCGGTCGACGATGATGTAGTGGGCGCTCTTGCGCTCGCCCAGGATGGCTCCGGCAGGACAGACCTTCTTGCACGCCATGCATCCTACGCAGGTAGCGGTGTCGATGGCGTAGGTGCGGAGCCCTTGGCACACTCCCGCAGGGCAGCGGTCCTCCAGGATATGGGCCTCATACTCGTCCCGGAAGAAACGCAGAGTCGACAGGACCGGATTGGCTGCGGATTGACCGAGACCACAGAGGGAAGTCTCCTTAATGGTCGCGGCTAACTCCTCGAGATGTAGTAGGCCCCGGAAGCGCTCGAGACGTTGGATCTCTTCGCCTACCGGGCGCTTGGTCAGGGCGGTCAGGATCTCGTACATTCGAGTCGTACCCTCTCGGCAGGGAGTGCACTTGCCGCACGATTCATTCCGTATGAACTCCATGAAGTAGCGGGCCACGTCGACCATACAACTGCGTTCGTCCATGACCACCATGCCGCCCGAGCCCATCATGGCGCCCAGTTCCTGGAGCTTGCCGTAATCGGTAGGGACGTCCAAGTACTCGTCGGGAATGCAGCCCCCGCTGGGCCCACCGATCTGAACGGCCTTGATCTGGTGGCCTTCCGGTGCGCCACCGCCGATACCGTAAACGATCTCGCGGAGGGGAATCCCAACCGGAACCTCCACCAACCCGGTGTTCCTGACCCGGCCTGAGAGCGCGAACACCTTCGTGCCGGCGGCCTCACCAAGGCCTAGGTCCCGGAACCAAGCGGGACCGTTGCGCAGGATGCCGGAGACATTGGCGAGAGTCTCGACGTTATTGAGGACCGTGGGCATGCCGTGCAGGCCGGCGACCGCCGGGTACGGCGGTCGCGGCCGGGGCATGCCCCTTCCGCCTTCGATACTGGCGAGTATTGCCGTTTCCTCCCCGCATACAAAGGCTCCGGCGCCCTGCTTGATGACGATGTCGAGGTCGGTGAGGCTGCCCAGGATGTTCGCGCCCAAGAGTCCCGCTTTGCGGCACTGAGCGATGGCACCCTGCAGACGTGCGATGGCCAGTGGGTATTCAGCCCTGCAGTATACGTAGGCCTTGGTGGCTCCGATCGCATATGCGGCGATAAGCATGCCCTCTATGATCCTGAAGGGGTCGCCCTCCAGGATGGCCCGGTCCATGAAGGCCCCGGGGTCTCCTTCGTCCGCGTTACAGATGAGGTACTTCTGATGCGCGGCGGTGTTGAGCGCGACTTTCCACTTCTGCCCGGTGGGAAAACCGGCTCCGCCTCGACCGCGCAGACCGGACTCGGCCACCATGTCGCAGACCTCCTCGCGCGTCATGGTGGTCAGCGCCCGGGCCGCTGCGGCGAAGGCGCCGGCGGCCAGGGCCGAATCCAGTGAGGCGGGGTCGATCAGACCGCAGTTCTCGAGCACCACTCGGGTCTGTCGACTGAAGAAGGGCGTGTCTGCAACCAAAGGCACGTCCTCGTAGCCAGGGGCTTCTCCGTAGCGTCCGTAGAGGAAGCGGTTGCGCAGCTCGTTCTTCTCAAAGACGGCTTCAAGGAATTCGTCCACGTTGTCGGGAGTGAGGTCGCAGTAAGAGAGACGGAGGCCGTCCCCTTTCTGCAGATCGACGAAGACCTCGCGCTGGCAGAAGCCGACGCAGCCGACCTCCACCAAACGCGCCGGTACAGAACGTTCCTCCAGATACGATTTGGTCTTTGCGATGACGTGCAGGGCGCCGTTCGCACGGCCACAGGTACCTGCGCCGACGAAGAGGACCGTGCCGTCGCCTCCCCGACGTACCGTCTCCAGGCGCTCGGCCCGCAAGGTGCGACAGGTGTCGTCGTCGTGGCAGAGAGGTCCCTCCTGGATGCAGGTGATCAGGTCGGGGCAGGGCCGTCCGGGGGAGTGGGTGCAGAGGGAACAGCAGGGTTCGATGAGGACGCTGCGGTTCATGAGTGGCTCGCTTCGGTCGGTTGTTCTTGGTTCGGCTCAGTCGGTGACTCGGTGTCGTGCTTATCGATACCATCGAGGAGGGCGTCGAGCTTCTCCACCGTCAGATGGCCGTAGAACTCGCCATCGAGTTTGATCACGGGCGCTATGGAGCAAGCACCTACACAGGCGACGCTCAGCACTGAGAAGCGGCCGTCAGCAGAGTTACCATCTGGGCGCAGTTTGAGCCGGCGCTCCAGATGCTGGTAGAGTGTCAGGCTCTGTTTTACGTGACACGCAGTCCCCCGGCAGACCTCGATGACGTGTTCTCCCAGGGGAGCAAAGCGGAACTGGTTGTAGAAAGTCGCCACCCCGTAGACACTGGCTACCGGAGTGTCCAGGGCCTGGGCCAGCTCAGTCATCGCCGTTTGCGAGAGGTACCCGTCCTTGGCTTGAACCTCTTGGAGAAGCGGTATCAGCTGCTCGCGAGAGAGTTCGGCAGGTTGAGCCAGGGTCGCTGGGGCGCTACTCATGACCGCCCTCCGTCTCCGTGGGGTCACTGGGTGTGCCGGAACGCCGGAGCAGCGCCTCGATCCGTTCGGCTAGAGCGGCAAGTCTGACCGGCTTCTCCATGAAAGTCTCAGCAGGCATATCCTGCCCCATTAGAGAGGCGAGGACTTTGTCGCGAACATCCTGTTGGACGTTGAACCCGGAAAGCATCAGGATGGGGATATCCCGTGTAGGGCCGTCGGTCTTCAGAGCGCTGGCAAGGACCATGCCCTCTTCTTCATAGTCCATCATCACGTCGAGGACGATGAGATCGGGTCTGTCCTTGACGATCTGAGCGTACGCCTCTTTGCCGTTACCGGCGGTCGCTACAGCGTACCCACGGGCCAAGAGGAAGGTCTGGATAGACTCCACCAGGTCCCGGTCATCATCCACAATCAGTATTTTCTCTTTCCCCATGGCTCCTCCAGTGGGCTTTCAGATTTACCGGCGGACAGCGCTTACTTGGTCGACTTTCTGCCTACTCAGGAAGGACAGCTTCTCCAGCTTGGCAGAGATGTCTATCTGCTCGATGAAGCAGCCGTCCGGGACGCTCGTGATCTTAGGAACGAAATTCAAGAAGCAACGCACCCCCGCGGCTGCGGCCCTGTCGATAGCGTCCTGCAATCCTTGGGGGTGCGAAGCCAAGACCAGGATGCGCACGTTGAGCGTGCTAATGACCTCTTCAAGGTCGTCCATGCTGTAGCAGCGGCGACCTGCAAAGACGCGTCCGGCCTTGTCCGGGTCGGCATCAAAGGCAGCTGCTACATGGAACCCACGTTCCTCGAAGCCTTTGTAGGAGAGTAAGGCTCTTCCGAGGTGTCCGACCCCGACCAGGGCCAGATTCTGCACCTCATCGGTCCCGACGATCCGGCTGATAGTGGCCGACATCTGCCGGACGTCATACCCCCGGGAGATATTGCCGAAGCTCCCGAACGTCGCCAGATCGCGCCGCAGTTGCGCGGGTGTGACTCCAGTGAGGGCTGCAAGGCGGTGCGAGTGGACGTACTGGATCTTCTCGTGGCTCAATTCCTCGAGGGCCCGGCGGTAAAGACTGAGCCTCTCCACTGTGTTCAGTGATATCTTGGCGTCTCGTTTGGTACCGATTGATGCCATCGGCTTACAGCTCCATTACTGTGACTCATTTCACTGTGAATTAAATCACAATAGGAAGGACGTTGTCAACCCCCTCTATTCTTCGGCTGTTCAACCTGGGGCTCCGCGTCTCATGCCGGCGTGTTGCCGGCGGGGGTCAGCTGCGGCACGAGGCTCTCATGAGGGAGATAAGCGATGGAGGCTCAGTACGTGATTTGGCCCCTGATTGCGTCTACCGGATGCGACGTGTTACCGATGCTGACATAGGCATTGCCGTCCTTGATCAAGGCGATGAGGTCGCCGATCGTCCCGCCTCTGAGCGGTCCGATGAGATCATCCCCGAAGACCAAGCCTTCGGCCAGGACGCCCTGGAACATGCCGTCCTTCGTCGGTCCGGCAAACAGCATGTAGACTGCGGTACCCGACGTGCCCGGGGTACCCTCGTAGATGGTGGCTACACTGGGATTGGTGATACCTTCAGTCACCTCGATTACGTACGAGAACTCCTCTGTGTCCGCGTCGTAAACGAGCGTAAGCAGGCCCGTTGCGATGGTCTGGACTTTGGGAACCGCTTCGTCCCCCGTGAGCCGGGCCGTGAACGTGGCGGAGAGGAGCGTTTCGTCGGTGGTGTCTTCCGGCTCCGTGGTCGTGGTAGAGGCCGTTTCGTCGCCACCGGGGCAGGAGATCACGAGGATGAGTATCAGGACGAGAAGCGCCAGGACCGAGATGCCCAGAGCCAGACGCCGCCGCTGGATCTGCTCCGCCCGGCGTTGACGCGCACGCTCCCTGTCCGTTAGGCCGTCCTGTCTATCAGGTTGCATACGTATCCCTCCTTGCGTCGGAGACCACGGTCAGCCGGGATACTGGTAGTGTACCCGATAGATGGCGCTACGAGGGGTAGCGGATATGGCGGTCCTTGTTGTACGCGGTGGACCAGTCCAGTTGCTCCAAGTACTTCTGTTCCAAGGTCTCGAGTTCGTTCTCAGGATCGAAGTCTGGATCATCGCTGAGTTGCACCTTCTCCAACACCTCGATGAGGAAGCTGTCTCTGCCGTGGGTCTCCAGATCTTGTTTCATATCGGCATTCCAGCACATGGCCATATCAAGTTCGAATGCTACCCGGTTGAGAGGACCGCGCAGATCAAGCCCCGACCCAAGCAGGACCCTGCCGTTCTTGGCATTGACCACGCGAAACACCCCAGGCTGCTTCGTCCGCTCCTTGTACTCACGGCGGATGGCCGCCCGTTGCGCCCGGCTATCCCCTGCGCGACTTCCTGTCTTTCCGTCCACAGCGTCCCTTCCCATCTGTTGATACGACCGGTGTCGGCGTTTGCGTTTTCCAGTAGTTTTTCGGTTGCGTTCACCGATGCCCGCCACTATATTCACACAACCGGGGTGGGATGATAGCCGATATTTCTGGGGAGCCTGCCGAAGAATGTCTCGCATAGCACGCATAGGCAGCATGTTGCGCAATCTGGTCGGGGGCGGGCCGCGCGCAGCGGGCCCGCCCCGCTCGGCCAACGGCGCCTCCTCGTTTCATCTGATCTGGGAGATGCCGTTAGAGCGGTATAGGCAGGTGGGCGCGGGTACGGGTCTGGTGGAGGTGTCGGCGGTTCTGGAGGTGCTGGAACCGCCACGCGGAGAGGCCCTCCACTTCTGGGCGTTGCAGGTCGATTTCTCTTCGGGCGGCGGCGTCTGGGGTAGCGGACATACAGGCCTTCAGTGGAATAGCCGCTATCGGGGGCATACGGCGGTCAACTGGGGAGGCTATGCCTCAGCCCATCGGGGCGGTTACGTGCTACCGGGCACACTCTCGGCTCTTGGAGGGTTCGCCGACGATCCCAATACCCTGTTCTACCCCTGGGAGCAAGGATATCCCTACCGCTTCCGTGTATTCCGCTCGCCGGAGACCGCCGGCGCCTGGCGGGCGGAGGTCACCGACCTGCGGTCCGGTGTATACAGCACGATCCGAGATCTGCTGCCCATTACGAGTGTTGAAGGGTTGCAGTCATATCTGGTCCGCCCCATAGTATGGTCTGAGGTGTTCGCCGATTGCGATGCGCCTTCGGTCGCGGTGCGGTGGAGCGATCTCGCAGCAGTGGATGAATCGGGCAGCGAGGTGAGACCTGCCGGGGTGCGCGTCAACTACCAGTCTCCCGAGGAGGGCGGGTGCTCCAATACGACGGTGGGGATGGACGAAGCCGGGGGCCTCCTCCAGGTTACCAACATGCCCCGTGTCGTCCGGCAGGGAACGGTTTTGGTCTTCCCGCGGACGGCGGCGTCTTGACTCCCGGCCTCTCTCTTCAGGCGAGAGGCAACCGAACGGTGAAGGTCGATCCCACTCCCACTGTGCTCTGCACTTTGACACTGCCTCCATGTCGCTCGGCTACGTGGCGCACGATGCTCAGACCCAGCCCAGTGCCGCCTGTCTCCCGGGAACGCGCCTTGTCGACCCTGTAGAAGCGCTCGAAGATCCTCTGCTGCTCGGCAAGAGGTATCCCCACTCCGTCATCAGCCACGTTCAGTATGGCCCAGGACTTGCCGTCCTGGTCATCATAAGAGCGAAGGGTCACCGTGATGTGTCCTCCCGGCTCGGTGTACCTGATCGCGTTCTCGAGCAGATTGCGCAGGAGAGTCCGAAGACCCGTCTTGTCACCCGGGACGACCAAGTCTTCCGGGACGTCAAGTACGACGCCGTGCCGTTTGGCGTCGGCGGCTGAGCTCAGCTCATCAACCACCTGCGCGGCCAAGTGCGCCAGATCGACCGGGGCAAACGTGGCGACACTGGTCTCGCTCTCCTCCAGACGCGACAGGGTCAGCAGATCTCGGGTCAGCTCGTTCAGTCTATCCACCTCTGTCGACAAGCGGTCGACGAACTTTTCCGCCTGCCGGGGGTCTTCCCGGATGGCGGAGCTGAGGGTCTGCGCCAGTAACGAGAGGCCCGCGAGGGGCGTCTTCAATTCGTGCGACACGTTGGTGGCGAAGTCGCGTCGCATCCGTTCGGTCAGGCGGCGGGCGGTCTCATCACGGACGACGAACAGCATAGGAGCGCTCCGGTCGCGACCGCTCTTTCGGTCTCCCATCCCTGCCTCGGACTCCTGTGCACCCACCTTCTGCAAGGGGACCACTTCTACCGACAGCGAGCGGCCGCTGGGGAGTTCGACCATCTCGGTTATCGGCCGCCCGGCCTCCAGGGCTTTCTCGGCGAGCATGTGTGAGGGGAAGGCGCGGGCCGCTACGACCAGGGGAGTCCCCAGTGTGCCGGAGAGGTCGGCGCCCAGGATCCGCTCGGCCGCCGGGTTGCCTCTCAGTAGACGGCCGCCGGCGTCAGTCACAAGTACGCCGTCGCTCATGGCTGCGAGCACCTGCTGCGAACGCTCCAGCTCGGCGCCCAATTCGGTTTCTCTCGTCTCCAACTGGGCCGCCATGCTGTTGAGCGAGTCGGCCAGCTCTCCAAGCTCGTCGTTTCGGCGGATGCTGGTGCGGTGGTTGAAGTCGCCGGATGCCACCTGCGCCGTCATGTCCCGCAGCCGCTCCAGAGGCCTGGTTATGGATCGGGTCAGGAGATAAGCGGCGGCCATCATGGGGATGAGCAAGACGGCCCACACGATGAGCGGTATCCTCCAGGAGGCCGCGAGCATGGCATCGATCCGGTCGGCCGGCTGGGCGATGCGTACGACCCCCTCCGACCAGGTCGCCGAACTTTCCGGCAGGGGTACGGCGACATACACCTCCTCCTGACCGAGCGTTGCGGAGCGGCGTCTCTCTCTCGCCTCATTTCCTGCGAGGGCCTGTTTGATTTCAGGTCGGTCACCATGGTTCTCCAGTGCGGCCGGATCGGCCTCGGAGTCTGCCAGCACCCACCCCTGACTGTCGATGACGGTGAACCGTGCGTTCGCGGTAGATCCGATGGTCTGAGTGAGTGCTTGAAGCGAGTCTGAATCCACCGGCGCACCCTGCAACGTAGCGGCGTATTGCTGGGCTTGGCGGGACATCTCATCTTCCAGCCGGTCGAGGAAGACCCCACGTAGAGTCAAGGCCACTACCAAGGCGACGATCCCTGCGAAGACGAGGGTGGCCAGCGCGAACAGGAGCGGGAGCTTGGACCGGATGCGCATGGGTCAGGCTTCTGTCATCGGGGTTCCAACCGGTAGCCGACACCCCGGACCGTCTGCACCGACACCTGTGCGCCCAATTGCTCGAGCTTGGCCCGCAGCCGGCGGATGTGCACGTCCAAGGTGCGCGAGGAGGGCGCATAGCGCTGGTGCCAGACCCTCTCGACTATCTCTCCCCGGGGGAAGAGATGCCCCGGGCGGGACAGAAGCAATTCCAGAAGGTCGAACTCTTTGGGATTGAGCGCGACCTCACGGCCCTCCGCCTGCATGGTATGGGCATTACGATCGAGCATCAGGTCGCCGGTGCCCACGACGTCTTCGTTCTCCGCCTCCGCAGGGATCGGGATGCCGGCCGGAGTGCGCCGGAGCCGGGCTCGGATGCGGGCGAGCAGCAGGTCAAGGTCGAAGGGCTTGGTGATGTAGTCGTCCGCTCCCAACCCAAATCCCTCGAGGATGGTCTCCCGCTCGCTTCTGGCGCTCAGCATGATGATCGGTAGAGCCGGCTTGCGCCGGACTATCTCCTTGCTGGCCGTCATCCCGTCCAGGCCGGGAAGCATCAGATCCATCAACACCAGGTCGACCTCGGCGCCGAGGGCCGTCTCGAGGCCGGCACGGCCGCTGTATTCCTGCAGGACATCGTAGCCGGCCCGCCGCAGGTTGTAGGCGACCAGCTCGGAGATGGTGACGTCGTCTTCCACCAGAAGGATGCGCTTCGTAGCCTTATCGGTCGCCTGCATCGGTCACCCGCTCTCCCTGCATGAGAGAACCACATCGACCGCCTCACTCCACAATTAACGCGGCCGTAACTGAATGTTAACACCGGTCGTCTCTGGGACGGCTAGAGTCGTAGAGAAGTTAAGAGTGGGGGAATGGGATGATGCAAAAGAGGAAAGCGAGGAAGACAGGGATGATAGTGAAGAACACACGCGGACGTTTCAGGGTTTTCGTGGCGGTCGCGTTTTTGGTGGTCTTGTCCGCGAGCCTGGTGGTGGGCGGATGCGGCGGGGAAAGCGATCTCCCGGCGGCGGGCAGCGATACCACTGCAGCCACGGGCTCCGACACCACCGCTGGTGCCGGCGGCGGCGCCTCTCTGGCCGCCGGCCTCAACGGTGCCGGCGCTACCTTCCCTGAGCCTCTCTACGTGGAGTGGATCGGGGAGTTCCAGGCCGCCAATCCCGGTGCGACTATCAACTATCAGGGCATCGGCTCAGGGGGCGGCATCGAGCAGTTCACTAAGATGACGGTTGACTTTGGCGCGTCCGATGCCCCCATGAAGGACGAGGAACTCGCCGCGGCGGAGGCCGCCGGCGGCGCAAGTGTTCTCCATATTCCCACCGTATTCGGTGCTGTTGTGCCGGCGTATAACCTTGAAGGTGTCGAGGAACTCAAGCTCGACCCTGAGACTCTGGCCGGCATTTTTCTAGGATCCATCGGCACCTGGAACGATCCGGCCCTGGTTGCTCT
>JAAYCW010000114.1 GCA_012729575.1 Actinomycetota bacterium | reverse complement strand
TTGAGTAGCACCTTCGCCGAAGCACCCAATGGTGCGTTAGCGACCACTCTCAGTCTATTCCCGCTCACATCACCTGTAGCCATGGTGAGTAGGCTGGGAGCTACCTCCGTGCCCTGGTGGCAATTAGTGGCCGGAGCGGTTGTGATCGGCGTGTTGGCTTATCTTTTCGTGCTTCTGGCCGGACGGCTTTTCCGGGCGGACAATCTCCTTTCCACCCGCGCTCTGACCTGGCAGCGACTGAGAAGCGAGTTCCACTCCCGTGGAGTGGGGCAAAGACCGACAAAACCAGAGGGAGAAGTGAGCGTCTTGGAGACCCGGAACATCACACCAGCCGGGCGCTCGCGAGACTCAGCACGACCGACAGACACCGACGGTGACGCCGGCGATCCCGACAGCACTCTTAAACAGTCCTCTCCCGAAGAATCGGGGAGTAGGATACCGGGGCTCCGTCCCATCTACTCAAGACAGCGTGTGTTCATGGTCGGTTTAATCGGCGTGGCCATGCTGATACTGGGCCTACGCGAGTACATGCGGGGCGACACCTCCGGCCTGCTGATCGCGGGCGCCGGGGCGGTCTTCGCCGCCGGTGCTTACTACAAGTACCGGCAGAACCGCTGAGGGTCTTGCAGGTCAGAGACCGTTCTCACGATCGTAGCTCTGCCGAGACTCTGGATTGCGGAGTACCGTGTATGCTTCGTTGATCATCTGCGCCTTACGGGCGTCGCCGCCCTGGTCGGGATGATTCACCTTCATGAGCGTCCTGTACGCTTTATCGATAACGGGTGCACCGGCTTTTGGGCCCACTCCCAAGACCGCGTAGTAGTCGGCGACCGCTCTGCCCTTGTACCGGTAGATGCGGGGTCCCTTGGGACCACCCGTGTCACTTCCCGCACGACCGGCCGTGCGAGGCCGCTCCGACGACCGCCCGCCCGCTTCCCCGGCCTGCTTGTTCCGCAGCTTCGCCTCGTAGGCTCTGCGATAGGCCTCCTCTGCACGACGACCGGCCTCGCGTTGCTCGCGCAGGGCATCTGCGGCGTACTCTGCCCGTCGCGCACGCCGCAATAGATCGTCGGACCACGTGCCCCCACCGCTTCTCTCCGCACCGGCACGACGATCCTCGCTCCCAACTCCTGCCTCGGACATAGCCTTCCTCCGGCCGTCGCCGGCAAAAGCCCGCTGAGCCATGTCACCCATAGCTCCGCCGATCTCAGCGCCCAGAGCCACGGCGATCTTGCCCATCACCGTCGTCGGTCTGATCCCTTTAAGCGCACCCCGGACGACACGTCCGGTAGTGGTTGTAGGTCCTGTTGATTCCTTCATCAGCGCTACATTACCAGAGCCTTCGGACGCACGAGTGCTCTTGCCGGGTCCTCCGGGTGCAAGAGTGTTTATCATTGGGTACTGTACTTGCCAAAGTGAGAACCCCCCACGGAGGAAACATGGACGCGTACGAGATCATGCACGAGTGGGATCGCGCAGTAGGCAATGAGCCCCGCTCCAACGAGGACCTCGATCGGGATGTACCGGCCACTCTGGCCGACTATGAATACGAAGACTGGAAAGCACGCATAGAGGTGGGCAACGTCAAGGCCATAAAGGCCGGCATGGCTATCTGGGGCCTGCCGATCGAGCCTCTTAAGCCCTTCGAGATAGACGACGCCATCGAGACTCACGAGAGGACGTACGAACCGCACACCGAGGATTGACGGTCGTCCCAGACGCAAAGCAACCCATGTCGATGACCACCCGGTCGTGCCCATGATAACCGTCGTACGTCCAATCTTCTGACGCCTGGTTGCACGCTAGCCATACGCACCGTAGCCGTACGATTTCGGCGCGCATCCTCGCGCAGTCTGCCCGAGCGCGTTACGGGTCCACGGCGCAGTCGCCCATCAAAGCGAGACCGTTTCGCCTTCCTCCGGTTGGGTCCCGCTGCCAAGGATCCCGGAGCACCGACCCTGCATGCGACCGAGGAAGCCCTTCCTCCCTACTGTGAAGTAAGCTATGGGTCCCACCCAGTTGATGAAAACCAGGCCCGCCCACAGCCGGCGCTCCCCACGCACCTCATCCGGGCTGCGGTGGACCAGATCCCACAGGGCCGCCACCAGCAAGCCGATCTGCACCGCGGCAACCACCACGATGCCGATCTGCTGAACAAGCGTGAGATCATCCCACTTCTTCTTTTCAGATTTGGTTGTCTTGGCCATGCGCACCTCCCATGGGTTCCACAGCTTCGCCTTCCTTCTCTTACATACCCGCTCCAAGGGACCGCGCAACCACCCAGATCGATCCACGACGCCGATCTCGGCGTCACTGGGTCTTGTAGACCCTGCAGAGAAAGCCCCTCATCTTCGGAGAACCCATCTCGGGACTATAGGGCGGAGCATCGTCCGTCAGGACGTTGAGGTTGGCCTCATCCCAACCGAACATCCCACTCTCTCCCCTCTCCGGGAACCACCATCCGTAGCCGACACTGACCACCCTAGGGTCGATACCCGCATCGAGGGTCGCCTTCTGTGTGATCCGGCCCCGCCTGTTCTCCACATACACAAGGTCGCCCTCTTCGATGCCCAGACCGGCGGCCGTCTCCGGATGGATACTCACGAGCGGTTCAGGTTTCTTCCTGCGGATCTCCTGCAGATACCGATCCTGCGAATGCACGTACTCCGCTTCGTGCGTGCTGGTCAAAACGAGCGGGTACTCCTTGAGCATCTCCGGCGCGCTGATGGGCGTCTCTTCGGGCTCATGGTAAACGGGCAGCGGTTCGTATCCCCAGCGCTCGCACAGACTTGAATAGAGTTCCACCTTGCCTGATGGGGTGTTGAAACCTCTCTCCAGATACTTGCGATACCTCAGCGTCGAAGAAACGAGACCGGGGCGGCGCCGCAGTTCGTCGAAGGTGAGCCCCATGGGCCGAAGATAGTCGTCCAGCAGCCCGTGCAGATCCGAGGCGAAATACTCCCCCAGGCCCAACCGGTGGGCAAGCGAACTGATGATCTCGAGATCGGAACGGCATTCGCCGGTTCGGACCACCTCCACTTGGGGCTCCAAGCACACCGCCCCCGTGGCCTTACGGGCGACCACGACGGCATCCGTCTCAAGATACGAAGCGGCAGGCAACACGATATCGGCAAGGGCCGCCGTAGGCGTCATCACCAGCTCGACCACGAACGAAAATTCGACCCTTCTCAGAGCCTTCTCCACCCTCCGCGAGTTGCTCCAAGTTATGAGCGGATTGCTCCCGAAGATCCCCAGGGCCCGAACCGCATAGGCCTTCTCTTCCAGAATGGCCGTCAGCACATGCTGCGGACGGATCTCCACCGGCTTCCACACGATCTGATCCCACAGTTGGTGGGGAGGGAAGTAACCCGTGGTCGGCGCCCAGCTTCTTCCGCTCCTGCTCCGGCGGGAGCAGGTGGCGCAGGATGTCCCTGTTGCCACCCTCGCCAAGAATCGCCCCCTCCGTATGGACGGTACCGCCCGGCACGTCCAGCGCACCGCAGATGGCCTGGATGATCGCGAATGCCCGAGCACACTGCGTGCTGTTGTATGTGTCTTCGCTGGCGTTGCCGTTCCACAGACAGCCCGGATGACTACCGGCGAACAACCTTGCCGCAGCCGTGATCTTCTCCGCCGACACCCAAGTGATCTCGGCGACTCTCTCCGGTGGATACTCTTCTACATGCCGTTCCAGCCGCTCGAAGCCGGTGGTCCACAGATCCACGAACTCCTGATCGTAGAGGCTCTCACCGATGATCACGTTCAGCATCCCCAGCGCAAGGGCGAGGTCGGTCCCCGGCCGGGGACGCAACCATATGTCCGCCCGCTCTGCCGCCGAGGTCTTGAGCACGTTCACCACGATCAGCTTGGCTCCCTCTTGGAGCGGTGGATCAGCGCTGTTGCCCCAGCAAAGAACGCATTCAGGGCCGCCGGCCAGGTCGGGAGCCCCGTCGAAGCCGTACGTCATCAAACGTGCCGATGCGCTTGGGATGTAGCAGGTGTTATCGATACTGGTCACGTTGGGAGTGCCGAACACGTTGCCGAGGCGCGAGACATAGTCGGCTTTCCTGCCGTAGATCCCTTTCGCCAGGCACACCGACTCGGCTCCATATCGATCCCTTGCACCGGCCAGCTTCCCGGCCACTGTGTCGAGCGCTTCCTCCCACGAGA
>JAAYCW010000113.1 GCA_012729575.1 Actinomycetota bacterium | reverse complement strand
GCTCGTCGTGCTCGAGCGGCTTCCAGAGGGTGAGCAGCCTCGCATCTCTCCCGAGAGGTTACGAGAGACCATCCAAGCAGCCTTCGGGCAGCGCCGCAAGACCCTTGCCAACTCGCTGGCCGCCGGCCTGGGGTTGTCCCGGGAGACCGCCCAGGCGATGGTCGAGGCACTCGGCCTTCCGGCCAACGTCCGGGCGGAGAGGTTGGAACCGGGGCGGTTCACCCAGTTGGCCGCTCGATGGGCGAGAGAGAAGAAGGACGAAGCGCCCTGGCGTGAGGACCGGCAGAGCGGGAGCCCCACCCCATAAGAGCCGGGGCGAGGGAGATGGCGCTCGTGCAGCGTCCAAACCTTCCCTTGCATTGCCTCAGCGCTGCTATTCTGAGTGGCATGTACGCAGTCGTCGTAGGAGCAGGGGAGGTAGGGTTCCACATCGCGACCATCCTGAGCGAGGAAGGTCACGAGGTGGCAGTCATCGACCGCGATGCTGAGACCTGCATACGAGCCGGCGAAGAGCTGGACGTCCTTGCCCTCCATGGCAACGGGGCCAGCCGGGTCATGCTGGAGCGAGCCAGTATGGGCAGGGCCGACCTTCTGGTGGCCGTCACGGACTCCGACGAGGTCAATATGATCGCCTGCATGGCGGCCAAGCAGGTGGGAGTACCTCTCACGGTCGCCAGGGTCCGCAACCAGGAGTACGTCGACGACGCGGGTGATCTCTCCGCCGGTTTCGTGGGCGTGGACCACGTCATCCAGCCGGAGTCGGCCGTGGCCGACGAGGTGATCAAGCTGGCCATGGTGCCGGGAGCCTTGGATGTGGAGATGTTCGCTCACAACCAGGTTTCCGTGGTGGAAGTGGAGGTGGATCCGGCGGGCTCGGGAATCGGGATACCTCTGCGCGCGTTGGGTCTGCCCGAGGGAGTGCTGGTGACCGCGATACTGCGGGGGGGAGAGGTGACCGTTCCTCGGGGCGGCGATGTGCTCCGGGCGCACGACCGTGTCTTTCTCACCGGCAGGTCCGACGCGACCATTGATGCAGCGGCGCGGCTCACCGGTCAGCATGGCATCCCCAAGAAGGTGATCCTCATGGGGTGCGGCGAGATCGGCATGCGTATCGCCTCAGGGCTGGAGGACAGGCACATCCGCCTCACCGTGTTCGAGAAAGACCGCGAGCGGGCGGCGCTGGCAGCGGCCACCCTGCGTCGCTCCATGGTCATCGCAGATGAGGGTATCGAAGAGGCTGTCCTGGTCCGGGAGGGAGTGGACGTATCCGATCTCTTCATAGCCGCTACGGGGGATGACCGGCTGAACATTCTGACCGCTTTGGTGGCGAAGCAACTGGGGGCCAAGAGGACCATCGCTGTGGTGGAACGCAGCGAGTTCTCGCGCGTCGTAGAGAGTGTCGGAGTGGATGTGGCCATAAGTCCCCGGCGGATGACCGCCTCTGCCATCCTGCGTTTCGTACGCGCCGGAAGCATCGTCAATGCGGCGGTTCTGGATAAGTCGGCAGGTGAGGTCCTCGAGTTTGTTGTGACGGCATCCTGTCCGGTCTGCGGTCGCAGTCTGATCGATATCGAGTTTCCCCAAGGCGCCATTGTAGGCGCGCTGGTCCGAGGCGACAGAGTGAGCATCCCCGACGGCCGGTCGGAGCTGACCGAGGGAGACATCGCCGTCGTGTTCACGCTGCCCAAGGCGGTCCGTGGGGTGGAGAAGCTCTTCGCACGGCGCTCAGGAAAATGAACCTGCGCTTTCTGAGCTACCTGGCGGCGGTTGTGACCGTTGTCGTGGGAGTCGGTATGTTCGCGTCGGCCGTCGTGTCGGCCGCGTACGGGGACTCCGACCTGGTGGCGTTGCTCATATCGGGGGCGGTCTGCCTGGTCATCGGGGCGCCTGCCTACCTTCTCACTCGGAAGGCCCGGGTCGCCTACATCGGTTTCCGCGAGGGCTTCCTTGGCGTGACGGCCGCCTGGATAGTCGCGACGGTCCTCGGGGCCATCCCCTTCGTTCTGACGGGGATCTTTGGGCCCCTCGACGCCCTGTTCGAATCGATGTCCGGTTTCACAACCACGGGCGCCAGTGTCCTGTCCGATTACGACCAACCGCACGGGATCATGTTCTGGAGGAGTCTGACTCAGTGGTACGGGGGGATGGGGATAGTAGCTCTTTTCATCGCTCTTCTGCCGGCCACGGGCGGGGGCGCCATCCGCCTGTTTGCCGCCGAGGCCCCGGGACCCTCCCCCGAGCGTATGACTCCCCGGCTGCGGGACACGGCCAAGCGTCTCTGGTACATCTACGTGGGTCTGAGTGTTGTCGAGGTGTTGATCCTTATGGCGGTAGGACTGGGGCCCTTCAGCGCCATCACCCACACGTTCACAACAATGGCCACCGGAGGTTTCTCGCCGGAGGCGGCGTCCATCGGGGCCTACGACAGCTGGTCGGTGGAGCTGGTCATCGTGGTGTTCATGGTGCTGGCGGGTGGGAACTTCGCCCTTTACTTTGCCCTATTATCGGGGCGGCGGCGGGCCATCCTGCGGGATCCCGAGTTCCGTTTGTACATCGGCATCTTGGTGGTCTCCACCTGTCTCATCGCGGCCAGCTTGATGATAGCCGGCTCGGCGGCCGGTGTCGCTCAGGCCTTCCGGGAGGCGATGTTCCAGACGGTCTCCATCCAGACGACGACCGGTTTTGCGACCGCCGACTTCGAGGCGTGGAACAGCTTCGCCAAGCTGGTACTCGTGTTGCTCATGTTCATCGGGGGGTGTGCGGGATCGACGGCCGGCGGGGTGAAGGTTGTGCGGCTGCTCCTACTGGGCAAGAACGCCAACGGGTTTCTCAAGAAAGAGGTCCATCCTCACGCGGTCATCCCCGTCAAGCTGGGTGGCCGGGTCGTGCCGCACCATATCCTCGCCGCAGTCCTTGGTCTCTTCTGCCTGTGGGTGGCGGTGTTCATCGTGGGGACGCTGCTCCTGTCGATGACGGGCGAGAGTCTGGTCACCTCGGCCTCAGCGGTGGCGGCCACCTTGAACGTCGTGGGTCCGGGCTTGGAGGGAGTCGGCCCTATGGCCAACTACGCGGGCATCGCTCCCTTCGGCAAGTTGGTTCTGATGGGGCTCATGCTGGTAGGCCGCCTGGAGTTGCTGGCTGTCTTCCTGCCCCTAACCAGGGCGTTCTGGTCGCGCTAGATCGGCCCGCGCTCCTGAGGCGGCTACATGCCGGCGCGGCGGTGTTTCAAGCGGGAGGTGACTCAGGGTAGAATGGGCTCGGCAGAGTTGAGGCCGACCGGTCCCCGGAAGGACCGGCGGGGCATCGGAGGGATGTTCTGCGGTGGAGAGTCGCGTACTTGCGCCGGCGAAGGTCAATCTGTCCTTACTCGTAGGACCAAGGGACGAGGCCGGCTACCACGAGGTCTTCACCGTACTGGCCCCCGTCGGCGTGTACGACGATCTGGAGTTCCGACTCACGGCCGGACCCGCGGGGGAAGTCTCGAACGAAGTCGACGTAGAGTGCAACACGGCACCGGGCTGGTCCAATCTGGCCGCCCGCGCATTGAGGGCCCTGCAGGACTTCACCGGATGGTCGTTCAACGGCCGCGTGATCATCCGCAAGAGCATCCCGGTGGGGGCCGGATTGGGTGGGGGCAGCTCAGATGCGGCCGCGGCCCTCATGGCCGGGGTGGAGGCTCTCGCGGAGATGGGAGGTCCCCTTCCGGAGAGATCCGAGCTGGCCGCCATCGCCCGTAAGGTGGGCGCCGACGTGCCCTTCTTCCTGGATCCGAGACCGGCGATCGGGCGCGGCATCGGCGAACTGTTGGAACCCGTTGAGTTGCCCGAACTCTGGCTGGCACTCGTCATCTTCGACACCATGCTCTCGACCGTGAGTGTCTACCGGTCCTTCGATGGGTTGCGGCCTTGCGTGAGCAGCAGCTTCTTCGAGCGGAGGACGACTCAGGCTGAGGCCCGTTGGCGGGAGGCGCCGGATGCCGGAGCGGTGGCTCGTCTCCTGGAGAACGATCTGGAACGCGCGAGCTTCACCATCTTCCCCTCACTGGCCGGCGCTCGCGAGATCCTTATTCGGGAGGGAGCGCTGGGAGCGCTCATGAGTGGGTCTGGGCCGACGCTGTTCGGTCTCTGCGCTTCCCGGTCCGAGGCGGAAGGACTGGCCGGACGCCTCGAACGGCGAGGTCTGCAGGCTCGGGTCACCAGAGTCGACGGCACGAGGTCGAGTACCGCCTAGCGACGATCGCCTCGCCTTGACCCCCCAAGATGGCTGACCTATACTTCCAGCGCCCTTGGGGCGCGACCTCGAGGCCGGAAGCGATGGGGCGTGGCCAAGTGGTAAGGCAACGGGTTTTGGTCCCGTGATGCGTAGGTTCGAATCCTGCCGCCCCAGCTTCCCAGTCAGTTGCAGGATGTCCTCGGGGTTGAGACTGGAGTGACCGCTCAGATCAGCAGCGTCGTCGTACTGGCCGCCGGCCAGGGTAAGCGCATGAAGTCGGACCTGCCCAAAGTCCTGCACGCGGTGTGCGGCCGTCCTATGCTTCTGCACGTTCTCGAGGCGGCGCGGGCGGTCCGGTCTGAACGGACGGTGGTGGTGCTGGGGCATGGGTACGAGCAGGTCTTGTCACATCTTCCGGCCGGCTGTGTGGTGGCGCTCCAGAGGCAGCAACTGGGGACCGGCCACGCTGTGCTGGCTGCGGCTGAGGAGATCCCGCCCGGGTCGATGATGGTGATTCCCGGTGATACCCCGCTGGTGACGGGTGAGGCTTTGAGCGAGCTGGCGAAGGAGCACGAGCGTTCGGGCGCCGTCGCGACGGTCCTCACTATGCAATTGGAGGATCCCAGTGGCTACGGCCGGGTCATCAGGGGGGAGGATGGATCGGTGCTGCGCATAGTGGAGCACCGGGATGCAGACGCCGATGAGCTGACCGTGAGCGAGGTGAACAGTGGGATGTATGTGCTGCCGGCGGGGCTCACGGTCGAGATACTGAACGAAGTCGGCTGCGACAACGACCAGCGGGAGATCTATCTGACGGACGTCATCGCCGGTCTGCGAGACCGTGGAAAGCACGTGGCCGCCTGGAAGGTGGCGGACGCCTCCTTGGTTCTGGGTGTGAACTCCCCAGAGGAGCTGGCTGAAGCCGAGCGCATCATGAGCGGACGGTGCGCCGGTGACAGGGAGACAGACGGATGCCAACGGTGATACCGTACGACATGGAGCCATAGCAGAAGGAGGAGCGGGGCATGGGAGATTGGGAGCCGCGACGCTGTGCGCGGATGACCCCGGAACGTTCGCTGATGGTCTTCTCCGGCAGAGGCAACCCGGAGCTGAGCCAGAACGTGGCAGACAAACTTGGGATCGAACTGGGGCGGGTGGAGATCAAGACCTTCGCCGATGGCGAGATCTATGTCAAGTACGGGGAAAGCATCCGCGGAGCCGATGTATTCATCATCCAGCCGACTTGCCGGCCGGTGAACGACAACATGATGGAACTTCTCATCATGATCCAGGCCGCTCGCCTGGCTTCTGCCCACCGGGTCACGGCCGTGGTCCCTTGGATGGGGTACTCTCGTCAGGACAAGAAGAGCTGCCCGCGCGAACCCATCACGGCGCGTTTGGTGGCCGACGTCATACAGGCGGCGGGCGCGGACAGGGTAGTCACGATGGATCTTCACGCCGGCCAGCTGCAAGGATTTTTCGATGTTCCGGTGGACCACATGACGGCGCTATCCATGATCGCCGATTACTTCAAGCTGAAGGGGATCGAAGACATGGTGGTCGTCTCTCCCGACGCCGGTGGCATGAAAACGGCGAAGAGGATGGCCGATCGTCTGGGCTGCTCTGTCGCGGTGCTCTCCAAACTACGGCCCGAACACAACGTCTCCCGAGTCATGTATGTCATTGGTGATGTGGAAGGCAAGACGGCTGTGATCGTTGACGACATCATCGATACCGCCGGGACCCTCGTCAACGGCGTGCAGGCGCTACTGGACAAGGGGGCCAAGGGCGTCTACGCGGCCTGCAGTCATCCGGTGCTGTCCGATCCGGCTTACGAGCGCATAGCGGCTTCCCCTCTCAAAGAGGTGGTCGTCACCGACACCATCCCGCTCCGGGATGGGGTGGATCGCAGCAAGATTGTGGTACTATCAGCGGCCGGTATCCTCGCGGATACTATCAGGAACGTATTCACCGACGAATCGGTGAGCGAGCTATTCCAGGGAGAAAACCAGCTGTTCTAGGATACGTCGAGGTGTAGGGCGAGGCCTGAAGGCTGAAGCGGGACGGGAGAAGCGTATGGAAACCATCAAGCTAACGGTACAAGAGCGCGAGGAGACCGGTAATGGACCGGCCCGCAGGTTGCGCGCACAGGGATTGATCCCCGGCGTCAGCTATAGCAAGGGCAAAGAAGCGACGGCTCTCTCCATCGCCCTGGATGACTTCAAAGTGGCCATGAAGCACGGTCACAACGTAGTCCTCGAACTCGATTTCGGTGGGAGCGGAGGGGGAGGCAAGGCCGGGGCTAAGACCAAGGCCAAAGCTCCTCGTTACGCGGTGGTGAAGCAATTGCAGTTCCATCCCACCAAGCGAAGTCTGCTGCATGTTGATCTTCACGAGGTCGATCTAACGGTCGAGATAGAAGCCCTGGTTGCCATCGAGCCCGTGGGCACGCCGGCCGGACTGGCCGACGGCGGGATCATGGAGTGGGAACGCCGTGAAGTCACGGTCCGGGCGCTTCCGGGCGATGTGCCGGCCATGCTCGAGTTGGACGTCAGCGGGTTGGAGATCGGACATCACCTCCTGGTGGAGGCTCTCAATCCTCCTGCCGGTGTGACCATCGTCGAGGAGCCCGACAGTCTCCTTGTCGCCCTCATCCCGCCACGGGTGGAGGAAGAGGTCGCCGCAGTCGAGGAAGGGGAAGAGCCGGCCGAACCTGAAGTGGTCGGCACCGAAGGCAGCGAGGAGGAGGGAGAGGAGTAACTCCTCGACCGAGTGGACGCTGATCCGATCTACCTGGTCGTCGCTCTCGGCAATCCCGGGCCCGAGTATCAGTACCACCGCCACAACATTGGGTTCATGGTGGGGGAGGAGTTGAGGCGCCGTCACGGGTTGCCTCGACTCCGCTCTCGTTTTCATGGGCTGGCCGGAGAGGGGACCCTGATGGGTACCCGGGTGGTGTTGCTCCTACCCATGACGTTCATGAATCTATCCGGGCGGGCCGCCGCCGCGGCGGCCCGCAAGTACAAGATCCCCGTGGAGCGCATTTTCGTCATCCACGACGAAGTGGAGCTCCCCTTCGGCGAAGTGCGCCTCAAGGAGGGCCAGGGTTTGGGTGGCCATAACGGTCTGCGCAGCATGGAGCAGTGCCTGGGATCGCGCGGTTTCTGGCGCCTGCGGGTGGGTGTAGGGCGCCCGGAGGACGAGCGGCCGCTCATCGACCACGTGCTGGCCCCTTTCAGTGAGCCGCGCGAGGAGGTGCTCCGGCTTATAGAGCGCGCCGCCGACCTTGCGGACGGATGGTTGGCCGCGCGGGGCGACGGCGCATGTTCCGTCTGATCGACCTACTGCGCGGGTACGCGCCTTTTGAGGAGGCCGTCTCGGCCGCCACGGCGGCTGGGGGCGCGCCGCCCGGCGGCGCGCCCCCAGCCCTCACCGCCCCGGCATCCGCGACCGCGTTTGAGGTGGCGGCACCGGCCTTTGCCCAGCCCTTCATCATCGCGGGGTTGCTCGGACGCAAGCCGTGGCATGATCGGTCCATCTTGGTGGTCGCTCCGAACCAGGAGGCCGCGGCCGATCTGGAGCATGAGCTCAGCCTGTACCACCCGGAGCGCCCCGTGACGTATCTCCCTCCTCGAGGGGTCTGGTACGGCTCAGAAGGGGAAGTGCATCCCCGGGTGGCCGGCCGCAGAGCAAGAGCGGTCGCCGCCCTGCACACCGGTCTGTTGGGAGGCCGGCGGTCTCCGGTGGTGGTGGTGGAGGCGGCCACGCTCATGGAGGGAGCGGTCATCCCCTCCTGCTCCTCGCTGACCATCGCGACCGGCTCCCAGTACGAATTCGAAGATCTACCCCGCACTCTGGTGACGCTGGGATACGTGCGGGTGGATCAGGTGGAGGATGCCGGCGAGTTCTCCGTCCGGGGAGGCCTGCTCGACGTCTTCCCAACCACTGAACCGCATCCGGTCAGAATCGAGTTCTGGGGCGACGAGGTGGAGAGCCTCCGCGCCTTCTCGGTGTATTCACAGAGGTCTCTGGGGCCGCTGGAGGACGTCACCCTGTATGCCGCCGCCGAGGAACCCGATGCCACGCCTCGGAGCATAACCTCACTGTTGCGGGAGGACACCTACGTGGTGCGCTCCGACCCGGCCAGGGCCGCCGCTCGTGTGGAAGCCTTCCAGAGCGGCCTGGCGGATGTTATCGGGGAGGAGTTCGAGGAGGGTGCCTATAGCGCGTGGGCAGATGTGCAGAGGGATTTCGAACGCTTTCCATCGATCTCTTTCAGCTCTCTGGGACTGGTCTCGGGGGAGGAGCCTTCTCTTGCCATCCGGGCTACCAGCGGCGAGATGCCCATCACCAACCTGCCGGAGGCGGAGGAGGCAATCCGCCGGCTCGTGGACGACGGCTACCGAGTGGTGATCGCCTTCGAACAGCGGGCCGAGGCCGAGCGGGCCGGCTACGTGTTCCGCCGCATCACCGGGACCTTGGCCGCAGGAGGCGAGATCGAGCCGGGTCCCGGGGTGTCGTTCCTACCGGTGCCGCACCGCCGGCACTTCGTGATCCCCGACCTCAAGCTCGCCCTGCTGACCGACTCCCTCATCTTCCCCCGCCGGCACAGGGCGGGGGTGGCGCGGCGCCCTCTGGCGGGGCTGGAGCTGTCCAGCTTCCGTGATCTGCGCAAAGGTGACTACGTGGTGCATGAAGACCATGGGGTGGGTCGCTTTGAAGGCATCTCTACGAAGACCGTGGCCGGGGTCACTCGTGACTACCTGGATATCGCCTACCGGGACACGGACATGCTCTACATCCCGCACGACCAGATCTCCAAGGTAATGCGCTATGTGGGGGCAGGTGGGAGTGCCCCCAGCCTGTCCAAACTGGGGGGCAAAGCCTGGGAGCATGTGAAGAGCAGGGCCCGAAAGGCGGCCCGCCAGGTCGCCGGAGAGCTACTCCACCTCTACGCGCTCCGTCAGGCCACCAAGGGCTATCGCTTCTCCGAAGACGCAGAGTGGCAGATCCGCTTCGAGAAGGCCTTCCCCTACGAAGAGACCGAGGATCAGCAGCGGGCCATCGACGTGGTCAAGGACGACATGGAGTCCGAGCAGCCCATGGATCGACTCATCTGCGGTGACGTGGGTTATGGGAAGACCGAGGTGGCTTTGCGGGCGGCCTTCAAGGCCACTCTGGACGGCAAGCAGGTCATGTTCCTCGTGCCGACCACCATCCTGGCTCAGCAGCACTACGGCACCTTTCGGGAACGGTTCGCCGACTTTCCCGTCAAGGTGGAGATGATCTCGCGGTTCCGGTCGGGGGCGGAACAGAAGCGCATCCTCAAGGATTTCGCCGCGGGGAAGGTCGATGTGCTCATAGGAACCCACCGTCTCCTCTCTCAAGACGTGCAGCCCAAGGATCTCGGCCTGGTCATCGTCGATGAGGAACAGCGGTTCGGCGTAGCCCAGAAGGAGGCCCTGCGCCGGCTGAAGGTCCGGGTGGACGTACTCACTCTGACCGCCACGCCTATTCCGCGCACCCTGCAGATGTCGCTCTCGGGGGTGCGCGACATCACCATCATCGAGACTCCACCGCGCGACCGGCATCCCATCCAGACGTACGTAGGCCTCTACGACGAGGGCATGATCAAGCGGGCCATCGAACGGGAGATCGACCGGGGCGGCCAGGTGTACTACCTGCACAACCGGGTCGAGACTATCGACAAGACTACTTTGCGGCTCCGGGAGTCCCTGCCGAGAGTGCGCTTTGCCATCGCACACGGCCAGATGGCCGAGCACGAACTCGAGCGGGTGATGCTGGAATTCCTGCGGGGCGACACGGACGTCCTTGTGACCACCACCATCATCGAGAGCGGCCTCGATATCCCCAACGCCAACACGCTCATCGTGGACCGGGCCGATCTGCTGGGCCTGGCCCAGCTCTATCAGATCAGGGGTCGCATCGGGCGCTCGTCACGGGTGGCGCACGCCTTCCTGTTCCACCCCGATGAGGCCGTGCTCACCGAAGAGGCGGTCGCCCGGTTGTCCACACTGGCCGATTACACGGAACTGGGCTCGGGCTTCAAGATCGCCATGCGTGACCTGGAAATACGGGGGGCCGGCGAGCTTCTGGGGGAGGAGCAGTCCGGGCAGATCGCCGCGGTGGGCTTCGAGATGTATCTCTCCATGCTGCAGGAGGCGGCCGCTCACCTGCGGGGCGAGGACGTTAAGGTGGAGAAGATGCCTCGCGTGGAGGTGGGGATCGATGCTCATGTGCCGGCTACCTTCATCGGCTATGAAGCGGCTCGGGTAGACCTGCACCGGCGGATCGCCTCGGCCGGTACGCTCGAGGAGCTGACTGATCTGCGTTCCGAGCTGACCGACCGTTTCGGGCAGATACCAGACCCGGTGGACAATCTTATCTTCTTGGGAGAGGTGCGGGTCAGCCTCCAGGATCTGGGAGCCGACGGCCTGTCGATCAGGCAGGACCGTCTGCTCATCACCGGACTCAAGCTCCCACCCGGCTCGCGAGAGAAGCTGCGGGCGCGCGACCGGCGCTACGTATACGCTTCGGTGCAGGGGCAGCTCTCGCTGGGTCTGAGGGGGGACGAACGCGGGTTGCGCAGGGCGGTTACAGAGGTGCTGAATGATATACTCGCGCTCTTTGACGCCGAGATGACACTCCAGACGGCAAAGTGAGGTCCGGCTTGTTCAGAAGGCTCGCTGTCGGCCTGCTCCTTCTGCCGACTCTACTGTTCGTAGGCTGCGAAGACGAGCTACCACTGGGAGCGATTGCTCAGGTGGGGACGAACCTCGTCTCCCAAGAAGAATTCGAAGACCTGAAGGCGGCGTATGAGGCGGCCGGAAGGGTTCCGGACAAGGATGATCAGCCCAAGGAATACGAGAGCTTCGAACAGCGACTGGCCGAGCACCTGGTGGCGCTCGAGATCCTCCGCCAGGAGGCGCCCGGCCTCGGTGTGAGCATCACCGAGGCGGACGTGCAGAGTGAGGTGGACCGCATCTCGCGCATGTTCCTCAGCGAGGAGGCCTTCGAGGCGGCCCTGGAGAAGCAGGGGCTGACCCCGGAGCAACTGGCCCGCTCACTCAGAGAGAGTCTGCTGTTCGAGGAGGTGAAGTCCGCCGTCACCAGTGAGGTGAAGGTTACGGACGAAGAGGCAGAGGCTTACTACGAGGACCACAAGTCGGAGTACGTGGAGCAAGAGTCACGCGACGTTCGGCACATCTTGGTCTCTCCGTTCGCGCGGTCGGATGAAGGCTCGGAGGATGGAAGCGCCGACCAGCGCGACTGGGCCGAGGCGGAGACGAAAGCAGAGCGGGCTCGGAGCGAGATCCAAAACGGGTCGAGCTTCGTCACGGTGGTGGAGAAGTACTCGGACGACGACGCCACGAGGGATACGGGGGGAGAGCTGGGGGCGATCACCCGAGGGCTCATGGTGCCCGCGTTCGAGGCGGTGGTGTTCGATCTGCAGATAGGCGAGATCTCGGAGCCCGTCAAGACGCAGTACGGATACCACGTCATCGAGGTGACCGACATCACGCCCGAACGGCAACTGTCTTTCGACCAGGTCAAGGAGAAGATCGAGAGCGCTCTGCTTGAAGCGGAGCAGGCGGAAGCATGGGAAGAGTGGCTGGCTGCAGCTCATTCTCGTCTGGGGGTCGAGTACCTGGCCGGGTACGAACCCAAGAGTGACGGGCGCGTATCCGGCAGAGTCGATCGGAACGCGTCGGCCACGGATGGGTCCGTCTCGGATTCAGCCGACTTGTCCGGGCCTTCCACCACCGAGGGCGCGACCGAGTCGAGTGAGGAGTAGGTGGAGCCGTGGGGCGCGACGACATAGTAGAAGAGATGGGCCGTCTGTATGACCTCACCGCCCGTCTGAGACAGGAGTGCCCGTGGGACCGCAGGCAGACGCAGGAGAGTATCGTCGCGTACACGCTGGAAGAGACGTATGAGCTGGCAGACACCATCCACCGGAGGGCGGAACTGGGCGACGCGGCCGTGTGCGGGGAGCTGGGCGACCTCCTCTTTCAGGTCTACTTCCTTGCGCGGGTAGCGGAGGAGCAGGACCTGTACGACTTGGGCGACGTGGCTGCGGGCATCCGCAACAAGCTGGTCCGCCGCCACCCGCACATCTTCGGGGAGGCCGTCGCCGACACGCCCGAACAGGTGCGGGACAACTGGGAAGAGATCAAGAGGGAATCGGAGGGTAGAGAGGGGATCTTTCACGAGATCCCTGAGTCGTTCCCCTCCACCCTGCTGGCGCAGAAGCTCCAGCAGCGGGCCGCAGCGGTGGGATTCGATTGGGAGAAGGCTGCCGATGTGGTGGCCAAAGTCAAGGAAGAGACCGGTGAGCTGGAACAGGAACTGTGTGGGAACACCACTCCCGACCGGTTGGCCGGGGAGCTGGGCGATCTTCTGTTCTCTGTTGTCAATCTGGCCCGCAAGCTGAAAGTGGACCCCGAACTGGCGCTACGAGGAGCGGCGCTGAGGTTTCGCGAGCGGGTGGAAGGGGCGGCCCGCTTCGCGGGCGCCGACGGCCTGATTTTTGAGAGTATAGGGTTGGAAGAGCAAGAGGCGTACTATCAGCAGGCAAAGAAGGAGCAGAAACGATGACCGTGATCCTGGATGTTGTTGGACGCCAGATACTCGATTCCCGCGGGAATCCCACTGTGGAAGTCGAGGTCGAACTGGCCGGTGGGGCCTGGGGAAGAGCGGCGGTGCCTTCGGGCGCATCGACAGGCTCGTTTGAAGCAGTGGAGTTGCGCGACGGGGGAGAGGCCTTCAATGGCAAGGGGGTCCTCAAGGCCGTCGGGCATGTCAACGACGAGATCTGCGAGGCTCTTGTCGGGGTTGACGCTCTCGACCAGCGCGAGGTCGACCGCCTGATGATCGAGGCCGACGGCACGCCCAACAAAGGCCGCTTTGGGGCCAACGCCATACTGGGTGCGTCTCTGGCGGTCGCTCGGGCGGCGGCGGACGCGCTCGGTCTGCCCTTCTACCGCTACCTGGGCGGAGTGAACGCTCACGTGCTACCTGTCCCCATGATGAACATCCTCAACGGCGGCAAGCACGCCGACAACAACGTCGACCTACAGGAATTCATGGCCGTTCCGGTGGGTGCGGGCAGCTACAGTGAAGGGTTGCGGATGTGTGTGGAGGTGTTCCATTCGCTCCGCAAGGTCCTGGCAGGGCGCGGTCTGTCGGTGTCCGTGGGCGATGAGGGCGGGTTCGCACCGAACCTGGCCAGCAACGAGGACGCGATCAAGGCCATTCTCGAAGCGGTGGAGAAGGCCGGCTATACCCCGGGGATCGACCTGTCTATCGCCCTTGACCCAGCGGCGACGGAGTTCTTCGATACCTCCAAGGGCGTTTATGTTCTGGCCGGCGAAGACCGGGAACTCACCCCCCAAGAGATGGCCGAGTACTACGCCGACCTCTGTGCGCGGCACCCCATCGTCAGCATCGAAGACGGCATGGCTGAGGAGGATTGGGAGGGCTGGGCTGCGATCACCAAGCTCCTCGGGGATTCCATCCAACTGGTCGGCGACGACCTGTTCGTGACCAACCCCGAACGTTTGGCCATGGGGTTCGAACGCGGGGTGGCCAATAGTATCCTCATCAAACTCAACCAGATCGGGACGCTCACCGAGACTCTGGACACGATTTCCATGGCTCAGCGGGCCGGTTACACGGCTGTGGTAAGCCATCGCTCGGGCGAGACGGAGGACAGCACTATCGCCGACTTGGTGGTGGCCACGGGCGCCGGACAGATCAAGACCGGTGCACCCTGCCGGGGTGAGCGTACCGCGAAATACAACCAGCTTCTGCGCATCGAGGAGGAACTGGGTGACCTGGCCCGCTATCTCGGCGGAGCTGCTTTTGCCCGCCGGCGGGGGTAAGGGTCCGGCCTGTTCTTGAGCGGACACGACATGGGGCGGCGCCTGGATCGTGGGACAAGGGCCAGACGCCGTTGCCCTTGGATCGGCCGGGCTACGGAGGACACCACCGGGGCCGGGGCGAATAATGATTGAACCATGACCAACGCGACCAACCCGAACACG
>JAAYCW010000112.1 GCA_012729575.1 Actinomycetota bacterium | reverse complement strand
GTATGGCAGGCCCAGAACGCCTGCATTGGCCTCCCGGTAGAAGTGGGTTAGGCGAGCCTGCATCTTGCCTCTGTCCGGGTAGTGGGCACAGAAGTTCAGGTCGCCACCCTCCCGGTCTTCATCTTGGTCGATGAGGTAGTCGAGCAGGATGTGGAGACCCTGGACCCAGGGGAAGTGGGCCTCCTTGATGGATCGAGCCAGCGTGGCGTCACAGCCCTGCCCGCAGGCGTAGGACACCAGGGCGAAAATACCCAGAGTGGAGCCTGCACAGGCCGAGAACTCATACCAGGTCATGGGCGGCAACGAGTCCTCGAGCTCCGCAAACCAAGCCTGCATCACCGGCAAACGCTCCTCGGGGCGGATGTGTTTGTAGACTTGGAGGGCGCAGTAGTGGCCCGCCAACTCGTGGAGGTACGGGGCGATGACCTCGTAGTCGGGTAGGCTGCCCAATACGTCCTGGCAGGTCGCGACCAGTCCCGATAGGTACCCTGCGTCATCCTGCTCCTCCCGCAGCCGGTAGTAGCAGTCCGGCCCTGCCCCCGGAGTGAGCGCGTGCAGCATGGAGGTGTGGAGCAGTCGGAAATCCTCAGGGTCGAGAGAGACGCTGCGATCGCACAGATTGTCCAGGTAGTCACTGATGGTCTGGTAGGCGACGATGAAGCGGATGGCCTCCTCGCGACGATCTCCTGCCAAGAGGGCGTACATGCCCCCGCCCATGCAGTGGAAAGCCTTGGTCTCGATGCTGGCCAGTGCCTGGGTGCGCAGATCGATGCTGGGGATTCTGTGAGCTTGGGCCCGCCTTTCACGCAGGTGGGTCTTCACAGAGGGGAGCACGTGCCGCAGCGCCCCGACCGCCATAGCCACCGTGTTCGCGGGAGGCGCGGCGTCATCGGATCCATCGGCCCGCCTCTGGGTGGATGCGCGTCCCATATGATCCTAAGAACCGTTCCCCTCCGGTCCGCAGCCTGCCGGACCATCTGAGGCTCCGTGAGAGGCTCTGCAGCCGGTCGGCCCCAGCGCCGCCCGAACACTCCCCAGGTCGGCCCCCCGGCCCACTGTGCGCTCAGGGCACTTCACGAAACCGTGTTCATCGCGCTTACTCCCCCAGCACATGCTCGATAGCCCTCACCAAAGCCGCAGGCTCCATTGGTTTCTCAGGGATATCCACGGGAGCCAGACTTCCGTCCGACTCGTAGGTGAAGAAGCCCTTCGACCGATCCACGGTCGCCAGTATCATGATGACCCCGTCGGATCCGCCCGCTCGTATCTGCTCGGCTATGCTCACGCCCTCGGCCGGTTGACGGTGCATGACGTCGATGTAGACCAGGTCCGGAGACCACTCCCCGCAGCGCGCCAAGGTCTCACCGACGCCCCGCGCCTCGTCCACCATCATGCCGTGATTCTCTAAGATGGTCCTTCCCGCGTGAACCACGTCGGGGTCGCCATCAACCATGAGGATGCGGGGCATCGGTTCTCCTTCCCAATACCAGGCCCAATCCGGGCGTCATTATGTCGGCTGCGGGTACAGGTCACATGCGCATATGATTAGCATGGACCGGGTCGGTCGCGCCAGTCCGAGGAGGTAGCGCCAATCTGCTCCGGGCCGGTCGCTCCAATAGGGCCGGGGCCGGTCGCGCTATCCGGCCGGGCGGATGTCGGTCATCTCATCGCAGCCCTCGGCTTCCCCTTCCGGAGTTGCACCGTACTGCAGACCGTAGAACCTGCAGAGCTTGCTCTCATCGTTCTGGGTCAAGACCTGTTCGTCCTCGACCTTGGGCGCGTTCTGGACTCTGTCCTTGGTGTGTTTCGCCGACAACCGGTCGCCCGCGCGCCGCACCTCGGCGGCAGGCACGAAGATCTTCTGCTCTCCCGGGGTCCCCGTATCTACCACCAGCCACTGCAGACCGCCCGTGACATCGCCAAGCCGTACATCCTCGACCGTGCCGATCTTGTTTCCATCAAGATCGTAAAGATCGCGACCGGTCCAGTCCGCCGCCACTTCGTTCTTGTCTGCCATCGTACCCTCCCTGCGGGTTTCATTGATCGAATCGCCCGTATTCTCCCCTTGCGCGCGACACCGAAAACGTCCTTATGTGAAACTAGGTGAGGGCGGCCCCCGGGCCGCACGCCAGCGAACCACCCCAGCCGGAGGTTGAACCATGACACCTGAGGACGCCGGGCACTATCGAGCCAAGCATCCCGACGGGACCCGTTTCGATCCCTCGCTTGCCGACGAGCTGACTGCAAGAGCCCAAGACGGGAAGATCACCTGCACTGCAGCCCACGAGCTCGCGACAGAACGCGGGGTCGAGCCTTCGGAGGTCGGTAAGACGGCTGATCTGCTCGAATACCGTATCGTCGAATGTCAGATGGGTTTGTTTGGATACTATCCAGACAAACGGATCGTGAGGCCTGCGGAGCATGTGCCCAACGAGCTGCAGCGGCGCCTGAGCGAGATCGCCGCCGACGGATGCATTACCTGCGCGGAATGCTGGAGCCTGGCCCAAAAGCTGGGAGTGGAGAAGATGGCTGTCTCTTCAGCCTGCGAAAGCCTGAAACTGAAGATCAAGAGCTGTCAGCTGGGGGCCTTCTGGACCGACGTCCAAGCCTCCGGGACGTCACTTCCACGTCGTCGCCTTCGAGGCGTCACTTCCGAAATGTCGGTTCCGCGGTGGTTGCCCTCCTAGCCCCACTTGGCATCCAGCTCGCCGGCCCTCCCGTGGACCGCCATCCACTGCTGCTGGACGGCCTTGTGGTCCTCCTCCTCCAAGAGTTCATCCAGGACGCCTTCCACGGCGTCCAGAGTCAAGGAGTACCCGTAGGGGAACCTGCCCGCCACCACGTAGTCACTCTCGGGCCGCACGATGCGGTAGAGGCCGTAATCCATGCGACTCGTGTCGCGTGCACGCGATTTCTGCAGTTTGAGACCCAGAACGGCCGCCACCCGCCTCAGTCGAGCTTCCCGTCTCTTGATGGTCGTCTTGTCGGTATCTTCAGACATCCGCCGGTCCTCCTGGCCTCCGTCGGTACGCCATAGAAGGCGTCGGTCACATTCGATTATCCTCGCCGGGCACGCGCCCTGCCAGTCTTTCGTCCTCGCGGATCCATGAACCCGGTCCTTCTGCCACGAGCGTTGAGGCTGCCAGCTCGGCCGCCAGCCCGGCCACTTCCTCCCAGTCCGGAGCCAGATCGACCTTGCCTGCGTATGCAGCCCTAATGGCCAGGTGGATGACCAGCAGGTTGCGCATCACGTCCAACCTGTCGTAGCGCTCATCCCATGTGGACCTCATCTGCATGTTCTCGAGTGCTCCAAGCAGGGCGTAGGCCACCAATTCGTCGTCGAAGAGACGGCCGGCGAAGCCAGAGGGCGAGGAATCGGCGGAGCTCCCCTCCGCGTGAAGGCCCCCGTGGATGGCCGACCCACGCACCGCGGCCAGATCCTCCCCCACATCCGAGAGCATCTGTGCATAGGTCTCCCGCAGCAGATCTCGCAACTCGCCCTCCGAATCGACAGCTTGGAGCCGGGCCAAGATCTGCAGGTCGGGGCTCAACGCCTGGATTCCATACGCGGCGTGGACCCTCCATGCCAATCGAGCGGTGGGATCAGTGAGCTGCACCATCTGCGGCTCGATCTGCCCGCGCATCCACTGGTAGTAGACGTTGTAGCAGGCGATGAACAAGTGGAGTTTGCCGGGAAAATGACTGTAGAGCACCTGAATGGTGACCCCGGCCTCTTCGCAGATGTCGATAATGTGCGTCTTGTCGTATCCCTGCTCGGCGAACCGGTGCGCGGCGATCTCAAGAATAGCCTCACGGACCGCCTCGTTCTGTTTGGCCACCAGATCCACATTGTTCTCGGCCGCGGCCTCGATACGGGGACTCAACAGGTCGCGGATCTCCTCCAGATTGTGGCCCTCACCCTGGAGGCGCTTGATCTCCAGTAGCAATTCCACGTGGGACCGGTCGTAGACCGACCTGGTAGCGCTGGCCTTCTGGGCCGGGGGCAAGAGACCGTACCGCATGTAGTAGTAGATGGTACCCCGAGCCACTCCGGTCTCGCGCTCGAGAGTGCCGATGGTAAGAGCCTCCACGCCGGCCTCGTATCCCTCGGGGCTCGAACAGCCCATGTTCAACCACGCTTCTGCGCGCCGAGGGGGAGTCTCGAAGTCCTCTACCATATCGCGCCGCCTCCGATCCCTGTGGTTGCGCCGGTGCCTCTGTCAGCTCAAGAAGATGGCAGCTATGGCGCAATCACGTCGCGCCTCTCTGGCCATATCCTCCAGCTCGGCCGGGATGTCCCCCTCGTATTTGAGGTCGATCTTGTCGTCCTCAATATTCAGATGAAACAGCACAGGGTACAGGTCTTCGCAGAGCCCGCAACGTATGCAGTAGTCCTGGATATCTACCTTCATGGCGGTCCCTCCCTACAGACTCTTGGCGTACTCGACTGCCTCGCGCCCGGTGATGAAACCCTGAGAGAAACAGATGGTAGTCACGCCGATACCACCCGTGGGCGGATTGCCCCATATCTCCCCGGCCGCGCAGTCGCCCGCGGCGTAGAGGCCCTTGATGGGCCGGTAGTCGTCGTCCACCACCTGGCACTTGCCGTTGACCTTGATGCCGCCCAATGCCTGGTAACCACCGCAGAAGCACCGCAGAGCGTAGAACTTGGGCTCCCTGACCGGACGCAGGAAAGCGGGGTCTTTGGCGAACTGGTCGTCGTGTCCCTTGTCGCAGTAGTCGTTATACGCATCCAGTGTCCGGGTGAGGCCGGCGGCGTCGATGCCGGTCTCTGCGCACAGATCTTCGACGGTGTCGGCCACGAAGGCGTGCTTGTTTCCAACCACGTCGATGAGGTGCTCGAACTGGCCGCTGACGTCGGTGAGCTTCTCGGCCGGGAAGATGAAGTAGATGTACTCCAGCCCTTCCTGCTCCATATGCCGCTTGGTAGCCTCGTCGAAGACGATGTAACTGCACTTGTCTGGCTGCCGGGCAATGGAAGTCCCCATGGCCATGTGATTGTTGGAGATACCCTCGTCGATGAAGCGCTCACCCCGCTGGTTGACCCACAGATACGGCTGCTCCTGGATGATGCGCATCTGGTTCTTCATGATCCAGGGGGTATGCCCGATGATCCCCGGGCCCGGCACCAGATTGTGCCCATTGATACCCATGGAGCCCTGGGCTCCGCCTATCTCCCAGACCGCCCGTTGCCCGTCACCCGTCATGCGGGCGCCGGGGAAGGTGTTGAAGAGGACATTGCCGCCGTCGTCACAGTTGTTGTTGGTATAGGTGAACCCGGTGAACTCCTTGATCATCCCCGGGTTGTCGCTGAAACCGCCCGAAGCGATCACGACGGCCTTGGCGCTCACCCGGAGTTCTTCACCATCCTTGTCCGTCGCCACCAGCCCCACGACCTTATCGCCCTCGCGGATCAAACCCTTCACCGGGCAGCTGAAGTAGAGCTCGCCGCCCAGCTTCTCCACGGTATCGGCCATGCGCTTGCAGATCACGGCCGCGCCGTGGCCCTTTCCCTGACCCTTGAGGAAGTAGTAATCGCCCAGGTGCATGCCCTTGGGGAAACCGGCACTATAACCGGGCAGCTGCCCCAAGGTCTCCAGATCGAACTTCATGACATGAAGGAAGTCGATCCCCAAGCCGTTGATGAACTCCGGGATGTGGCTCGAATTGTCGATCCAGGAGCGGACCACAGCAGCATCGGCGCTGTAGTTCGTGTACTCCATGTGGACCTTGAAGGCCTTGTCCTTATACTCTTGGTCGTCCCGGACGGCCAGGGTCATCATGGGCGTGTTCGAAACACCGCCTCCCTGGAAAGGGCGCTTTTCGAAGACGGCCACTCCGGCTCCCGCTTCGGCGGCCTTGACCGCGGCGGTAAGACCGGCGAGGCCGCTCCCCATGATGGCGATGTCTGTGGTTATGGTCTTCACACTCGATACCCCCTTTTGTTGTTACAGAGTCCCCACACCACCCCCGGAACACCTACGAAAAGGGCCGCCCCAAAGGACGGCCCCCCCACGCGCTTCCCCGCTGAACTCCAGCTTATCCTTAGATGCTCCTGCCTTTCCGCACAAATAGCAGCACGAGGAGTGCGAGAACTACCACCAGTACGACAATCTGTATAGCGTCACCCATGGCAAATCGCCTTCCGATCTGTTCCGGGACGGCCGCCGAGCGGCTGCTGGTAACACTACCCAATATGCGCCTCTGAATCAATCCCCCCGGGTAACGCGTGGAGAGAACGCCCGGTTGTTTCACGCAGAGCGTCTTGCTTTCGCCTCGCAACACATGTTGCGCCGGGGGGAGAGAAGCCCTATAGTGGCGAACGGTCCAGATGAGGGGGTTCTGGACCTGCCACATATAAACGGAGGGTGCGACAGGGAGGAACAATGCACGGAAGCGGGTTGTGGAAGGGCGGCAGGATGCTCATGCTGGCCATGCTCTTGATGGTGGCTTGTTTGAGCATGGTATTCGTGGGCGGTTGCGGTGGTGACGAGGCCGACGAGGCCGAGACTGCAACCACAGCTGCGACTTCGGCCGAAGGCTCCGAAGAACCGGCAGGGGCCACCGGAGGAGCGGGCGAGGCATTGGCCGAAGAGATCCTCGCCGCGTTCGATGAAGTGGTCGCCGAGGCGGCCGGCCTGGCCAAGGACCTGCCCGAACCCGCGGTGCTAAAACCTCAGTTGCAGGAGCTATACGATTCGTACACTCCCAGGATGACCGAGCTCAACGCGGAGTATCTGGCCCTCAAGGACGCCGACATCGCTGAGTTCGGCGCCTGCAACACCTATCTCGGCAACGAGAGAGGCAAACGCGTCACTCAGAAGGACAACACCCTCACCGAGGCCGTGAAACACTACAACCTGAACCTCGGCGATCAGGAGATGGTCGAGCTGCTATCAAAGGGGCCGGTCGAGCTGCTGGAAATGGCGGTCAAGCAGAACTAGCTGCTTTCTGGTCCACGCGGGAGAAACCGATCGGGGCGTAGAGGGCCACGGCCCTCTACGCCCCGATCGCCTCCTGTGGGCCTACTCCTCCTTGTAGAGCTTGCCGATGAGCAGATCGGCCAGGCGGCATCCCAGGTCCAACCTATCGAACTCACCGTAGTACTCGGGGCGCCATTCGATGACCATGCAGACGTCACCTCGCAGAACCACCGTACGGTTGAGAGCATAGTTGGCATCGGTGGCATCCCCTACTACCAGCTTGTCCCATAGATCGGCCGCAACCTCTTCTACGTTCTCCACGAAGCCGACTCGATGCTCGTACTCAGCCGATCCCTCTTGGGCGAAGACCCGGAACCTGATTTTGGTGTCGATGTTCTCGCCGTCGTAGAAGCTGCCCGCCGGCCTGCCCGATGAGGCGCTGCTATCGGGTTCCATCCAGTACTGAAGCCCGCTTCTTCCCACAACTGCCTCGACATCTGCAGGGGCAAGAGCGTCTTCCATGGCCCAGCCTTCAGGGAGAACGATGGTGTCGCTGAGATCGGCCGCACCCGTCGCCCAACCGCCACTCTCGGGCTCCTCCACACCGGCCGTAGCATCCATCTCCTGCATCGTGGCATCCGTTGCATTCACTGTGGTGCTTGGCGCCTCCGCTGTGGTTTCCGGTGCCTGGGCGGTCGTGGCCGAGGTCTCCGCGGTATCGGAGTCCCCGCAGGCCGCCGCAGCCATCAGCGACAGCACCATGAGGCCGGCTACCAGGAGCAGGTGAAGTCGTTGGGGTGAGTGAAGTACTCGGGGCCGGTCAGGTCTCATCTGTTCTCCTCACATTCGTCCTTACATGCACCACAAACGCGTTGCGTCAGATACTATCGACCGGCTGGTGCCCCTCCTGTAGCGGTAGGCTAAGATGCCAGAGCGCCGCCAGGCAACGGGGCTTGCCCGGGTCCCTGCGCTGCGCTCGGAATGCTCCCGTCCCCGGAAGGAGACTGCGTGCCCGGATCCCTGGATATGCGTCGCTACAAGAGTTGCTGAATGCGGACTTGGCGGTCGTGACGTGCGCCCCGTACTGCTGACCTTCAACCTCGGAGGTGCTGAGATCGTGCTTCAAGCCTACAGCACCTTCTACGCGCTGGCCTGGGTGACGGTCATCACCCTGGGCACTGTGGTCGCGTGGCGGAGAGGCTTCATTTGGTGGCGGGCTCTCGTGGTCATGGTCGCTGCCTTAGCAGTGGGCGTCGCCGGCGCACGTATGCTGGACCTCCCTGTCAACTGGACCTACTACGCCAAGGACATGGCCCGCATCTACGATTCCGGATTCCGGGGTTTCGCACTCTACGGAGGTCTGATCTTTGCGGCGGCCACCGGTGTGTTCCTCTCGAGGACCCTCCATCTCTCTGTCTGGAGATTGGCCGACAGCGCCGTCCCCGCCCTAGCCGCCGGGATCGTTCTCATGCGAGTGGGCTGCTTCTTGAACGGTTGCTGTTTCGGAAAGGTCACCTCTCTGCCCTGGGGCGTCACCTATCCCCCGGGCAGCCCGGCCTGGGCCCACCAGTTCGTCTCCGGTCAGACCGGCCTGCGCGGTCTGACGGACGGAGCGTTACCCGTCCACCCCACCCAGATCTACGAGATGATCGCCGCCGTTGTGATCGGCACTGTGGCCGTGTGGGTGACGCTCCGCCGCGACGGCGGGGGGCGGCGGACCACCCCGGATGGCGTTCCCTTTCTGGCCTTCGCTCTGGCCTTCACCGTCTTCCGGGCCGGCAATCACCTGCTCCGGGCCCGGTTGATCACGATGACCATCCCTGTCTGGTTCTATCCCACCCTGTACGCGCTCGTCGCAGCGGTGATAGTGGGCTTCCTGGTTTGGAGGGTGAGGGCCGGCGCCATACGGAATATCTATGCCTGGAGAAGCCCCGGCTCGGGGGGATAGTCCGCTTCGGCGAACCGCGCCGTCTTCCTCAACGGCGCCCCTTGACAGATTCGCTCCTTTACCTAATACTTATATGCATAGTGGTACTATGTATAAATCAGCCTGGGTAAGACGATCGAAGCGTCCGAGTGACGATGCGCAGCCCATGACCGGCATGAATATCTCCAAGGACCTGGTAGCGGCTTCCGCCACCCCTATCGTGCTGGCCATCCTGCGCCGGGCCGACAGCTACGGGTACGCCATCATCCAGAAGGTGCGAGAGGTCTCAGACGATCGTCTCAGCTGGACCGACGGCATGCTCTACCCGGTGCTCCATCGCTTGGAGGACGCCGGGTTCGTGGTGTCGCACTGGCAGGTGGCCGAGAGCGGGCGGCGCCGTAAGTACTACCGGCTAACCGAGGCCGGCAGAGTCGAGTTGGAGCGGCTCACGGAACAATGGCTGGTGGTCCACACGGCTCTGGAGAGGCTGACGGACACCGCAGCAAGGAGCGATAGGGATGTTTGAACTGGAGTCGCAAGTACGAAAGTGGAGAGGCCATCTTCGATCGTCCGGCTCTCTAGGTGAGGACGAGTTGGAGGAGTTGGAGTCTCATTTGCGCGATAGCATCGACGACCTCACCACCCGCGGAGTGACTACGGAGGAGGCGTTTCTCGTCTCGATCCGCCGCCTGGGAGACACCGAGGCATTGAGCAATGAGTTCGCCAAGGTCACGACCGAGAGTGTCTGGCGGCAACTCCTCGTCCCCGCGCCCGACGAATCCTCACGCCGGCGGCAGCGCACTGAAGTGATGCTGGTCATCGGTCTGGCACTCCTGGCGGGGTTGCTGGGGAAGATACCGGCCCTGCTGGGGTGGGGCTTAGACACGGACGAGCCTCTTGTCTACGTCAAGAACGCTTCGCTCTTCGCCCTCCCCTCCGTGGCCGTGTATCTGATTTGGAAGCGGTCCCTCCCGTTACGTTTCATCTTTCTGGCCGCGGCCGTGTTCATAGGCGCCGCCGTGCTCATCAACCTCTATCCTTCCCGCTCCCCCTATGACACCGTTCTGCTGACGGCACTGCACCTGTTCATCGCCCTTCTCCTCCCGCTCGCCATCCTGTACGGCGGCCCCGGATGGCGAAAGACCGGCACCAGGTTGGACTTCGTCCGTTTCGCCGGTGAGGTATTCATCTACTCGGTGCTCATCGGGCTGGGCGGAGCGGTACTGGTCGCGGTCTCCATCCAGGTCTTTCAGTTTGTGGACGTCGACATCGAGAACTTCGTCGTGAACTGGGCGGTGATATTCGGCGGCTTCGGCCTGCTGGTGGTGGCCGCTTATCTGGTGGAATGGAAGAAGGGGCGCATCGAGACCATCGCCCCCGTGCTGGCCCGGATCTTCACCCCGTTGCTGCTCGTGGTACTGGTCAGTCTGCTGCTGGCCATCCTCATAACCGGCCAGGCGCCCGCGGAGGACCGGGAGCTGCTCATCTGGTTCGATCTACTGCTGGCCCTGGTCCTCGGTATGACCCTTTACACGATGAGCGCGCGGGACGCCGAAGACCCGACCGGCTTCTGGGATGCGGTGGTGTTCGCCCTCGTCGTGGTCGCTCTGGTGGTCGACGCGGTGGCGCTCGCGGGGATAGCCTCCCGGGTAGCCGAGTACGGAGCCACTCCCAACAGGCTGGCCGCTCTGGGAGCGAATGTCCTGCTGTTGGTCAACCTGGTGTTCCTGGGGCTGGGATATGGGCGTTTCCTTCTGCGAAGAGTGCGCTACCAGGTGATAGTGGATCTGCAGATGCGGTACCTGCCCGTCTACGCCGTCTGGGCTGCTCTGGTGGTGATCGTGTTCCCGCCGTTGTTCGGGTTCCGGTAGTCAAGAGTCCCGCAGTACCCGCTTGAATACCCGAGGATCCGCCCTAGACTGAGATTGAACGGGGAATCCCGGAGACTGCAACTGGGGGCACAACCGGTCCCGCCGGAGAGTCGGTGCGATGATGCACCGGTGAGGAGCATTGGCGCTTCGAGACCGGTGCGACCGTCTCCTCGTCGCCGTGCGTCTCCGAGGGAGTGATCTACGTTGGGAGCCAGGACGGCTTCGTGTATGCTCTCAAGTAGTTGTGCGCGCTGACGCGCCGCCTGGAGCGGTCCGCAGAGTCGACTCAGTATGAGGTGAGTGTCCTGCTGGGACGTCCGGCTCCAGGGCAACGAAGAGGTCGCGCAGTTGACGGAGTTGTTCATCGGAGAGCTGGTCGATCATCTCCCGGCCCTTCGCAAGAACGATCCCGCTCAGTTCGTCAATGAGGGCGAGACCGCGATCCGTAACGGTGAGCAATCGTATGCGCCTGTCTTCGCTGTCTTCCCGCCGGTCGATCAATCCTCGCTCGACCAACCGTTGCGTGATACCGGTGGCCACATTGGGCTTGATGCCCAGAGCCTCCCCGACTTTGCTGATGGGAGTCTCCCCCCGGGCCAAGATGAACGCAAATACCCGGAGCTGTTGAAGGGTGAGATCGTAGTCCAGCAGTGAGGAGGTCTGCTCCGGCAGACTCACTGCCAGCAGTCGGATCCAGAGACCGCCGATCTCCTCCACTAACCGGTCCCGCTCGGTCATCGCCGACGTACCTTCCACTGGTGTTGACGACACCTCCGTGCCGTAACCTTACTTCACTCTACGCGAATAGTACACCATTGTGATACTATCCGGCCGCAGTGCAGGGCCTTCATCGTTTCGGTGGACGCTCGGTCCTTCCAAAGGATACCTCCTGGGACACGGCGTTGCTCCCAAAAGGGCCGAGTCACCCTACAGCACCCGAATAGACGCGAAGCAGGAGCGGCCAAGGTGAAGCTCACCTCCGCCATAGGACGCATGGTAGAACGCCACGCAGTGGTCATACTGGTCATCGTGGCCATCCTCTCAGCGTTCGCCGCCTGGAGCGTCAGCCACATATCCATCGTTACCACCCAGGACACCTTCCTCTCGCCGGAGAGCGAGGCCTTCCGGGGCCATCGAGCCTACGAACAGGCCTTTGGCGGGGACTCCATGCTCATACTCGTCCCGGGCTCGCCATTGGAGCTTGCTACCCCAGACGCACTCCAGGGATTCACCGAACTGGAAGCGAACCTCAAAGCCGACCCGAGAATCCGCTCAGTGGTCAGCCCGCTCACTCTTCTGGCGGGGGCGTCCGCGCAGGCGGGTCTAGACCTCAGCGATCCGGGCGCCCTCCTCGAAGCCGCTCTCGCCGACGAGTCTCTGCGAACCCAACTGGAACGCTTCTTCCGCAACAATCACGCGCTCGTCATGGCCCGCTTCGCCGGCGGCCTCACCATCGACGAACAGTCCGAAGTCGTGCGGTTCATAGAGGATACCGTGGAGGCCGGTCCCTTCGCTTCGGAGGCCATCATCGCCGGCAATCCCCGCATGATCTCAGATATCACCTCGGCCATCCTGTCGGGGCTCATCCAGACCGGGGTGATCGCCGTCGTGCTCATGGTGTTGATACTCTTCATCGCGTTCCCGGCGCGCTGGCGTCTGCTGTCGCTCCCGCTGGTCCTCGTCGGCGTGCTCTGGACCTTCGGCATTGCGGCGGCGGTTGACGTTCCCCTGACCTTGGTAACTCTGGCCGGACTCCCGGTACTCATCGGTCTGGGAGTCGATTTCGCCATCCAGTTCCACAACCGTTACGAAGAAGAGATGCGCCGAGGTCAAAGGGCAGGCGAGGCCTTGGTGAGCGCCATCTCACACATCGGTCCCACCGTGGGCGTAGCCGTCGCGGTGATGATACTGGGCTTCATGACCCTCCTCATCTCCACCATTCCCGCGGTGAAAGACTTCGGAGTGTTGCTGGCTATCGGAGCAGCCGTCCTCTACGTAGTGTCGCTCTTCGTCCTCAACGCCTTCCTCTATCGATTCGACCGGCGACCGCGGATGGCGTCCACTCAGGCGACCGGAGACCGCCCCCACACGTTACTGCAGAGACTGCTGGAGAGAGACTGGCTGTATCTGGGGACCGCCCTCCCCGCCCTTGCGCGCTGGTCCCGGCGCCAGGCGGTCTGGGTGGTGGTCGTCGCGGTGGCCTTGGCCGCTTTCGGCTTCGCCATCGACCGAGACCTCAATGTCCAAGCCGACATCGAGAAGCTCATCCCCACCGACACGCCTGGAGTCGTCGCCCTCAACCAAGCTCGGGAGGTGGTCGGCAGCGGCATCGAGCTCCCTGTCCTCATCGAGGCGCCGGATGTAACCGCTCCTGCCTTCCTGGAATGGCTGGCCGGCTTTCAAGCAGACACGGTGAACTCCCACCCGGATATCGTCGGAGCCGACAGCCTGATCTCCGCGCTCGGCATCCAGCCGGGAACTCCGGCCCCACCGGCTGACGACGTGGCCGCGGTCCTCGCCCAACTCCCTCCCGAGATCCGTGACGGTCTGCTGACAGGCGACAGGCAGAAGGCCTCCGTCAACTTCACCATGGGCGACATGGAGATGGACGCCCTCAATAATCTGATCGATGACCTTACCGCTGAAGCGAACCTACCTGCGGGAGTGACCATCACGACCGGAGGCACCGGCACCCTCACGGCCCGGACGGTCCAGGCCTTCACCGAAAACCGGGGTCTCATCACGGGAATCGGGATCTTGGTGGTGCTGCTCGGGCTGCTGCTCATCTACCGCAACTGGCGGCGGGCCCTCATCGCCGTCATCCCCATAGTGCTGGTGACCGGCTGGTCCTCGGCCCTCATGTGGGTCGCGGGCATAGACCTCAGTCCCCTCACAGCCGTGCTCGGAGCCCTTGTCATCGCCATCGGCACGGAATTCACCGTCCTGCTCCTCAGCCGGTATTGGGAGGAGCGGGGCAAAGGAGTCTCACACGCGCTCGCCATGGAAGAAGCGGTGACGAAAGTCGGACGAGCCATAACCGCCTCGGCGCTCACTGTCGCGGCCGGATTCGGCGCCCTCATCGCCTCCTCCTTCCCCGCCCTGCGCGACTTCGGCATCGTGACGGTGGTGGACGTTGTCTTCGCCCTCATCGTGACGTTGACCGTCGTGCCCGCCTTGGTGCGTTGGCTGGACCGGGACAGACCCGGACTGAGACCCGGCGGCTCACCTGATAAGCGCCAACTGGAGACTCCGTAGGGCCGGAGGGATCTGCGCGGCTACTCCCCCTGCCAGACCACTTGGCCCTCAGGGTCAACGTAAGCAAGAACGTAGGCCTGATCGGCACCCAGATGGACTTGGGCAAGACCGTCTGCGAAGGGCTCCGCGTGTTTGAACTGCGGTTGGATCACCCAGGCCCCGGTCTTATCGATATAGCCCCAGGTGTCGGTGTTGACCTCCAGACAGACCGCTGCCAAGCCTTCCGAAAAGCGAGTCGCCTCGACGAACTGCGGGGCGATCACGAAGGAACCGGCCTTGTCGATATAGCCCGCGCGACCGTCCGCGCCCACCCAGGCGGCAAGGCCTTCAGAGAAGCTGTAATCCAACGAGGCAACCGGTTCGACCTCGGGCACACACACCGTGAACACGAGCGCGCCCGTCTTGTCGATGTATCCGAAGCTCACACCACTCGAGTCCTCTGAGCTCGAGTCTTCCAAGGCAACAGGCGCCAGCCCTTCGGAGAACCTTTCCGCTTTGTAGAACCGAGGCTCGATGACAAATTCACCGGTCTTGTCGACGTAGCCCTTCTTCGGTCTCACGCCGGGCACGCTGGTGGTCTCAGCCGCGGCGAGCCCCTCACAGAAGAAGATGAAATTCCGGAATCGCGGCTCTATGACGAAAGCTCCCGTCTGGTCGATGCAGCCGGTCAGACTGTGTCCATCGAGTTGCGCCGGGGCGAGCCCCTCAGAGAAAGCCGCTGCGTTCGCGAAACGCGGCTCGATCGCCCAGGTACCCGTCTTGTCGATGTATCCGCTCGCGCCATCAGCAGTGGCTCTTGCCAGAGCCAGCCCTTCCGAGAAATCCGAGGCCCACGAGAACTGCGGTTCGATCGCGGTCGCGCCCGTGGCATCGACGAACCCGAACTTACCGACGGTCTCCTGGTCGATGCCGATACGTGCGAGCCCCTCGGAGAACGGGTACGCCTCATCGTACTGCGGCTCCACCACCACCCGGCCCTGACGGTCGATGTAACCCCATTTGCCGTCAGCCCGGATGGGAAAGAGCGCGGCCTCGCCACGCACAGCGTCATTGCTGGCGGCGTCGCCACTCGCGGCCTCTCCACCCGCCGCTTCCGTAGAAGCGGTCGTGGGTTCACCGGCGGTCACGGTTGCCCGATCCGTTGTTTCGACGGGGACCGTTGCAGCCGAAGGCGCGATTGTCACCGAACTGGTGCCGGTCAAATCACCGGAAGAACAGGCGGCCATCGGGGTACCCGTTAGCGAGAGGAGCAGCCCCAGCGTCGCCAGCCGCGAGATTCCCCTGCGAAGTAAGGTCTTTCTGCCCACAATGTGACCCGCCATGAGTCGGTTCAGCGATGCGCCGTCAGCATAGCCTGTCAAGCTGGAGACCCGTCTGTCAAGCTGGAGGCCGGCTGCGGTGTGATACTTGATAGGGACGCGCCCTGATGGGCAACGAGAGACGGGAACGCGGTGTGGAGGAGTTCAGACTAAGTGCCGCAGAAGGCACGAGAGCGTCACGTACTCTCGCGTCGACATCTGCAGCGGATGCCTCCTCGCCTGAGTCCCTCTTCCGGGCCCATTACCGCACCCTCGTCCAATCGCTCGCCCTCATCTCGGACGGTGATAGAGACGCGGCCGCCGACGCCGTGGGAGATGCCTTCTTGGAGCTGGAGAAGAACTGGGACAAGATTCGCACGTATGAGAACCCCGCCGTCTGGATCCGGCGGGTGGCGCTCAACCGACTTTCCAATCAGCGCCGCTCTCTCGCCCGCAGAGCCCGGGCCCTTCTTCGTCTCCAGTTCCAAGGGGACGAGACACCCCAGGGAGTCCGAGCAACGGATCTTGCCCTCAAGGACGAGCTTGGACGGCTGCCCCTCAAACAGCGCACCGCCGTGGTCCTCTTCTACTTCGCCGACCTCTCTGTGGCCGAGGTGGCTGAGGCTATGAGCATCACGGAAGGATCGGTCAATCAGCATCTCCATCGAGCGCGGGAAGCGCTCCGCAAGAGACTCGAGGTGGACCAATGACCAGTGGCATTAGCGACCAAGAATTGAGAGCCGCTCTCCATCGTCTGGCCCCCGCCGTGGAGGAGAATGGCGTCTGGGAGAGCCTGCATGGTGAAGATGCCTCCGGGCCGAATCTGACGCCGGGCGCGGCAGGCCGGGCCTCGAGCCTGCCGGCCCGCGTAGAGAGCACCGAGCGAAGAGGACTTCAGGGGCTGGGCTCGACCAGGACCCGCCGCGCGTTATCAATCGGTGCAGTTGTCGTCGCCGTCCTGATCGCTTTGGGCTTCGGCGTGAACGCGCTTGTTCAGTACTTAGGGCAGGACGAGCAAGTGGTGGTGATCACCGATGATCCCATGCAGCCCGGGTCTTCCCCCTCCACTCCCGGCTCCTACCTGGCTGAGCTCCCCGTGGGTGAGCCGGTCGACCTGATCAGGCGCACGAGCGCGCCCTATGTCTGGAGCGCCGTTCTATCAGGCCGGACCGTGGCCTATGTGGAGAGTGACTCATACGGCTGCCCCATTCCGGGTGCGGAAGAAGAACCGGCGCAAACAGCGGCCATCAAGATTCTGGATCTGGCGACCGGAGATGTGACCGCGGTTTCAGACGGTGAGATGGCCTTACCCGCGGGCGCGTACCCGACACCGGCATACGGCACCATGATCACCGAGCTGACCTCACCCATATGGTCGGGCGACTTCCGCGTCTGGCCCTGGTGGTTGCTGGCGGAGCTTCCCACGGCGAAGGGCGACGACGCGGAGCCTTCATTCCTCTGGGGGCGGATGAACAATGAGTATGCTGCCGACGGTACCCATCGCTGGGAAGACCTCACCGGCTGGAACCCGAGGGAGGGTACGAAAGCGCTCCTCAGCTCCGAGACCATGGCGCGTCCGCCCATCCGCACCGGTGATGTTCTCGCCTTGCCCCTCACTTCGCCCGGCTACGAGAACGAGCACGGAGGCAGAGTGGGGACGACCATCGGGGAGGAGCTGCTCCTGTACACCGGAAGCCTGGATGAGCCCGTTGCCGTGGACCCAGCCGCCCCCGTCTTGCCCGCAAACCTTCTGGAGGGGATCAGCCCCTACGTTTCGTGGTCGGGTTGGCTGGTCGGCCGCAGAGCGCCCGTCGAGAATGCGCCCCAGTTCCGTGACGACCTACCCGGACAACCGCCGCGCGTGTTCGACCTACGCTCCGGCGAGTTGGTCAACATCGCCGTCGAAGACCCGCGCGCACCGGAGTCCTGGGCGGCCTCGGTGGTCGCCGGTCACTGGGCCGCGTGGGTAGCCGTTGAAAGCGATGCCGGCGAGGCCGGCCTCTATCTGGCCGATCTCACCACCGG
>JAAYCW010000111.1 GCA_012729575.1 Actinomycetota bacterium | reverse complement strand
GTGCAGCGGCCGGCCACGTGGAACATGTGGATCATCTGGAAGAGCAGGTTCTCCTTGGCGCCCACCTTCTGGGCCACCAGCTCCGGCTGCCGCGAGCGGTTCACGCACTTGTCCCAGCACACGCACACTGGGCACACGTGGATGCACGCGAAGCAGCGCACGCACGTCGAGTAGACCTTCTCTAACGTCGCCTGCTTCTCGTCGTCGGAGAGGTTCTCGTAGTCGGCGATGTCGCTCCAGTCGGGCTTGGTCCCCTCTCGATCGGGCTCGGTCTCCAACGGGCCGGCCACGTCGTCCGCGTAGACGGCGTTGGGGTAGCGGCAGTGGCTGCAGGCGTCGAGCAACACCTCGGCTTGGGCAAATTCCTTTGTCTCTCCCTTGCGGGTGGTGACGACCACCTTACCCTTCTCCGGAAACGCTACATCAACGAGCTCGTCGGCGAACTCCTTCTCCAGCTTGCGCCGGTCAACGACGCCGTCGCAGGGCACTCCCACCACGTACAGCTTCTCCTTGTCCACCAGTTCCTCTTGGAGCAGCGAGACCAGGGTGCGGCTGTCGCAGCCCTTTACGCAGAGGCCTATCTTGGCATCGACCGGGTCGGGCATATTGCGCTTGATGAAGGTCACCAAGTTGTGATGACAGAGAGGGTTCCAGATGAGCTGTTCCACGTCCGCCGGATCCTTCACAAACGCCGGAATCACTTCGCTCGCGTTGTGACCCTTCTTCCAACCGATGAAGTAGTCCACCCGGCCATCGGCGAGCGCCTTGGCCGCGAACTCCCGGATGTGGTCCTGCCTACTCATAAAGCCCTCCCCTCGCGAGGACCGAGCTTCTCCACCCCGGATACGAAGTCCGTGACTACCTGCTGCCAGCGCTGGCCCTCGGAGGCCGAAACCCAGGTCCACTTGAAGCGCTCCTTGGGGATGCCCAGGTAGTGGATCATCCGCTCCAGCAGTTCGAACTTGCGCCGGGCATAGTAATTGCCCTCGGAGTAATGGCAGTCGCCCGGGTGGCATCCGCTGATGAGCACGCCGTCGGCGCCTTTCTCAAAGGCCTTGAGCGCGAACAGCGGGTCGATACGGCCCGTGCAGGGCACCCGCACCAGCCGCAGGTTCGGGGGTTGCTTGAAGCGACCCGTCCCGGCGGTGTCGGCACCGGCGTAGCTGCACCAGTTGCAGACGATGCCCACGATCTTGACAGGACGATCGCCTGCCGCGCCCGATGCCGCGGCACTCGTGCTCGGTGCAGCCCCGGAGGCGGCGCCGCTGGCTTGAGTTGTCTTTGTGTCAGCCATCTTCACCGCCTCTCTATGATTGGAGGACTTCCGCGATCTGATCGAGGATCGCGTCCGTTGGGAAGCCCTTGAGCGAGATGGTGTTCACCGGGCAGGTGGCGACGCACACGCCGCAGCCCTGGCAGACAGTCTCGATCACGTGGCTCTTGAACGTGCCGTCGCGCTGCTCCTGCTTCTCGGGAGCGCTGAACGGGCACACATCGATGCACTTCCAGCACGATACGCAGTTCTTCTGATCGACTATGGCGATCATCGGGCTGGTCTTGAGCTTGTCCTTGGCAAGTAGTCCAAGGACCTTCGAGGCAGTACCGGAAGCCTGGGCCACCGTGGCCGGGATGTCCTTGGGCCCCTGCGAAGCACCGGCCAGGAAGACACCTGCGGTGTTGGTCTCCACCGGGCGCAGCTTGGGATGGCCTTCCTTCATGAAACCGAACTCGTCGTAGCTGATGTTGAGCTTCTGAGCCAACTCCTTGGCGCCTTCGGGCGCTTGGATGCCGGTCGCCAAGACCACCAGATCGGCGGCCACCTCCACCTGCTCACCGAGCAGAGTGTCTACGCCACGCACCATCACCTTGCCGTTGTCTTCATATAGCTTGGAAACCCGCCCCCGTACGTACTTCACACCGAACTCGGTCTGGACCCGCTTGACGAACTCCTCGTAGCCCTTGCCGGTGGCGCGGATGTCGATGTAGAAGACGTAGACTTCCACATCCATGCCGCAGTGATCTTTCGTGAGCAGTGCCTGCTTCGCTGTGTACATGCAGCACACGCTGGAACAATACGGCCGGTTCACCGATTCGTCGCGCGATCCCACGCACTGGATGAAGACCACCGTCTTCGGGTCTTCACCATTGGAGCGCCTGTGCACGTGCCCGCCGTACGGACCGGAGGCGTTCAGCATCCGCTCGTACTGCAGGCCGGAGATGACGTCCTTGATCTTGCCGCCCCCATATTCGGGGTAGCCGGTCTCCCAGTCGAAGACGTCCAAACCGGTGGCGACGACGATGGCACCGAACTGCTTCTGGACGATCTCGTCCTTCTGCTCGAAATCGATGGCCTCAGCCGGGCAGACCCGCTCGCATACTCTGCACTTGCCGGTCTGGAAGTAACGGCAGTACTCGGTCTGGATGGCGGCCCGCTTGGGCACCGCCTGCGGGAAGGGGATGTAGATGGCCTTGGTCGGCTCCAGCCCGACGTTGAAGATGTCGGGAGCTTTCGACGGGCACTTCTGCACGCAGATCTCGCAGCCGATGCACTTGCTCCAGTCGACCATGGAGGCCTTCTTGCGGATGTCCACGGTGAAATTGCCAACGTAGCCCGAGACCTTCTCGATCTCGCAGTAGGTCATGAGCTCGATGTTGGCGTTCTGGCCGCAGTCCACCATGCGTGGCGTGAGGATGCAGGCCGAACAGTCGATGGTGGGGAAGGTCTTATCCAACTTGGCCATGACCCCGCCGATAGTGGTCTGCCTCTCGACGATGGTGACCTTGAGGCCGGCGTCGGCCAGGTCGAGGGCGGCTTGGATGCCGGCTACTCCACCGCCGATGACAAGAACATCCTTGTTGATGTCGACCTCGTTGGAAAAGAGAGGTTCGAGGCGGCGGGCCTTGGCCACTGCCATCTTGACGATGTCCCAGGCCTTCTCGGTGGCCACCGGCATGTCGGTGTGGATCCAGGAGCAGTGCTCACGGATGTTCGCCATCTCGAAGAGGTAGGGGTTGAGGCCGCCCCCCTCGACGCAGCGGCGGAAGGTGACCTCATGCATGTGCGGCGAACAGGCCGAGACGACCACCCGGTCGAGCTTCTTGTCCTGGATGGCCTTCTGGATGGCGGCCTGCCCCGGTTCTGAGCACGTATACATGATGTCCTCGGCGTGGACCACGTCTTTGAGGGTGAGAGCCCTCTTGGCCACCTCGGCCACGTCGACCGTCCCGGCGATGTTGCTGCCGCAGTGACAGACGAAGACGCCTATCCTCATGGCGTCACCTCCTCGTCCGCACCAGGCGTGGCGACGGCGGCGGCCTTTGCAGGCGCCGCGGCTTCACCCGCCGCAGCCTTGGCTTCACGCGCCGCGGCCTTGGCGGCCTTCTCCGCCGCTTTCCGCTCTTCTTCAGCCTTGACCTCGGCCGCCTCAGCGATGACGCGCTTCACGAGCGGCCGCGGATCCACGATGTTCTTCTGCAACATGACGTCTTCAAAACTCATCCCGAAGGCCAGACCCAACACCTGCGGCAGATAGAGGATGGGCACCTTGTAGTCGGTACCAAGGGCCTTGTTGATCTGACCCTGTTTCAGATCGAGATTCACATGACACAGGGGGCAGCAGACCACGACGGCTTCCGCCCCGGCAGCCAGGGCCTGCTCAAGGACCTTGCCGCTCAGCTTGCGCTGGATCTCCTCCTTCGGCATACCTACGCTCGCGCCGCAGCACTCGGTCTTGTAGTTCCACCATTTGACATCGACGCCGGCGGCTTGGAGCAGCAGGTCCATCATCATCGGCTGCTCCGGACTCGTCTCGCCGACCATGTCATTTGGCCTGCCCAGCAGACAGCCGTAGTACGGCACCACCTTGAGCTGAGAGAGGTCCACCTTGACCAGGGAGGCGACCTTCTCCTCACCGACGAAGTTGATGAGGTACTCGGGGAGTGAGTAACAGGTGACATTGCCGTGGTAGGGCTTGTCGAGGATCTCGTTGACCTCGGCTCGGAACTCATCGCTCTCCCCGATCTCGACAGCGGCGTTCTTCTCGCGTTGGTAGCAGGAGGGACAGGGAGCTATGAGTTCGTCTCCCACCTCGCACGCCTGGCGCAGATTGCGAGCCGCCAGAGATTGAGCGAGCAGATGGTCCATCATGTGGGCCGGAGTGGAGCCACAGCAGGTCCAGTCCGGCACTTCTTTGAAATCGACCCCGAGAGCTTCGAGCACCTTGCGGCTTGAGTGATCCAGCTCTTCGGAGGAGTGTTGTAGAGAACAGCCGGGGTAGTAGGCAAGGGTCATTTTGCCACCTCGCTTTTGGCGGCACTCTGAGCCTGAGCACCTTGAGCCGCATCGGCCTTAGATGCTGCCGCGGCGCCTTCGGCTGCGGCCTTCTTGCGGGCCTCAGCTTCAGCCTTCTCCCGGGCTCTAGCCCGCTCCATGGTCTTCTTGTAGATGCGAGAGACTTCATCGGCACCCTTGGCCCTGCGAGGCACCAACGGCATCTTCCGCCTGGTCATCACCGGGACCATGAGACCTACGTTGCCCAACGCCATCTTGGGATTCAGGGTCCCCATGTAGAACATCGCCATATCATAGAATTCTGGGAGCCGACCGAAGCGAGCCACCGCGTCTAGAAAGGTCTTGTTGAAGGTCTTGACATGCTCGGGCAGATCGCGTTCCTGAGCGGTGGCGATGGTCTTGAGGTCTTCGAAGATGCCGGCGATGTCGATGTTGCGTGGGCAACGGGCCGTGCAGGTAAGACATTGGATGCACAGCTGCACCGCTTTCGAGTCCAAGACTTGGTCGACCAGGCCGACCTGAAGCATCCGCATCACCTGGTTGGGAGTGTAGTCAAAGGTGAAGGCCGCCGGGCAGCCGGCGGTGCAGTTGCCGCATTGGTAGCAATCGCGAACATCCGCCTGAACCCTCTTGACCAACTTCTCCCGATAGAACGCCGCTTGGTCTGCGTCGTATCGGATCAAGCTGAGCCTCCTTATTGCTGGCTGAAGCAGTGGCTTGTGAGGTGTGCGCGACCAGCGGGCTGCGACGAGAAATGGGCGGGCGGGCTGCTGAGGCACACCAGCTCGTCAGTATATCACCTGGTCCACCCAACCCGAAGCCCAAGCCGTCATTTGAGCCACCGGGCAACAGCTAGTTTTGCAGGGATTCTACCTAGAGACAGGCTACGCGAAGCAAGCCGATCGTCGATAGCTAACGCCTGACGGCCGCGACCGACTCCAGGAAGTATGCGTGCAGCCTCGTGTCATGCCCCAGCTCCGGGTGAAAGGCAACCCCGATCATCCGGTCCTGCCGGACCCCCACGATCCGATCGTCCAATCGGGCGATCACCTCTACATCGGGGCCGGCCCTCTCCACCCAAGGAGCACGGATGAAGATGCCGTGGAAGCCCTCACAGGAGTCAGGGTTCAGACTCAACTCAACGGATCCTTCGAAGCTGCGGTTCTGCCGGCCGAAAGCGTTCCGGCGAACCGTGACATCCATGACTCCCAGCAGCGGTTGCTCCCCGTCGACCGTCTCTCTAGCCAACATGATCAGACCGGCACACGTTCCGAGAACGGGGTGTTTCACAACGAACTCCCTCAAAGGCGCAAGCAGCCCGCCCGTCTCCATGAGGAGACCCATGGTGGTGCTCTCCCCGCCGGGGATCACAAGACCTTCCAAGCCCTCCAGGTCTCCCGGAACGCGCACTTCTCTCGCCGGTGCACCGAGCTCGGCGAGCATGCGGAGGTGTTCGCGGAAAGCCCCTTGGAGGGCCAGTACACCGATCCGCGGCCGCTCCTCGGCCAAGCGCTCGGGCTTGGAGCCGCCCACCCCTGCGACAACCGGCAAGGCGCTACCAGCCACGATGCTGAATGAGCTCCTCAGGTCGCATAGCACCGATCTCCAAGCCCGGCATGGCGTCACCCAACCCTCGGGAGACCCGAGCGAGCGCGCTGGGATCCTGATAGTGAGTGGTGGCCTCGACGATAGCTTTGGCACGAGCGCTCGGATCGGCGCTCTTGAAGATACCCGAACCCACGAACACCCCGTCGGCTCCCAACTGCATCATGAGGGCGGCGTCCGCCGGAGTCGCGATACCCCCTGCCGAGAAGTTGACCACCGGCAGTGCACCGTGTTCGGCCACCCAGGCGACCAGTTCGTACGGGGCCTGGTAGTCCTTAGCTGCGCGGAACAACTCGTCCTCGTTCATGGAACTCAGGCTGCGGATCTCGCCCATTATAGTCCGCATGTGCCGTACCGCTTCCACGACATTGCCCGTCCCAGCTTCTCCCTTAGTGCGGATCATGGCGGCGCCCTCGTTGATGCGGCGCAGGGCCTCGCCCAATCCCGTGGCACCACACACGAACGGCACCTTGAACTTCCACTTGTTTATATGGTGGGACTCGTCCGCCGGAGTGAGCACCTCACTCTCGTCGATGTAGTCCACGTCGAGGGCTTCGAGGATCTGAGCCTCCACGAAATGGCCGATACGCGCCTTGGCCATCACCGGTATGCTGACCGTCTCTTGGATCTCGACGATCTTCTCAGGGTCGGCCATGCGGGCCACGCCGCCTTCCTTCCGGATATCGGCGGGGACACGCTCCAAGGCCATGACCGCACAGGCGCCCGCTTCTTCCGCGATTCGCGCCTGGTCGGCCGAGGTGACATCCATGATGACCCCGCCTTTGAGCATCTCGGCAAGACCCGTCTTGACTCTAAGTGTTCCCTCTTCTCTCATCGCCCCTTCTCTCCATCAGTATCGGCGAAGACATATGATACATCCGTCTCTGCACGACGGGCACCGACGCCGGTTCGGCCCGCGAGGCTGCTCCAGCACCACGGCCCTCCGCGCTTCAGAATACCCGCACCACGCTGTAGTCGGTGCGGCGCTGAGCCGGCGTGAAGCCCGCCCCCCGGATGGCATACACAAGGTCTTCGCTATTGACGCGCGCCCGCACACCGGTGGCCGCAACCACGTTCTCCTCAATCATGGTACTTCCCAGATCATCGGCGCCGAACCGCAGAGCCACCTGACCCAACTTCAGCCCCTGTGTCACCCATGATGCCTGTATGTGAGGGATGTTGTCCAGATAAAGGCGGGACACCGCGAGAGTCGTGAGATAGTCCACCGCGGTAGCCTGCTCGGTCGTGCCTTCAAGAGCCGTGTTTCCCGATTGGAAGCTCCACGGAATGAAGGCCCGGAACCCGCCAGTCTCGTCCTGCAGTTCGCGGATGACGCGCATATGTTCCACCCGGTCTTCGACGGTCTCCACGCTGCCGAACATCATGGTAGCGGTCCCCATGATGCCCTGCCGGTGAGCCTCTGCCATCACGGCGAGCCAGGACTTGGTGTCGGCCTTACCTGGAGCCACCTGTCGGCGCACCCGGTCTACCAGTATCTCCGCGCCGCCCCCCGGCAGCGAGTCAAGACCGCTCGCCTTGAGCCGTCGCAAGGTCTCAGACACGGTCAAGCCGCTCACTCTGGCGATGTGAACGATCTCGGGAGCCGAGAGTGAGTGTATGGTGATTTCGAAACGCTCCTTGATAGAGCTGAAGAGCTCCTCGAAGTACGCAACATCCAGGTCGGGATGTAGACCCCCCTGCATCAGGATGCCGGTGCCACCTAGGTCTACGGTCTCCTGGATCTTCTCGTGGATAACCTCCAATGGGAGCACATAGGCCTCCGGAGCCCCCGGGGCGCAGTGAAAAGCGCAGAATCGACAGCCGGCGACACACACGTTGGTGTAGTTGATGTTGCGGTCGATGATGAAGGTGACCAGCGGACCCGGGACGAGGCGCTCGCGCACTTCGTGCGCTCGCGCCCCCACTCCCAACAGGTCGCGCGAGCCCAGCAGTTCTAGAGCCTCTCGTTCGGTCAACCGGCTCACGGGGTCACCGTGGCGTCGGCAGCCGGCCGCACGGGGGTATCGATGAAGCGCATTTCGGGGACTTCGGGCAGTTCGCCCGCCTCATAGGCCAGCTCATAGAAGCGCGATAACCCTTTCTGATACTCCTCGGTGAAATCGTAGCGAAGAAGCGCAAAGTACCGAGCCATGCTCTCACGGTCAAAGCGGTAGAGCCCTAGGGCCGAATCGACCACCTCAGGCAGGTGGTCTCGACCGTAATCCATGCACTTCGCCAGTTCTTGCTCCACCGAAACGAGCTCTGCGGCATTTGAGCTCGCGAAGTCTTCTCGAGCCGCCCAGACCGCATAGACCATAGGCAGCCCGGTCCACTCCTTCCACAACTCGCCCAGGTCATAGCAGACAGCACCCGGCTCGGGAAAATGCAGAGCCTCAAGACCCTGATCGCCGATGAGCAGCACCGCGTCGTACCTGTCGAGCGCTGTAGAAAGGAGGCCGTCGAAGTCACCATAGACCACCTGTTGCTCCAGACGGAGCTTGAAGATGGTCTTCAGAAGAGCCACAGAGGTCGCGCTCTGGCGGGTCAGAGCTACGCTCCCGATCTCGGTGAGCGGCCGGTGCGTCACCAGTTGGATGCTATCGACCGCCCCAGACGACGAGATGCTTACATTCGGCGAGAGGAGAAGCCGTCGGTGATTACGGGCGTACGCAATGGAGCTGATTGGACCGAGATCTATGCTGCCCTCCGCCAACCACCGGTTGAGATCGGTGGGGACTCCGGGGTAGAACCTGACGCCCGGACGCCCCGGCCGGTCCTCCGTGCGACCATCTGCGAGCAGGCCTCGCTGCTCCAACCCGTAGTAGAGCGGATAGCAGTTGAGAAAACGGATGTGGCCTACCCGGACGGTCATGATACGTTTGCCGGACCCTCATAGCGCCTCACAACCCCGTAGAGAGCATCGCGCTCTACGGGTATCCGCCCTGCATCACGGATGACCCGGACGAGTTCGGACTTAGCCACGGCCTGCCCATGCCCCGCTTCCGACATCAGGGAGATCACCTCCTCGACGACGGTGCCGTCCATGTCGTTGGCCCCGAAGAAGAGAGCTATCTGGGCCAGCTTCAGCCCGGTCATGACCCAGTAAGCCTTGATATGGCGGAAGTTGTCGAGGAGCAGACGGGCAACGGCCATCGTCTTCAGGTCTTCGGCTCCCGTCGTAGGGGGAAGGTATGACAAGGCGCTGTTCTTCGGCAAGAAAGCCAGGGGGATGAAGGCCTGGAACCCCCCGGTCTCATCCTGCGCCTCTCGAAGACGCAGCAGATGATCCACCCGGTCTTCATAAGTTTCCACGTGCCCATAAAGCATAGTGGCGTTGGTTCTAAGGCCCAAACCGTGGGCAGACCGGTGGATCTCAAGCCATCTTTCTCCGGAAATCTTGGCCGGGCATACCTTCCGCCTCACCTCGGCACGCAGAATCTCCGCACCTCCTCCCGGCATGCTGTCGAGCCCCGCCGCCTTGAGATCCCGCAGCACCTCCTCGGGCGTCACCCGCTCCATGTCGGCGAAACACGCAATCTCCGATGCAGTGAAGGCCTTGATGTGGACCACCGGGTCCATCTCCCGTATACCGGCTATCATCGCCCGAATGGATTCATAGGCCAGCGACGGGTTCTCCCCTCCGACGATGTGAATCTCAGTCGCACCCTGTGCCAGACCTTCCCGGGCTTTGGCAAGAACCTCAGCGACGGTGAGCGTATAAGCCCCCGCCTCACCTTCCGCCCGAGAGAAGGCGCAGAACCGACAGCGATTCCGGCACACGTTCGTGTAGTTGATGTGCCGGTTGACAACGAAGTAGACTTCATCGCCCGCTCGCTCGCGACGGACCCGATCGGCCAGGCGTCCGACGCGCAGAAGGTCCGACGACTCGAACAAAGCTACACCGTCTGAGGCGGAGAGGCGCTCTCCTTCGGTGACCTTCCCTTCTACGGCGGCAAGAGGATCGATGCAATGGGAAACCAGCATAACTGGAGTCTAGCACGCGCAACAACGGCTGCCCTTGACGGCGGCCGGATCCCGGATGGGTCACACGAGCGCGTGATGTATGGCTATGATCCCCCCTGCCAGTATCTCGTAGCGTACGTTCTTGAGCCCCGCCTGTTCCATCAGGGTCTTGAGCTCATCCGGCCCAGGGAAGCGTTTTACCGACGCAGGCAGGTAGCGGTACGCGGACTCGTCCCGCGCGGCGAGCCTGCCGAGCCGGGGCACGGCATGGTCGAACCACAGATTGTAGAACTGCTTGAAGACAGGGATGCGCGCCTGGGTGATCTCGAGACAGACGACTCTACCTCCAGGCCTGCACACGCGGCGCATCTCGCTGAAGGCGAGAGGGATATCGGCCACGTTGCGTACGCCAAAACCCACCGTGCAGGCGTCGAACACTCCATTGGTGAAGGGCAGGGAGAGTAGATCTCCGGTCCGAAACTCCACGTAGAGTTGGTTTTTACCGCACTTCTCGCGCGCCACGTCGAGCATCTCTTCGGAAACGTCCACCCCGATGACACGACCTCCCGGGCCCACAGCCTTCTTGAGCGCGAAGGCGAAATCTCCGGTGCCGCAACAGACGTCCAGAACCGACGCACCAGGCCCTACCCTGGCCAACATCACCCCCATCTCGCGCCAGCGGTGATGAAGACCCGCCGTCATGACATCGTTGAGCCGGTCGTACGAACCGGCTATGCCGTCGAACATCTGCCTGACTCTGCCCGGGTCAGGCGAGGCATCCGTGGTTCGCCCGGGTTTCCCGCCGCCTTGGGACACCCCCTGAAAGCTCTCCGCTTCAGGCCTGTGGCTGTCAGCGTGGCGAATCACGGCACGAAGAGACTCAGAGTCGTGAAGAAGATGAAGACCACACTGATGATGCCGTTCATGGTCATGAAGGCTACCCCCACCTTCTCCAAGTCGGCCTTTCGCATCAACCAGTTCTCGTAGAACAAGAGAACAGCGCAGATGCCCACTCCAAGATAGTAGACGAAGCTCGTTCCCTGCACCCAGCCGGTCAGAGCCAGAAGAACGATAGCAAGCAAGTGAAAGATCCGGGTACTCCACAGGCTCACGCGCTCGCCGAAGTCGGCGGGGATGGAATGCAGTGACTGAGCCCGATCCACAGCAGTATCCATAAACGCATATATGACGTCGAACCCCGCGATCCACAGACCGACACCTGACCCCAGTAGAAACGCCTGCCAAGGGACCGTGCCGGTGACCGCCACCCAAGCGCCCACGGGCGCCAACCCGTCGGCCAAGCCAAGGATCAAATGGCACAGCCACGTCCACCGCTTGGTGTATGGGTATACGACCATGGGGATGATGACCAGGGGCCATAGGTAGCGGGTTATGACCGGCAGATTGAAGGTCGCCACGACGAGAACGGTCAGTGACGCCAGGGTGAAGATCCACACCTGCCACTTCTTCAACAGTCCTGAGGGGATCTCGCGGCCCGCTGTGCGGGGGTTGCGAGCGTCAATGCTCGCGTCGATAAGCCGGTTTATCGCCATGCCAAAACTGCGCGCCGCGATCAGCGCCACGGTGATCCAGAACATGCGCCAGAAACCGGGGACGGCCATCTCGGCCAGAAAGGCACCGGCATAGGCGAAGGGCAGAGCGAAAATGGAATGCTCGAACCTCACCAAGCTGGCGAAGCGACGGACGTATGTGATCAGCACGCCACCGTCCTATTTCCCGTCGCAGGCCCGCTCTTCCGCAGGGACGGCACCCGATCGACCGGCGTGCGGGCTCTTTGAGCCTCCCGACGGGCCGTCCAGTCCGAGCGTCGGCCATAACGCGTCGATGCGCGCCTTCACCTCCGCCGACATCGCCACATCCTGAGGCCACTCTCGGTGATGGCCTTCACTGGGCCCCTTGGCCGTGGCATCAATGCCGATCTTCGCTCCCCACAGAGGCTGTGGCGACGAATGGTCCAGGACGTCGAGCGGCCCCTCAGTCACCAGCACGTCCCGTTTCCAGTCCACGTTGTTGAACACCCGCCAGGCCACCTGCCCGTAGTCGTGCACGTCGACGTCCGCGTCCACCACCACTATGCACTTGCAGAACTGCATCTGGCCGGCTCCCCAGAGTGAGTGCATGATCTTGCGGGCGTGCAGCGGGTAGCGCTTCTCCACAGAGACAAGAGCGCAATTGTGAAAACCGCCCTCCTTGGGTAGATCGAGGTCCACCAGTTCTGGAAGGGTAAGACGCATCAGAGGCAGGAACAGCCTCTCAGTAGCTTTGCCCAGGTACGCGTCCTCCATCGGCGCCTGCCCCACGATGGTGGTGGAATACACAGGATCGCGGCGATGGGTGAGAGCCGTGAGGTGCAGAACGGGATACTCGTCGGCCGGCGAGTAGTAGCCCGTGTGGTCACCAAAGGGGCCTTCAGTGCGTCTCTCGTCCACATCTACATACCCTTCAAGGACGAACTCAGCGTGGGCCGGCACCTGGAGGTCCACCGTCCGGCATTGAACCAGTTCCACGGCCTCACCCCGCAAGAAGCCGGCGAACAGCATCTCGTCTATGGCACCGGGCAATGGAGCCGTGGCTGCATAGGTCAAGGCTGGATCCGTCCCAATCGCGACGGCCACCTCCATGCGTTCCCGAGCAACCCGGTAGTGCTCGGCGGCATCCTTATGAATATGCCAGTGCATTCCCGTAGTGCGCTTATCGAAGACCTGCAGACGGTACATACCCACGTTCCGGACGCCCGTCACCGGATGGCGGGTGAAGACCAGCGGGAGCGTGATATAGCGGCCGCCGTCGAGCGGCCAACACTGCAGGATGGGAAGCAGATCGAGATCGACCTCATCGCCTGTCAGTACGACTTCCTGGCAGGCACCCCGCTTGACTAAGGTCGGCTGCAGACCCGCCAACTGCTTGAGCCGAGCCAGGGCTCTCAGTTTGTCCCAGGTGCTGCCGGGCACCTCGAGAGCGGTAAGCTCCTCCACTCGTCGGGCCAACTCCCCAAACGACCCGGCCCGCAGCGCCAAGCACATCCGTTCCGCACTGCCGAACTGGTTCATCAAGACTGGAAACGCGTACCCCTTGGGGTTGTTGAAGAGGAGCGCGGGCCCACCGGCCTTGACCACCCGGTCGGCGATCTCGGTCATCTCCAGCAAGGGATCCACCGGGGTCTCGACAACCGAAAGCTCTCCTCTATCTCGAAGGATTCTGATGAAGTCGCGCAGGTCTTTCATTGGGTAGGGCTATCCTCCTAAGGCACCGCGATAGACCTCGAGAGTCTCGTCCGCCGCCTTGGTCCAGCTGAAACCACCCGCCCGTCGCAGACCCTCCTCTCTCAAGGTCGCGCGCAGGTCAGGTTCGGTCAGAACTCGGGCGACACAGTTCTCAAAAGCTTCGAGACAAGTCGGGTCAAACAACAGGGCCGCGGATCCCGTCACCTCCGGCAACGATGATGAATTGGAGACGACACACGGGGTTCCGCAGGCCATCGCCTCTAGAGGGGGCAGCCCAAAACCTTCCGCCAGTGACGGAAACACGAAGATCTCCGCCGCAGAGTACACGGCGGGCAGGTCCTCATCGCCGATGAATCCCGGGAACAGGACTTTGTCCTGCAGACTCCTCCTCTGGACCTCGTCTCTCAATTGCCGGTACTCCAATTTGTGCGCACCGGCGAGCACGAGAGTAGGTAGCTCGGCCAGACGTCTTCCCAACCTCGACCACGCGTCGAGAAGGAACCTGACATTCTTCTCGGGCCGGAAATCGCCTGCCCAGAAGGCAAAACGCTCCGGCAGCGAATAGCGACGACGCACCGCCGCGAGAATTGCCCCATCCATCTGCGGCGAGAATCTCTCGGCGACTCCGTTGTGGATGACCCTGACTTTGGCCGGATCCACCCTCGCGTAGATGCTCAGTGTCGAGAAGAGGATCTTCGACACGGTTATGACCCTGCGCGACTGATGCAGGGTCTCAGAGAGTTGCCGCCTGTAGCGCAACCGGAGGGTGGCCGGTACGCTGCGTGGGTAGAGGAAGGGGGTCACATCATGCATGGTCGAGACCAAGCGGACCGGAATGGGCGTGGGCGCCCAGGGACTAGGCACATGCAGGAGGTCCACCTGAGCTCTTTGGACAAGGGCGCGGAAGCCGGATCGGCCGAACGAGGCAAGAGGATCCATGTTGGCGGTTACGAACTCAAAGAAGCTGCTTCGCGGCATGATGTCCTTGCGGCTGTCCTCACAAAAGACCACCACTTCCAGTCCCAAGTCCGCGAAGCAACGGAGCAGGTTCTGGGAGTACGTGGCAATACCCTTCCGGTAGCGCACTTCACGCGCATCGAAACCAATTCGCATGCGACCTCCACCGCCCTCTGCCCGCCGAGTGGACTTACCATCAAGTAATACCCGCCTTCATCCGAAAATACTATCAGCATCAGCCCGGGTCCTTGCGGTACAGCATGATCCGATTGTAGAATGTGTGCATTATTGCATCGTGAGCGTAGGGGTTAGCCCGTGCACAACGATTACGAAAGCGGGGAACCGGCCAGGACGTCCGGGGGGGAAACCGCCGGATTCGAGCGACGCTCCATCATGTCCAAGGCCGGCGCCATACTCGACGCTCACAAATTGGAGATCACCAAGAGGTGGCTCGGCAGTCTCGTCGGCCAGCTCGACGATCTCGAAGCCCTTGAGCGCTTCCCTACGCAAGAGAGTATCCGCACATCCGTCGAGCTGATCGAGGGACTGACCCGCTGCCTCACCGATGAGAGTGCCCTTGAGCAGTTCGAAGAGGGCGGCCTTTACTTCAAGCAGGCCGAGAGCCTGGGTCAACTTCAGCGAGACGGGGCCGAAGCAATCGGTTCGCTGGCCGATAGTCTCTGCGCCTTAGAGGACGCCATTTGGGACCGGCTCGCGAGCAACCTGCGTCATCAGGACCAGGAGCTACTGCAGGTGGTCCGCATACTTCGGCTGGCTCTGCACCGCATCATGACCGCCGCTACGGCCGCATATCATCACCAGGCGCGGGCCGAGCTGGATCGCCTCGCCCACACCGACGGCCTGACCGGTCTCTATAACCGCCGGTATTGGGAGCCGGAGCTGGCGAGGCATGTCGAGCTCTACAAGCGCTACAGGCATCCTTTCGCGATCTTGATGCTCGACCTCGATAACCTCAAGTGGGTGAACGATACATTTGGTCATGCCGCGGGAGACACGGCCCTTACCCACCTGGCCACGGTCATGCGGATGAACATCCGCGACGTGGACATACCGTGCCGTTTCGGTGGTGATGAGTTCCTGATCCTCATGCCTGAGGCGGACTTGAACGCCATACAGATGGTCGGGCGCCGGATATCGGAGTCCATCAACAAGACCCGTTTCAAGCTCGGTCGATCGTTCGCCAGCCTGCAGGTGAGCTTCGGAGCGGCCGCGTGTCCTGAGAACGGGGTGGATGCCGAGACTCTTCTCCGAGAGGCGGATGCCAGTCTCTACCGCGCCAAAGAGGCCAAAGACCAACACTCAGCGCATACAACGCCCTAGAGGGCGGACCCCGCTACCCTGACGAGCCTTCAGAGGCAGCGCACTCGAACGCCTCTCCCCTGAGCGTCTCCACCGCGTGGTCGAGTACCGGGGCGATCACGTCAAAATGCTCGCGGCACGCTTTCGGGCTACCCGGCATGTTGACGATGAGAGTGCTGCCTCTTATCACCGCCACCGCACGGCTCAGCATCGCGTGCGGAGTGACGGCCAGGGAGGCCGCTCTCATGGCCTCGGCGAAGCCGGGGACTTCCCGGTCGCCGACCGCCAGTGTGGCGTCGGGAGTACGGTCACGAGGCGCCAACCCGGTCCCTCCGGTCGTCAGGATCAAGTCAAAGCCACCCGCTTCGGCAAGCCTGATGAGCGCAGCTTCTATCAGCCCCTGATCGTCGGGAATCACCATCAAATCACCGACCTCGAACCCCAAACCGCTGAGAAGATCCTTCAGTAACGGGCCAGAAGCGTCCACGCGCAGCCCAACGCTCGCCTTGTCGCTGAGGGTGACCACAGCCGCGCGCAGCGGGCGGCGCGGAGTGGTGTCGCTCATCCGGTTACCCCCGTCGGCGCAGCCGGACCGGGATGCTCGGGAGGGGGAGTGGAAGCCGCCTCGTCCCGAACATAGTCTTCCTTGCCGCCGGTCTTCTCCAGAAGACGGATATCCCCTACGATCATGCCTCGATCCACGGCTTTGCACATATCGTAGATGGTCAGAGCCGCCACGGCGGCTCCGGTGAGCGCCTCCATCTCTATCCCTGTACGGTCTTCCGTGCGGGTAACACACTCGATGTCTATGCGCGCATCGTCATCCGCAACCGTGAACATCAGATCCACTTGGGTGAGAGAGAGGGGATGGCAGAGTGGGATGAGCTCAGACGTCCGCTTGGCCGCCATGATGCCGGCCACCTTGGCCACAGCCAAGACATCACCTTTGGGCAGCGCCTGCTGCGCGAGAAGAGACAACGTGCGGGGAGACATCCATACCCGTGCCCCGGCCCGTGCGGCCCGTCGGGTGATCTGCTTTCCGCCGACGTCCACCATGTGGGCCTCGCCGGTCACATCAACATGAGTCAATTGCGAATCATTCATGTCACCCTCCCACCTGTGACATACCCCGGCTCGTCCAACCAGAGATCAGATCCTTATTGAAGGTCTTTTTGTCGAGCGACTCCTGAATCAAAGCAAGGACGCCATCCCTATCACGGGCCTGCACAGCACCCTTCACGTCCACCTCGTCGTCGGAGAAGAGACAGTTCTTGAGCCGTCCGTCAGCCGTGAGGCGAAGGCGATTACACTCCCCGCAGAAATGGTCGGACATCGAACCGATGAATCCTATGGTGCCTTGGTGACCGGGGAACTGATAGTAATGAGCCGGACCCCAACCTGCGGGTGACTGGACGGGCGTTGGCTTACCCAAGCCTTCGGCACCAAGTCGCTCGAGTACGGCCATCGCGTCAGCCTTGGTCAGGAGATCACCAGGTAGCCGAGGCCCACAGCCCCCCACCGGCATCCACTCGATGAAGCGCACGTGCAGCGGCCTATCTCGCGTGACGGCTACGAAATCCGGCAGTTCCGGCAGTAGCCCCTGCATCATGACCACGTTGATCTTCACTGGGTCGAGCGAGGCGCGGAGTGCCGCCTCCACCCCTCGGAGCACGTTGTCCAGGGAGCCACCCCTCGTCAGGAGCCGGTAACGTTCCGGATCCAACGAGTCCAGGCTGATGTTGACACGGTCGAGCCCGGCAGCCTTGAGTTCATGCGCGAAGCGGGGCAACAGAACACCGTTCGTGGTGAGTGAGATCCCGTGTATGCCCGACGTGGCACGGATGAGTCCAACCAGGTCGGACACCCCCCTGCGCACCAGGGGCTCTCCCCCGGTGAGCCGGACCTTGGAGATCCCCATCTCCACCGCCCTCTCCACGAAGAAGGCCATATCCTCATAAGAGAGCAGGCTTTCGTGGGGTTTGAACGGCACTCCCTCGGGTGGCATGCAATAGACACAGCGGTAGTTGCACCGGTCGGTCACCGACAAGCGAAGGTAGTCGACTTTATGTCCCATAGGAGGATTCAACTTCTGACTTCTTTCAAGATCGGAGAGTTTCAGCCGTTATACTCGTACAAGTATACGCTCTTCGATGAGGTCGGCCAATCCAGGGAAATCATCCAGCCCGAATCTCGGGACCGGGTAGTCGGGGAAGGATTGATCGCTTGTGATGCCGACGAGCTCATCAGCTGTGCTCACCAATTCAGTACTGCGCGCCCGCCGGGACACCTCGATCTTGGGAGCATCCTGCTTCTTGAAGCCTTCGCTGATGACCAGGTCGACCGGCTCCCGGATCTGTCGGACCAGATCTTGTAACGAACGTTCTTCTTTGATGGTGTTCAGCCAGACGTACTTGTCGGGTGACGAGATGCCCACCACCTCGGCACCGATCTCGCGAAAACGGTAAGAGTCGGTACCCGGCACGTCGACCTCAAAACCGTGAGTGTCGTGTTTGATGACGGCCACCCGGTAGCCCCGGCTCCGCAGTTCGGACACGACTCCCAGCACCACCGTCGTCTTACCGGACTTCTTCTTCCCTATGAAGGAGACGACGGGAAGTGGGCAGGTGTTCATGAAGGCCTGGATCCGGGGCTGGAGCGCCGCGCGCCAGCCTCCGCCGTCCTCACCCAACCGGCTCCGAGCCGCCTCCAACTCCTCAGGGGTGTTGACGTTGACGAACAGCTCCTCCGGATCGCCGTGCCGCCCGTCGTCCATATCCAGATAGCCGGTATTGAGACCGGGATAAATGTCGAAGATCCGCCTGCCCCCCGAACGAATGAACTCTCGATACGCGTCCAGCGTGCCCTTGCCATAGACGGCGCAAAGAGGCTGTAGATAGCCCTGGTGCCGGGGCACGAACACGTCGAAACCCTCTGACCCCTGAGCCAGCTCCCACAGCAGACGCGGGGTCACGAATGGCATGTCGCAGGCCACGCACAGCACTCTCTCTGTAGGCGAGGCCAGCACCGCCGAATAGACGCCCACCGCCGACCCGATCTCCGGCAGCGCGTCGTTGATCATCGGCAGACCGATGTGATGGAACCGCGAGGGGTCGCGCGCGACGACGAACGCCTGTCTGAACAGAGGTGCAAGGCGATCCCGCATCCACTCCAACAACGTGCCCTCCCGGAACGGAGCGAAGGCCTTATCCTCACCCATGCGGGTGGACAGACCTCCTGCAAGGAGCGCCAGACTCACGTTGTTATCCATCGCCACGACCTCCTCAGCCGCAGAACGGTTGCAGCGCCGCGGCGTTCACACTACGGTCACCGAATGCCCTGACCCCTCATCTTGTCCCTGCATCCGGTCGATATAACGACTGGACCGGCAACCAAGCGACAGCAGGCGAACCATCGGGGAGCCTTGACAAGACGAGAGATTGAACACCCACCAGAGACAGAGCGCGATTCCCAAGCCGATATGGACTCCTCGCCGCCTCAGCTCCGCCTCGTTCCACGGCGACCCTGTTCAGACTGATTGCAAGGATATATGAGATACAAATGGTACGCAACGTGCCAAGCGCGGCTCTAACTGTCTAGAGATCCCGGAGGAAAGGATGCCCCCCAGCCAGCGCATCTTGGCCGCTTATGAATACGGCCTCAAGAGACTCGCCGACGAACTCATCGCCGAGAACGAACCTTCGGATGAAGAACGCGCCCACCTGCTTTTGGTGACCCAGATGGCCCAGTCTTTAGTCAAGGCCTACGACGCGTATCAACTCAAACACGCTTTCGCCCTCAACACGAGCCAGGCGACTATCGAGGCTGTCGAACCGGAAGAGCGACTGGTGCTCAATCTGACCCTGCGCAGTCTCGTCGACAACAGTCTGATGAGCCCCTGGCACGCTCGTTTCCTCAGCGGCTGCCTTGGACTTAAACGGACAGTGCTCATCACCGGCGGTGGGAACGTCGGGAAGTCGACCTTGCTCAACGCCTTGATCGATCTCCTCCCCAAGGATCAACGCATCGTTGCCATTGACGACGCGGACGAAGGCCTACCGGCCCTCGGGGAGCGGTCCTTCACGGTCCAGCTGAAGGCAAAGCGAAATACCCCCGCCCGAGCCGGAACATTCCGCAAAGCCGCAGATATGAGGCCCGGCTGGGTGGTTGTGGGCGAGTTGGCCCGCCGTGAAGGCCCGGTCTTCTTGGAGACTCTCGCAGCCGGGTCTTCCGGGTTAGCCACCATCCAGACACCCGAGCCCGAAGCTGCCCTAGCCGATTGGCTATCCATGGGAAGGGACACCGCCGAACACCTGAAGTCGCTCGACCCCGTGATATGCCACCTGCACAGAGACCAGAGAGGGCGGCCCCGGGTGCAGAAGATGGTGGAGGTCACGGTGCAAGACGGCTTTCTCACCGTGACACCGCGGAACCCTGTCGAGGAATAGCGCTCCACTCACGTCGGAAGAAGCGGCCCGGAGACGGTCCGTCAAGAGCTCAACACCGCGCGCAGCCCCTCTTCATCCAGCAAAGGTATGCCGAGCTCCCGGGCCCTCACCAGCTTGGAACCGGCCTCCTCGCCGACGACCACATAGTCCGTCTTCGAACTGACCGATCCCGTAACACGGCCACCGGCCCCGACTATGAGATCTGTTGCCTCCTGTCGAGACAACGTCGATAGCGTGCCTGTCAGGACCAGGGTCTTGCCCGCCAACGGCCCAGATGCGGCGGCCCCGGTCGCACCCCGTCCACCTCCTTGCGCGGCCGCTTCATCGTTCTCCGACCGCAGGCTCCCGGATGTACCCCTTGTAGCAGCGGTCATGCCGACACCGGCCGCTTCCAGCCTCGAGATCAAGTCGATACTGCGGGGGTCGCGGAAGTACTGATGCACGCTCTCCGCGATGACCGGCCCAATTCCCGGCGTCTCCGCTATCTCGTCGACCGAGGCCTTGCCCAGGGCCTCAATACTCCCGAAACGCCGAAGGAGCAGTTCCGCGTTCTCACCCCCGACGTGAGGGATACCCAAAGCAAAGAGCACCCTGGCCGGTGGACGATTCTTGGATGATTCCACGGCCCGCACTATGTTGGCCGCCGACTTCTCTCCCAGCCGCTCCAGACCCGCCAACTGACCGGTCTTTAGCCGGTAAAGGTCGGCCGCATCGCGGATGAGACCCAGGTTAAGCAAGCGATCGACCAGCTTGTCGCCAACACCGTCGATATCCATGGCGCCCTTGCTGACGAAGTGTTTGATCGCCTCAGACAGCTTCCCGGGACATTCCGGGTTGGGGCAACGCACCGCCACCTCTCCCGGTGTCCGCACTACAGGTGTGCCGCAGGCCGGACACTCGGCAGGCATTGAGAATGGCTTCTCTGCGCCCGTGCGCAGATCGGTGAGTGGCGCCACCACCTGCGGGATGACATCACCTGCCCGCTGCAATATCACCAGGTCGCCCTCCCGCAGGTCCTTCCGCCGGATATCGTTCTCATTGTGCAGAGTGGCCCGTTCTACCGTGACCCCTCCCACCTCGACAGGTTCCAGCTCCGCCCAGGGGTTGAGCACCCCAGTCCTGCCGACGTTGACGTGGATTCTTAGCAAGCGGGTCTGGGCCGTGCTAGGAGCGAACTTGTAGGCCACCGCCCAACGCGGATCCCGGCCCACGGCGCCGAGGGCAGCCTGCAAACGACGGTCGTCAAGCTTCACAACCACTCCGTCGATGTCGTAATCCAGCTTGTCCCTACGCTCCTGCCACTCCCGGCAACCCGCCACTATCTCATCGACTGTGGCCACGCCCCGTACATGTGGATTGACTCTGAAGCCACTCTCGCGCAACCACTCGAGCACCTCCGCATGGCTGGCGAAGTCCCGTCCCTCGACTTCACCCACACCGTAGAACCAAGTGGCCAGAGGCCGCGATGCCGTCACCCGAGGATCCAGCTGCCGGAGAGAACCGGCCGCCGCGTTGCGTGGGTTCGCGAAAGTCGATTCTCCCGCCGCCACACGTTGCTCGTTCAGTTCGGCAAACGCAGCAAGAGGCAGGTAGACCTCCCCGCGCACTTCAACCACCGGGGGATGCGGTTGCGCGGCAGCCAGCATGGCCAACGGTACCGTCGAGATGGTCCGCAGGTTGCCCGTGACGTCCTCTCCGATCTCACCGTTCCCTCGCGTAGCCCCTACCGCCAGACGACCGTCCTCATACCGGAGCGAAACGGCCAGGCCATCGATCTTGGGTTCCAACACGAAGCGCAACGACTCAGACCCTGCACCGGCTTCGCCGGCCAGCCTTACCACTCGCTGATGCCAGGCGCGCAGCTCGTCCTCGGTTTTGGCATTGGCCAGAGACAGCATCAGCTCCCCGTGCCGCACCTGCGCGAAGCCTGCCAACGGCTCTCCGCCGACACGCTGGGTCGGAGAGTCCGGCGTGACCAACTCCGGGTGTACCGCCTCAAGATCCTGAAGCTCGCGGAAGATCGAGTCGTACTCACTGTCTGAGATCTCGGGGCTATCGAGCACGTAATAACGGTACTCGTGATGGCGGACGAGCGCCCGCAACTCCTCGATCCGCTCGGCATCCGACGCCGAACCGCGTTCCACCACCGGTCCCTCCTGGACTAGACGCCCAAAACCACTGCCAGCTCAGGGATAGTATGAACCAGTGCGTTCGGCTTTTCAGCCTCAAGAGTAGCTGTGTCGAAGACCCCCCACGTGACCCCTATAGCTTTCACGCGCGCAGCCCGAGCGGCTTGGATATCCGAAGGACTATCGCCGACGTAAACGGCGTCCTCCGCAGACACCGAGAGCTGGTGGAGGCAGGCCCATATGGGTTCTGGAGAAGGCTTGTTACCGCCGCTCTCATCAGCACACACAGTCGCATCGAAGTAGCTTCCGATGCCGGTCAGATCAAAGGCCATCTGAGTCGTATACCGGGATTTCGACGTGACCAATCCCAGCCTGATCCCGGCCCCCGCCAGACCGTCCAGGAGGTCCAGGATGCCCTCATACAGCTTCAGCATACGGTCGTGTTCCCGGTGGTTGAACTCCCTGTATACCGCCACCAGCTCGTCTGCGTGTTCGGGGCTAAAGGACACCATCTGCTCTCGCAAGGGTCGGCCCACACCCACGATGGATTCCTCTCGCGACACCTCGCGGCCCAACACCTCCCGTATGGCATGCTGGAACGAGATAACAATCAACTCAACCGAATCGACGATGGTGCCGTCAAGATCGAAGATGACCGCCTTGTATGCGAGAGAGTCATCAGGGTTCGGCAGCGGCCTCTGAGGATTGGCCTTCATGCAAGAATCAATCCCCGTCCCAAGTGCACAGAGCAGTCTCCCAGCCCTGCAGTGCATCCAAAGCCTCGTGGGACATGAGGTCGAAATGCAGCGGGGTCACGGATATCCAGCCTTCGGCGACGGCTGTGAAGTCCGTGCCTGGTTCTTGGTGCCAGCTGAGATCGTCGTTGTAGATGTGATACCCGCGCCGCCTGCCCTTGGTCTCCCGGTACTCGACCTTGTCCCCATATATGCGCTTGCCCAGCACAGTCAGTCGCGCACCTGCGATATCCTCCCAAGACCGGTCGGGACAGTTCACATTGAGGAGGGTCTTGGAGGGAAATCCCTGCTCCAGTACCACGGACACCAGGCGCCGGGCGAAGCGGCCCGGTACGGACAGGTCGTACCCCGCGTGATAGCCGTCGGCCGATATGGCTATGGCGGGGATTTCCAGCATTATCCCTTCCAGAGCCGCCGCCACCGTCCCCGAGTAAGTGATGTCGTCTCCCAAGTTGCCGCCCAGATTGATTCCGGAGACGATCAGATCCGGTTGCCGGTCGAGCAAACCCAGAGCCGCCATGCGGACGCAGTCTACCGGTGTGCCGTCGGTGCTGAAGGCTAGGCTGCCATCCGGCAGTTCCACCTCTTCCACCCACAACGGACTGCGCATGGTGATGCTCCGAGCCGCGCCGGACCGGTTCTGGTCGGGAGCGACGATGCGCACGTCCCCAAGCGGCTCCAAAGCCTGCTTGAGTACGGCAAGGCCCGGCGAGCTCACACCATCGTCGTTGGTAAGTACGATGAGCGGGCGCGAGGCGCCGAAGGCGACGAGCGCGCAGTCCCTAGCCATTCCGGCCGCCCGCGCGGAGATCAGGCGTTCTTGCCGGCAGCGGCGGCAGTGACAGATGCGCTCGCCTCAGGCCCCGCCGACTTGGACGATCCAGACGATCCGCCGTCATCCGAACTCGGGGGCGAATCGGATCCTCCGGACGACTCCGAGCCGCCGTTAGCCGTGTGGGAAGCCGCGTGACCCAACGCGTTGCGCCGACCGTAGTCGGTCGTGTAGAACCCGCTGCCCTTGAACTGGATGGCCACGGGGAACAACAACCTCTTCACGGGCTCGCCGCAGATCTCACACTCTTTGACCGGCTCGTCCGACATCCGCTGGAAACGCTCGAACTGATGCTGACACGAAACACAACGATACTCATATGTAGGCAAGGCTCTCAGACCTCCTGATTCTTCGTCGGCCCAGTATACCCAAAACCGGGCAAACATGCACAGGTATCTGGCACTCCACTATCGAGAGTGCCAGAACTACCCCACACTCGAATGACTCACCGGTTCCGGCGCCAGGCCAGGTACCCAGCGAAGGCCATCACGACCCAATTTACCGCGCCGCGGCCGGAGACGCTGAACACCACCGCATCCCAGCTGACTCCGAAACTCACGAAGGCAGCCACCACCGGAGGGAAGACGAACGCCCAGACTGTGGAGACCGCCGCTATGACCGCAGTCTGCCACCCGTGATAGCGCCCCGAGGCTCGTGATACCGCCTCACCGACGAGATATCCGATCCCGGCGGCTATGAAGATGAAAAGGAAGAAGAAGCCGATGCTCCCCAGGATGTAGTAATAGACGAATCCGACCGCCGTCCCCGCTCCCAGACCACCGGCCACGGCCCGCAGCAGAAGACCGGTCTTGAGGGTCACCCGGGACGAACGAGGCATCTTCGCGCAGTCCCGGCACTTCACGCCCACGGCTGAGTAGACCATGCAATCCGGGCAAAGCGGCTTACCGCAGGTGCTGCACGTCACCATCGTCATGCGTCGAGGGTGATTCGCGCAGGGCTGCTCGACTGCCTCCCTCGGGGTCATGTTGTCGTCGGTGAAGGACTCGTCGCTCCAGGGCTCTTCGTCCATCGGGAGCCGTTGCGAAGGCTGTCGGTCGCGGTCCGGCACGCGCTCAATCACCGACGACTACGGCGCTGCCGTGTCACCAGAACCACTTCGCCCGGTCCGGTGAACGGCACCAACTCCTTGCGGTAACTGCGATGCACCGCCTCCAGCTCTTTCTCAGCCTGTTCGGACAGACGCTCAAGCTCGGCTTGGAGTCTCTCGAGTTTGCCCTCGAGCCGGGCCAATTGCTCCTCCATCTGCAGGACCCGTTCCACACCCGCCAGGTTGAGGCCACATTCACCCACGAGCTGCTGGATGCGACGTAGACGCTCGACGTCCTCCAGGGAGTAAAGTCGCGTGCTCTTGGACGAGCGCTGAGGCCGTATCAAACCGCGCCGCTCGTACATGCGCAGTGTCTGCGGATGCATCTCGGCCAACTCCGCAGCCACAGAGATCATAAACACAGGCTTCATCTTGTCATCAAAGGGCACTTCCGCCTCGCTTTCAGGCCGGCCAGCCGGGTCGACCCGCCCGCGGGTCCTCTTTGCGCGACTCGGCGAATTTCTTGAGCAGCTCTTTCTGCTCCCCGTTCAGACGCTCGGGAGTCAGGACGTTGACGCGGGCGATCAGATCGCCCTTGCCCGACCCTCCCAGCCGCGGTGCGCCCTTACCTCTGATCTTGAGGAGCCTGCCCTCCTGCGTGCCCGCCGGGACCTTGAGGGCCACGCTCCCCCCTTCCGGAGTCGGCACCCGGACGGTCGCTCCCAGAGCCGCCTCGGCCATGGTGACCGGGACCCGTATCTGCAGATCCGCACCTCTCCGTTCGAACAGCGGACTCTCATCCACCTGAACAATGACGTACAGGTCGCCCGCGGGTCCACCCCGCAAACCCGGTTCGCCCTTGCCCTTCAGTCGGATCTTGGTGCCATCCTTCACCCCCGCCGGCAACGGAACGGTGAACTTCTTGAGCGCTCGAGTCAACCCGGTCCCGCCGCAGGTAGGGCATGGGTTCTCCACTATGGTTCCGGTACCTCGACAGCGACTGCAGGGCTGGCTCAGGGCGAAGAACCCCTGGCTCTGGCTGACCACGCCGCGGCCCTGACACTGCGGGCAGGTGACGGGCGAAGTCCCCGGCGCCGCCCCACTCCCTTTGCAGGTATCGCATTGCACGGTGAGCGGCACGCTCACCTTGGTGGTCACGCCCTTCAGCGAGTCGGCAAAGGAGATCTTCACCGCCACACTGACGTCTTCTCCCCGCTCGGCCCGCTGCTGCCGGCGACCGCCCCCGCCGAAGCCTCCACCACTGAAGCCGCCTCCACCGCCGCCCCCGAACAGGTTGCCGAAGAGGTCCGCCCAGTCGCCACCCATGGGCTGCCCACCCTGGAAGCCGCGGAATCCGCCACCGCCTGCGCTCTGTGGCCCCTGTCCATAGAAGGAGGGTCCGGCATCGTACTGCTTGCGCTTCTCCGGGTCGGAGAGCACCTCGTACGCGCTCGACACCTCTTTGAACTTCTCTTCAGCCTTGGGGTCGTCAGGATTGGCGTCCGGATGATACTTGCGCGCCAGCTTGCGGTACGCCTTCTTGATTTCATCCTCGCCGGCGGTCTTCTTGACCCCCAGGACGTCGTAGTAATCGCGGGTACTCGTGGCCATGATGCCTCGCTATTATCCGGTCGCGCTAACGTCGCCGGGATCCGGCGAACCGGCCGCCGGAGCGCTACCACTGCCCGACCCGGCCCGTCCCGCAGAGACCATTACCCGAGCCGGCCGAAGGACTCGATCCCCCTGCCGGTAGCCCCGCTCGAGGACCGCCGCCACCAAACCCTCCTCTTGATCGGACGGCTGCACGGCCACCGCGTCGTGTACCTGGGGATCGAACCGTGCGCCCACGCCCTCGATCTCCTCCACTCCAGAGCGAGCCAATAGGCCCGCGAACATGTCCCGGGTCATACGCACACCCTCGAGCACCTTGCCCTCTTCGTGGTGCTCGGCGGCGTCTAGCGCTCTCTCAAGATTGTCCAATACCGGCAGAAAATCGTTCATCACCTCGCACTGAATGCGAACGTGGGACTCGAAAGCTTCGCGGGAAGCGCGCTTACGGTAGTTCTCGAACTCGGCCCGTAGGCGAAGCAGCTGATCGTTAAGACTATCGCGCTCCGCCGCCAAACCATCGCGTTCGGCAACCAGACCATCTCTCTCCGCAGCCAAGGCGTCTCGGTCGGCGGTCAAGCCGTCGCGCTCACCAGCCTGAGTACCGCTCGCTTGGGTCGGGGTGTTGTGCCCGGCGCTCGTCTCATTGCGCGCCGCTGCTGTTCCACTCTCCGGCGCTCCTTTCCTCGAGGCACCGGCACGGGACCCTGTCCGGCTCTTCTGGTCATGAGCCGTCTTCACCGGATCACCGGGGGCATGATCATTGATCGGAATCTGTCTCTTGCCTGTGGTCATGAGCCCATCTTTCGCTCTCGATTCTCCCTACCGGCACAGAGCCGCGGGAGTCCTTCTTATGAGGGCGGCGGCCTGTAGCCGCCGCCCTCGCCTATCGGTCGTCATGCGATTCTCCGACGACGCAGCAACACAGCCACGAAGTCGTTACGACTCGCTCTCCGTGGCATGAGCTTCCACCGTCTCAGGCTTATGCTCGCCGATGGCCACGGCGATCTTCTTGGGCTTGGCGACCTCTGCCTTCGGAACGGTCACTTCCAGCACGCCGTTCTCATACTTGGCTTCGATGCCGTTCTCGTCGACCGTCTGGGGCAGAGCCAGCGAGCGGGTGAACGATCCGTACCGCCGCTCGATGCGGTAGTACTTGTCTTCCTTCACCTCTTCCTGGAACCGCCGTTCACCGCTCACCGTAAGAACATTGTCCTGCACTTCGATGCTGATGTCCTTCGGGTCCATACCGGCCAATTCTGCCTTCAGCTTGATGCTGTCGTCGGTCTCGATCACATCGATCGAGGGAGTCCACGACTGCCGCTCGGTAACGTCACCGCCACCCACTCGGGAGAATAAACGGTTGACTTCTGTCTGCAGCGCCGTCAACTCGCGGAAAGGATCCCATCTGACGATTGCCATTGCCTTCTACCTCCTTTTCTCCTTCTGCCGCGCCCGCCTTCCGCGGGCCGCGGCCCGGCCGCCGCCCAGGCGGCCGGTCGGCTTGCCTCTTCTTGCCCGCCCCGCCCACGAACAGCGGGGGCGCAAAACTCTTACTTCTCGTCCTCGTCGATTACCTCGTAATCAGCCTCTTCAACCACTTCGTCCTCGGCCGTCCCGGCACCCTCGCCCGGACCACCGGCACCACCCGCGCCGCCTCCGGCCCCGCCGCCCTGCGCAGCCTGCGCCGCCTGATACGCGGCCTCGGACAGCTTGTAGGCGGCCTCCTGCAGACTCTCGGTACGTTTCTTGATCAGGTTCAGGTCGTCACCCTTGAGGGCCTCTTCCAGGTCGTTCGTTGCACTCTCGATCTCGCCGCGGGAGGCGCCGTCCACCTTGTCGCCGAACTCCTTCAGCGACTTGCGTGTGGAGTACACCAGGTGCTCGGCCTGGTTTTTGGCGTCTACAAGCTCCTTCTTCTTCTTATCCTCATCGGCGTGCATCTCTGCATCGCGGACCATCTTCTTGATCTCATCGTCGTTAAGACCGCTGGAGCTCTTGATGACGATCTTCTGCTCGTTACCTGTAGCCAGGTCCTTCGCCGATACGTGAGTGATTCCGTTGGCGTCGATATCGAACGTCACCTCTATCTGTGGGATGCCCCGAGGCGCCGGCGGTATACCCATCAGCTGGAACTTGCCCAGCGTCTTGTTGTACGCGGCCAGATCGCGCTCGCCCTGGAGCACGTGGATCTCGACCGACGTCTGCCCATCCTCCGCCGTGGAGAAGATCTCACTCTTCCGCGTGGGGATGGTGGTGTTGCGATCGATGAGCCGGGTGAACACTCCGCCCTTGGTCTCGATACCCAAGGAGAGCGGGGTCACGTCGAGAAGGATCACGTCCTTGACCTCCCCGGCCAGCACGCCTCCCTGGATCGCCGCGCCCAAAGCCACCACCTCATCCGGGTTGATGCCCTTGTGCGGCTCCTTGCCGGTGAGCGACCGTACCTTCTCCACCACCGCCGGCATGCGGGTCATACCACCCACCAGGATCACCTGGTCGATGTCGCCGTTTTTGAGGCCGGCATCCTGCATAGCCTGCTTGGTGGGAGCGACCACCCGGTCGAGCAGCTCGCTCGTGAGTTCCTCCAACTTGGCCCGAGTCAGCGTCATCTCCAGATGGAGCGGGCCGCTCTGGTCCATAGTGATGAAGGGCTGGTTGATGGTGGTCTCAAGCACCGAGGAGAGCTCCACTTTTGCCTTCTCAGCCGCCTCGTAGAGGCGCTGGAGAGCCTGGCGATCCTGGGTGAGGTCGACGCCCTTCTGCTTGCGGAACTCGCTCACGATCCAGTCGACCACGGCCTTATCGAAGTTGTCGCCCCCCAGATGAGTGTCACCGTTGGTGGACTTGACTTCGAACACGCCGTCGCCGAGCTCCAGAATGGAGACGTCGAAGGTGCCGCCGCCCAGGTCAAAGACCAGGACGGTCTGCTCGTTCTCCTTGTCGAGCCCGTAGGCCAGTGAAGCCGCCGTCGGCTCGTTGACGATACGCTTGACCTCGAGACCGGCGATGATGCCGGCGTCCTTGGTCGCCTGCCGCTGGGCGTCGTCGAAGTAGGCCGGTACGGTTATGACCGCCTCGGTGACCTCGGTGCCCAGGAAGGCCTCGGCATCGCGCTTGAGCTTCTGCAGGATCTTCGCCGAGATCTCCGGCGGCGAGTACTGCTCGTCTTTGATCTGCACTCGCACGTCACTATTGGGACCTTCTACAACCGCGTACGGGACGATCTTCATCTCTTCGCTAACGTTGGCGAACTTGCGCCCCATGAACCGCTTGATAGAGAAGACCGTGTTTTCGGGGTTGGTGACGGCCTGGCGTCTCGCCACGGTACCGACCAGCTGTTCCCCGGTCTTGGTGAAAGCCACCACAGACGGAGTGGTGCGCCCACCCTCCGCGTTCGGGATGATGGTCGGCTCGCCGCCTTCCAGCACGGCCATGGCAGAGTTGGTCGTGCCAAGGTCGATACCGATGATCTTGCCCATTACCTATCCTCCGATATTCGCTGCGTCTTGATAGCTAGTTTGCTTAGCATGAAGGCATTATAAAATATGAGTCG
>JAAYCW010000110.1 GCA_012729575.1 Actinomycetota bacterium | reverse complement strand
ACTTCTGGTTTGAAGGGATCGCCGACGGCGTCTATGACCTGGAGATCAAGAGTGGTCGTAAGGTCAAGCGCTTCGCAGATCTCGACACCACGACTGCAGACATCAATCTGGGAGATATACCGCTGGCGTAAGCCCTTAGGATAGGCAGCCGGCGCCTCATCAGCGCTTGTAACGGCGCCGCCGGTCTGGGGCCGGGCTTTTTGCCCCGGCGACCGGCGGCGCCGTTGCTCTGCTCCTGTTCTCCTCGGACGCAACTGGGATTATCATGGAGCCAACCCGGATCCGGGACGACCGGCTATAGGATGAAGTGGTGTGAAGGCAGGCTGCCTGCAAGACATGGGGCCGGTGTGGACCGGCGGGGGAGCGGAGGCTTTGTGGAGTACACGGGACCTACAGCGGAGATGGCCGGGCAGGTGGTGGCCTGCGCGCTGAGCGGCGGCGGTGACATGGCCGACCTCTTCGTGGAGGAGCGGCGATCGCTATCCTTGCGCCTGGAGGACGGCAGGGTGGAGAGCGTCACTTCTGCAAGCGATCTGGGCGGATCGATAAGAGTCACGCGCGGTCTGTCCTCGTTGTTCGGGTATGCGGATGCGGTTGACGAGGCTGCTCTCGGACGTTTGGCGGGGGAACTCAGCGGTACCCAGACGCAGGGAGATATGGGAGTCATGGTCGTGGTCGAACGGGCGGAAGGCAAGCCCCCGACCAGCATGCCCCCACGCGTCACTCAGAAGGAGATTCCCTCTGACGCTGCCGGCAGAGCGCGCTTGCTGCACATTGCCGACGAAACGGCGCGATCCGTGTCTTCTGAGGTGCGTCAGGTAATTGCGGGTTATGCCGAGAGCCGGCAGCGGGTGTGGATAGCCACGTCGGATGGTCTCCTGTCGAGCGACGACCGCATCCGCGTATCGCTCGCCATCACGGTGATGACACAGAGGGGCGGACTGATCCAGATCGGCCGCGACGGTCTCGCGCTGCGCGACGGATTCAGGCTGCCCGACGACGACGAAGTGATCTCACTCGCGACCGACGTTGCACGGAGAGCGGTCACGATGCTCGATTCAGAGCCGGCGCCGACGGGTCGCATGCCTGTGGTCTTGGCGAACGGCTTCGGGGGTGTGCTCTTCCATGAGGCCTGCGGGCACGGATTGGAGGCCGACTACATCCTCAAGAAGACAAGTGTCTGGGAAGGGAAGATCGGCTGTCGGGTTGCTCCTGAGTTCGTGTTCGCCTATGACGACGGCCTGGGTGAGGGCATGTGGGGGACCGGAGCGTGCGACGATGAAGGTACTCCCAGCGAGCGAACCACGCTCATCGAGGCCGGGGTGCTCACCGGGTATCTCACCGATCGGCTACGTGCCGTCCGGCTGGGGCTGACGCTGACGGGCAACGGGCGTCGGCAGGATTATCGTTATCTGCCTTATCCGCGCATGACGAACACCTACTTCGGCGCGGACCGGCACACCCCCCAAGAGATCATCGCCGATACACCTCGCGCTCTCTACGCGAAGTCGTTATCGGGCGGTGAGGTGAATCCCGCCACGGGGGATTTCGTATTCGGAGTAGCCGAGGGGTATCTCATCGAGAATGGGAAGATCACCACGCCGGTCCGAGGTGCTACCTTGATCGGCAGCGGCCTCGAGGTACTGCAGGGTATAGATGCCGTGGCGGACGATCTGGAGATGAAGCCGGGCACTTGCGGGAAGGAAGGCCAGGGAGTGCCGGTGGGCACCGGCCAGCCTACTCTACGCATCCGGGAATTGACCGTAGGAGGCACGAGTCTTTCATGAAGAGCTCCGCAGCTCGGAACAGCCTCGGACCGGCGTCGCCTTTGCAGGTGGCCCGGACCGTCCTAGCCCGGGGACGCCGGGTCGGTGCCGATCTGGAGGTGTACGTCCAGTTCGGGAGGACGGTGAATATCAAAGTATTCGGCCGTGAGGTAGAGGCGGTCGCCGTCGCCGAGCCGCGGGGGCTCGGCGTGCGAGCGGTCCGCGATGGCCGGGTGGGCTATGCGTGTACATCCGATCTCGGCCAGGGTGGTCTGGACAGAGTGCTCGCTCAGGCCGTCGACAACCTCAGAGCTGCTGATGCGGATCCCTACGCCGACCTACCCGAAGTGCCTCCGAGAAGCTATCCGGTGGTTCCAGATCTTTGGCACGCTGGAGTATCCGGCACGAGTCTGGAGGCCAAGACGAAGATAGCCTTGGAGGCCGAAGCCGCGGCTCTGGCGGTTCCGGAAATCGAGGTCGTCGAAGAGAGCGTTTACTCGGACGAGGAGGCTCGTGTCGCCATCGCCTCTACGAAGGGGATCGAAGCCGAAGCGGAGCAATCATTCTGTTTCGGCTATGTGGTAGCGCATGCCGGGCATGGGGGAGACCGTCAATCAGGCTTGGGGTTCTGTCTGGGCCGGGACCCTGCCACTCTGGATTCGGAACGCGCAGGTCGGGATGCGGCCGAAAGGGCGAGTGCACTTCTCGGGGCTCGTCCCTGCCCCACCGGTTCGTACGCGGTGGTGTTCGACAGCGAAGTTGCGGCCGCTCTTCTCGCGAGCGTAGTGCAGGCCTTGAGTGCGGACGCCGTGCAGAAAGGGAGATCAGTGCTCGCCGGTAGGTTGGGGGAGGCGGTCGCTTCACCCCTGCTTACTTTGTACGATGACGGGCTGGCCGCTCGGGGTATGGCGACCAACCCCTTTGACGGAGAAGGGGTTCCTCAACAGAAGACCACATTATTCGAGAACGGGATCCTTCGTTCATATCTGCACAGCAGCTACACGGCCCGCAAAGAAGATGGGGAAGCCCGGTCGACCGGCAACGCGGGCAGGGGCTCGTACCGGAGCCTGCCCGGCGTGACTGCGACCAACCTGATCGTGAGACCGGGCGAGGGCGACCTGGCCCATGTCATGGCCCGAGTCGGTGAAGGTCTATACGTGGACAGCGTCGCCGGCCTACACTCGGGTGTGAACCCCGTAAGCGGAGAGATATCCGTTGGGGCGACGGGGCGCCTCATCGAGGGGGGAGCGGCCGGCAGACCGGTTCGCGAGGTGACCATCGCTACCGACTTCCTGCAGTTCCTCAGTTCGGTGAGCGACCTGGGTGGAGATGCACGATGGATACCGCTGCATGGCAGCGTGCGTACGCCGTCGGTGGCCGTTCAAGGGATCGCCGTTTCAGGGACCTGACAATCAGATAGCGTTGTGTTTGGTCCTGATGGGGGACGAAGAGGAGGAAACATGGACAAAGAGGTTCTTGGCAGGTCTCTGCTGGAAGCGGCGTATCTGGAGGGTGATTTCGTTCTGCGTTCGGGCCGTCGGAGTCGGTACTATCTCGACAAGTATCTTTTCGAAACGGATCCCCGGGTGCTCCGGGGGATCGTTTACGAGATGGCCGACATGATCAGGAATGAGCTGGCCGGGGGAACACAGTACGACCGCCTGGCGGCGCCGGAACTGGGCGGGATCGTCTTGGGAGCCGGTCTTTCGCTGGAACTTGGTTTACCATTGCTCTTGGTCCGGAAACTTACCAAGGACTACGGCACGCAGAAGCTTATAGAGGGCAGATTCTCGCAGGGAGAGAGGATCGCCCTGATTGAAGACATAGTGACGTCGGGAGGCGCGGCCATACAGGCGGCGGATGCTCTGCGCGAGGCGGGTCTCAAGGTAGACGATTTGTTCTGTGTGGTCGATCGGGAAGAGGGGGGCGGCGCCGCGGCGGCCGCCGCCGGACTGCGGCTACGACCTCTGTTCACGTCGTCTGCACTCGGAATCGCGCCAACGCGTTAAAATGTGCGTATTCCGCTACGTAGAGCGAAAAAAACGCTTGTGCGGGCTTGGTAGTGTTGCTAAGGTAAGTGCGTACTTCGCGGACAAAGGGAGGATGTCGTGACCAAGGCTGATTTTGTGGACAAACTCGCAGCAAAGAGTGGCCTGACTAAGAAAGACGCAGCCGCAGTTGTGGATGCATTCGTGGAAGTGGTCACCGAATCGCTGAAGAAGGGGGAAGAGGTCCAGTTCACCGGTTTCGGCAAGTTCTACGTGCAGAAGCGTGACGCGCGGCAGGGCATCAATCCGCAGACTAAGGCCAAGATCAAGATCGCGGCGACCAAGGTCCCGAAGTTCAGTGCGGGGTTGGCTCTGAAGAACGCCGTCAAGTGATCCTGCTGTTTTGCGGGTGAGTCAGAAGGGCCGCCTTGTGCGGCCCTTCTCTTTCGCGTCGAGCGGAGCAGTTGCAGGGTGGGTCGATCCGCCTGCGCGTGGCTGTGTGTGGGGCGAGGGGTTCAGCATATAGAGGAGTGGCAAGTTGACTGCAGATAACTTCGCCGACCGGCTCCTGGCGGCCATAGAGGGCAAACAATCCCATGTGGTGGTGGGATTGGATCCTGATTTCGCGCTACTTCCGTCTGAGATCAGGGACGCGCATCCCCGGGCGCAGTACGCCGGGGACGATGAGATGCATGAGGCGTGTTACCGGGAGTTCCTCACAGCCCTGCTGGACGCCCTCACCGGCGAGGCCATGGCCGTCAAGCCCCAGATAGCATACTTCGAGGCTCTCGGTAGCCGGGGGTACGCGCTTTACGAGGATGTGGTCACTATGGCCAAAGACATGGGATACCTAGTGATCGGCGACGTGAAGCGCGGTGACATCGGGAGCACGGCCGAAGCCTATGCCCGGGCCCATCTAGATGTCGCCGGGGCGGATGCCGTCACGGTGAATCCCTATTTCGGCGCGGATGGGCTCGAGCCGTTCTTGCGCCGGACTCGGGAATCCGGGAAGGGAGTCTTTGTTTTAGTGAAGACCTCGAACGCCGGTTCTGCCGACATTCAGGATCTGGAGTTATCCTCAGGCGAGACGGTCTACCGCCGGGTGGCGGGTCTGGTTGAGTATTGGGGGAGGGAGAGCGAGGGGAGCCGGGGTTACCGGTCCGTGGGTGCCGTGATCGGCGCAACGTATCCCGCTCAGGGTGCGGAATTGAGAGCGAGGATGGCCGGAGTGCCGTTTCTAGTCCCGGGTTACGGGGCTCAGGGGGCGAAGGCCACCGAACTGAGCGGTCTATTCGACGAAGATGGTACGGGGACGGTCGTCAACTCTGCCAGAGCGATTCTGTACGCCTACAGGAAGCGACCTGGGATCCATTGGTTGGATGCCGCGCGGCTCGAGGCTCAAGAGATGCGATCTGCTCTGTGGAGGGCCGCAGGCCGTGGTCGATGAGGAGCGCAACGAGATCGATGCTGAGGAGCGTACGGCTTTCGACGACTCCACAGCCTTCGACGCCATAAACTCACCAAAGGCGTTGTTCCGGCAGAGGCAGCCGGACTTCCGCATGGCGCTGCCGGTGGTCATCCTGATCGTTGTGGTGGCCGTTGTGAGCGCGCTCGTGCTTGGGGGGGTCATCCAAGGAAGCGAGGAGAGGAGCGGCCCTGAGCCCGCATCGACGACACAGCCGACGGTGCTGATCGTTCCTTAACAAGGGAGATGTGCGCTTCGGTCAGCTGGGACGGCGTCGGCGAAGATCCTCGTAGAGGAATATCAGGACCAAGTCGGCCAGAAGAGCCACAAACGCCTCGACCAGTAGCTGGCTGATGGGCAGAAGGATGAATACCTGCACATTGTCACGGTAATAGAGACCGTACAGGCTGTAGATGCCGAGATATATCAACTGTACGATGATGAAGATGATGACTACGGCCGGCCAGCCGGGCCGCAGAAGGCGGAGACTCCTGTGCAGAGAGCGAAGCACCCCCCGCCCTTCGAATACGATGACGTAGTCGGCGAACACCACCAGGATACCCACTACCCAGGTGGACGCGGCTGCCACCTGGGCAAGGATGCCTTCCCTCGGCCCCACCATCGGGAGCAGCCACAGGACCAGGTACCAGAAAAGGTAGAAGACAAAGAGGTTCCCAGCCTCGGTCCATCCCCGCGGAGCCCTGGGATAGGACTGGCCGGCGACGGCTCGGAAGAACGGCGCGCGTATCATGGCCGTGAGCAAGCAGACCGCCAGTCCGGCGAATGCCGCTACTGCGAGGACCGACTCGAACGAAAACTCAGCGACGAAGTGATCACGGATGTACTCCCAACGCCCGAAGTTGGCCGTGAAGAACGCGCTCCAGCGGATACTTGCCTCCCCGGAGGCGTAGACGGCAAGAAAAGCCAGGGTGTGGATGATGGCCAGCGCAAGGGGGTAGACGATCAACCATTGTTTGCGGGTGAGGCGGCTCCATGCGCGTCGCAGCACTTCGGCGATTGTGGCACCTCCCTGATCAGACCCCCTGGGCAAGCTCTCCGGCCCGCAGTATAGCATCGGGCTTTTCGGTCCCGGCGGTGCAGTGGACCGTCCAGAGGTACGAGCGCCGCCTCATGCTATACTCGCAGCCATGATGCGTCTTTCAGCCCGGCGGGGGCGGCCGCTGGCGGTTCTCGTCTTCTTAGCCGTACTTGTGGTGACGGTCGCGGCCCTGGTCGGTGTGGCTCAGGGATCGAGCAGCACCACCGCTCTCCCTACCAAGCCGACGCGGTCGGTCAGCTTCACAGTCGACGCCGACGATCTGGGTGGTTTCGCACTCGACGCTCCGAAGATATCGTCACCGTCGGCGATTGTTATCAACATGGGGACGGGCAGGGTGCTCTACGAATGGGATGCGTACGTCCGCCGGCCTATGGCTTCGACCACCAAGATCATGACTGCCGTCCTAGTCCTGGAACAAATGGACCTTAGCAAGAGCATTCGCATATCCGAAAAAGTAGCGGCGACATACGAGCCCAAGGTCTGGTTGCGCACGGGTGACGTTCTCACGGTAGAGCAACTGCTCTACGCGCTGATGGTGCGCAGTGCCAATTCGGCGGCTGTAGCGCTCGCTGAGGCGTGCTTTGGAAGCGTTGAGGCCTTCGTGGAAGAGATGAACGCGAAGGCGGCTGAGTTGGGGATGAAGGACACTCATTTCGCCAACCCCCACGGGCTGGATGCCGAAGACCACTATTCTACTGCCGCCGATATGGCCGTGGTGGCTCGATACGCCATGAAGGACCCCATATTCCAACGATTGGTTTCCACGGAGGAGTATTCGGTATCGGTGGGCGGGCGCGACGAGCCCATAGTGTTCAAGAACACGAATGCCCTCCTGGGCAGGTTCGATTGGGTAACGGGTGTGAAGACCGGTCTCACGCCTCGGGCGGAACAATGCTTGGTCTGCTCGGGGACCCTGGACGGGGTGTCGATCATCAGCGTCGTGCTTGGACAGCCGGCATCCGAGGTATGCTGGACGGAGAGCCGGACTCTGATGGAATACGGTTTCGCCCAGTACCGGCACGTGACTCTCTTGGAGGAGGGCGCGGTGGTCGCAGAAGCAGAAGTGCCGTACCAGATCGACAGCGTGGTGCGCTTGGTGACTGCGACTCCAACAGAATTGGAGTTGTACAAGAGCGATTCGGTGACTGCCTCGATCGTGGTGGATAGGGACCTGACCCTCCCGGTCTCTCAGGGGGAGGTCTTCGGCCACGTCTTTATGACGATCGACGGTGAGGTCTTGGAGACCATCGACTTGGTTGCCGACAAGTCCTTCGAGAAGACGACCCTCGGCGGCAAGATCACGTATCTGTTCCGTCGCCTGGGCAATTAGCGGAGCCGGCTCGGATGTACAGTCGGTGTGGAGGATCAATAGGACGATGATACTGACGGTAACTCTCAATCCGGCCCTCGACCGCACCCTCATCGTGCCGAACTTTCAGGCCGGGTTCAGGCACAGGGCGACGGACACGGTCATGTTACCGGGGGGCAAGGGCATCAACGTTGCCCGGACGGCCATGGCGCTTGGGCGTCCGGTTATCGCCACGGGCTTCATCGGTGGACGCAAGGGCGATCAGATCGTCTCGGAGTTGAACGACGAGGGCATCCTGTGCGACTTTGTGAGGGTGGCCGGAGAGTCGCGCATCTCTACCGCCGTGGTGGATCCGAACTCTAACCAGGTCACCGAGATCAACGAGCAGGGGCCGGAGATAAGCCCTGATGAGTTCGGCCTCCTACACGATAAGCTGGACTACCTGGGCAAGGCTGCGGACGTGGTGGTGTTCGCCGGCAGCGTCCCGCCCGGTCTGGGTGACGACTGTTACGCGGAACTCATCGAACACACTCGTCGGCTGGGGCTGGTGTCCTGCTTCTACACCTACGGCGAACCGCTACGCCGGGGTATCAAGGCGCACGCCGACTACGTCTTCCCGAAGTTGGCGGAGGCGGAGAACGTGATCGGTTATGAATTCACCAGCCTGGAGGATCGCATCGACGCAGCCCGCAAGATGCGGGAGATGGGGGCCGGCTCGGTGGTTATAACCTATCGGTACGGATGTGTGGCGGAACTGAAGGCGGGGGATGAGACCTGCACCCTGGTCGGCAGGACCCCGCCCGTGGACGTGGTGTCCCATCTGGGCTGGGGTGATGCGTTGGTGGGGGGGTACGTGGTGCGGCTCTTGGAGGGAGATCACCCCACCGAATGCCTGCGCTACGGCCTGGCCTGCGGGGCGGCGAACATCATGCGGTTCGGCGCCGGCGTCTTCTGGCCCGCCGACATGGAGAGACTGCTCGACCTGGTGGAGATCGAGGAGGTGCCTGCTGAAGCGTAACCTGGACGCCTCGAAGCAGGTAGTGGTCGTCGATTTTGGCGGCCAGTATTCTCAGCTCATCGCCCGGAGAGTGCGGGAGTGCCGGGTCTACTCGGAACTGATCCCACACACCACGCCCCTCGCCGATATCCAAGCGATGCAGCCGGGCGGGATCATACTCTCGGGCGGTCCGCGTAGTGTCAACCAGCCCGGGGCTCCGTCGCTGGATCCAGAGATCTTCACTTTGGGCATCCCCGTACTGGGCATCTGTTACGGTCTACAACTCCTTGCAAAACTCAAAGGCGGCCGGGTCGAGCGCGCGGGTCAGGCGGAGTATGGGGGCAGAACGCTCACCGTTTGCCGGGCGGAGGGTCTTTTCGCCGGTCTGCCGCCGGAGAGTCCTTGTTGGATGAGTCATGGGGACTCGGTGGTGGAGTTGCCTACGGGATTCACCGTGACAGGAACCAGCCCCAATATGCCGGTGGCGGCGATGGAGAACCAGGAATTGGGGCTGTACGGCGTGCAGTTCCATCCCGAGGTGCGGCATACGGCCTTTGGCATGGATATCCTTAAGAACTTCCTGTATTCGATTTGCGACATCCCGCCTACCTGGACACCGGTATCCATAATCGAAGAAGCGGTGGAGCGCATACGGGAGCAGGTGGGCGACGAGCAGGTGGTATGCGGGCTTTCCGGCGGCGTGGACTCAGCAGTGGCCGCCCTTCTGGTCTATAAAGCGGTTGGTGAACAGCTCACCTGCATCTTCGTCGACCACGGGCTGAATAGGATGAACGAGGCGGCACAGGTGGAAGACACCTTCCGACGGCATTTCCACGTCCCGCTGGTGCACGTGCGGGCACAGGACCGGTTCGTCGGCAAGCTGGCCGGGGTCACCGACCCAGAGCAGAAGCGCCGGATCATCGGTGAGGAGTTCATAAGGACTTTTGAAGAGGAGTCTCACAAGCTGGGTAAGTCGAGATTCCTGGTGCAGGGGACCATCTACCCCGACGTCATCGAGTCGGGCACGGATTCGGCCGCGGTCATCAAGTCGCATCACAACGTGGGGGGCCTGCCCGACGACGTGGACTTCGAACTGGTGGAGCCGCTGCGTCTGCTCTTCAAGGACGAAGTGCGGGCGGTGGGTGAGGAATTGGGGTTGCCGGAGAGCATCGTGTGGCGGCAGCCGTTCCCGGGCCCTGGCCTTGCCATACGCATCGTGGGCGAGGTGACGCGGGAGAGGCTGGAGATACTGCGAAAGGCGGATGCCGTCTTGCTGGACGAGGTGCGGAGAGCCGGGTTGTACCGGCAGTTGTGGCAGTCGTTCGCGGTGCTGGCCGCCATCCGGAGTGTCGGCGTCATGGGCGACGAGCGCACATACGCCTATCCGATCATCCTGCGGGCAGTGACTTCCGATGACGCCATGACCGCCGATTGGGCCAGGCTGCCCTACGATCTCCTGGAGCGCATCTCGCAACGCATTATCAATGAGGTGCCTGGAGTCAACCGGGTGGCACTCGACATCTCCAGTAAGCCTCCGTCGACCATCGAATGGGAGTAGGAGTGACAATGGACGATAGATATGAATAACCAAGGCAAGAGCCCGGACCTTAAGAGCTTGGAGCAACGTGTGCGACCGAGCAATCCCGGCGGCGAGCCCGACCCGGCAGTCATCCACGACCGAGTGCGTCGGGCGGCGACGATAGCTGTGGACTTGAAGGCCGACGAGGTCAAGATCCTCGATATGCGTGAGCTGGTGACCTATACGGACTACCTGCTGTTGTGCACCGGACGGAATTCTCGGTTGACCAAGCGTATCGCCGAGGATATCGGCTTCAAGCTCAAGGAGGAGGCCGGCCTGCTGCCGAGAGGTACGGAGGGCACGTCCGACGGGGATTGGATCCTCCTCGACTTCTTGGACTTCGTTGTACATATCTTCACCCCGGAGGCTCGGGAATTCTACCGGCTGGACACGCTGTGGAAGCAGGCGCCGGTAGAGGTGGTCAGTTGACCGCGAACCGGACGGGGCGGTTGCAGTGGTCGGTCCCACCGGCTATAATCCGATGCCGCCCGTGGGGGTATAGCTCAGTTGGGAGAGCGCGACGCTGGCAGCGTTGAGGCCAGGGGTTCGAGTCCCCTTACCTCCACTTGGATTTGGGGGGCGGTTCACGAGCGGCCCGGCTATCTGCCGGGCCGTTGCCGTTCAAGATACTGTTTGTGAGCTACTCGCGGGGCCGGGTCCGGCCGCGGTCCCTTGGTGAAGCGCCGGGTAACGACGACTTGGCCGGCGGTGGTCCGTGGAAGGCGGCGAAGGAGGTAGCTCCAGTCGAGATGCAACAGTCCGGCCCACCCATCTACCGAGTTGGGGGCCCGCAACCTCAACCTGTCCGGAGTAGCGGTCGGGTGAGGGCATCTTGGCGTGCTCCTCTTACTGTGGTAACCGCGATGTTCGGTTGGCTGTTCCTCGTATTCGTTCTTGCCGCCCTTGCCGCGCCTAACGATCCGAACGTGGAGGTCCCCATCGAGGTGGGTAAGGGAGTAATCGTCACCCCGGCCGATGGTTGGTATTCGGCGTCCGGCGTATGGGACGTGGGACCGGATGCGATCTCGTTGCAGAGTTCGGGGGTCTACGTAGCCTTTATGGTGGAGGATTACGGCGGCACGAACGACGAGCTTCTGGCTGAGATGCTGGAGACATTGGAGCCCGATTTCGAGTCATTCCGGGTGCTGCCGGCGGCTGCCACTACCGTGGCGGGAGATATCCCCGGCTTGGTCGCTCTGTTCTCAGGGGCGTCGAAGGAATGGGGCGCTGAGAACGAGATCGTCGTCGCGACGCACGGGGGGCTGGGCGTCATCATGCTGGCGACGGGACCAGCAGGGCAACTCAGCCGGATGCAGGCCGATCTGGACACCATGTTGGATGACTTGGTACTGCCGCGATGAACGGTATAACCACGACCGCCACGCCCATGAGACTCGCCAGACAGCCTGCGTTCTGGGTCTTTTTGCTGCTCCTCGGGGCGTGCTTCCTCCTGGTCGGACTCGAGCAGGTGGCGTACCTGAGTTCGTATCCGGTGGCATGGCTGCTTTCCATCGCGCTTCTCGCCGCCACTGCTATCCCGGCGGGGTTGATCATCTACCGGTTCGATCAATTCGAGCCCGAGCCGGCTGCTCTCGTCGGTGTGGCCCTTCTCTGGGGAGGCGTGGTCGCTCTGACCTTCGCCTCCGTGGCCAACTCATCGATGCTGAGCTTCCTCCAACACGTCCTGCCGGCCGCGCAAGTCGATTCCTGGGGAGCCGCGATTGTCGCGCCCATCAACGAGGAGTTCTACAAGGGAATGGGACTGATCTTCCTCTATCTGATGGCCAAGGACGAGTTCAACAGCGTCATGGACGGACTGGTCTATGGGGCGATGATCGGCCTCGGCTTCCAGGTGATCGAGAATGTGCAGTACTTCATGCTGGCTGCGGGGGAATCGGGTGGTGGCCAGGCAGGTCCGGTGGTCAGCATGTTCTTTCTGCGGGTGGTTCTCTCCGGCCTCTACAGTCACATGTTGTTCACCGGCGTCATGGGCTTCGGTTTCGCGCTCTTCGTGACGCAGCGGCAGAGGTCGCCGGCGCATAGACTGGGGGTGTTGACGCTCTGCGCGCTGATCGCCTGGGCTGCTCACTTCGTCTGGAACTCTCCTTGGTTGGAGACGCTCATGAGTGAGGGAACGACGGCGTTCGTGCTCGCGATCGTCATCAAAGGGATGCCGTTCTTGGCGCTGGTGGTCTTGCTCGCTGTGTTCGCCCGCAGAAGGGAGACGTTGGCCTTCACGCGCCTGATGGCGACCGAGGTGGGGAGTGACGTGGTGACCGAAGAGGAGTTCGAGATCCTAAGGAGCGCCCGGAGACGACGTCAGACTCTGCGCCGGATCAAGAGGAGTAGGGGCGCCGCCGCTGAGGCGGTGCTCAGGCGGCTCATGCGGGCCCAGATGGACCTGGCTCTCTTCAGGGGCCGGGTGGACTCGATGAGTGACTCGGCCTTGGAGGCCCAGCGCGACGTCGTGAGACAGCTACGGGGTCGGTTGGCTGCTATCCGGTGAGTTCCCGCACCGCTCCGGCCGTCCCAGCCACCTGCTAGAATCCCTCTGCCATGGGCACTAACGAGATCGTCATTAGAGGAGCCCGGGAGCACAATCTCAAGGATATCTCTCTGTGTCTCCCGCGCGATCGCTTCATCGTCATCACGGGTCTATCCGGCTCGGGGAAATCGAGCCTTGCCTTCGACACCATCTACGCCGAGGGACAACGACGGTATGTCGAGAGCCTGTCTTCGTATGCACGCCAGTTTCTCGGACAGATGGATAAGCCCGACGTGGATTCCATCGAAGGTCTCTCGCCGGCCATCTCCATCGACCAGAAGACCACCTCGCGGAATCCCCGTTCCACTGTGGGAACGGTTACCGAGATCCACGATTATCTCCGACTTCTGTATGCCCGCATCGGTTTGCCTCACTGCTGGATCTGCGGGCGCCCCATCGAAGGGCAAAGCAAGGAGCAGATAGTCGATCAGATCCTGAGTTTGGAGCCGGGAACCCGGTTCGTTGTCAAAGCTCCCGTCGTGCGAAGCGCTAAGGGCTGGCACAAAGAGGTGCTGGAGCACATCAGGCAGGAGGGATTCACCCGGTTGGAGATCGATGGGCGGCAGTACAGCATGGACGAACCGTTGCCCGAACTGGACAAGAACATCCGCCATGACATCAGCATAGTGGTAGATCGGTTGGTCATGAAGGAGGGCGTGCGGCGTCGTTTGTCCGACTCCGTGGAGACGGCTCTGGCTGAGGCCCACGGGCTTCTGGTAGTGGATGTGTATGATCAAGTGGACGCGAGTGGGCCCGCACCCGGAGTGCGTGATGCGGATCTCGCGGAGGTCTCAGCGGGTTCTAGGCCGGTACCGGAGCCCACGAGCCTGCTCTTCTCTGAGAATCTGGCCTGCCCCGAACATGGGGTGTCTCTACCGGAGATGGCTCCCCGCATCTTCTCCTTCAACACGCCACACGGTGCCTGCGAGACGTGCGGCGGTCTGGGGGCCCGCAGGGAGATCGATCCGGAACTGCTGATCGGCGATCCATCCTTGTCGGTGGCTGAAGGGGTGCTGCTACCCTGGAGCGGCAGCAACTCGCGATGGTACGACCAGATCATCAAGGCTATCGCTGAACGCTATGAGGTCGATATGTCCACGCCCTGGGCTGAGCTTCCCCAGAGGGTAAGGGATATATTCCTGTACGGCACTGAGGGCGAACGGCTCTACGTCACCTACGTCAACCGGGCCGGCATCAAACGGAGTTACATGACGGCTTTCGAGGGCATTGTGGCCAACCTGGAGAGGCGTTACCGAGAGACCGACTCGGAGTACATACGTGACAAGATCGATGAGTACATGGCCGACCGGCCATGTCCGGCCTGTCACGGCGCGCGGCTGAAGCCTTCCAGCCTCGCAGTCCGCATAGGTGGGTTGAATATCCATGAGCTCAGCGAGTTGTCAGTAGCCCGCGTTCTTGAGTTTCTGGATGGTCTCGAGCTGACGGAGCGCGAACAGCTGATCGGAAGCCGGGTGCTGAAGGAGATCAGAGAGCGACTGCTCTTCTTGGAGGCCGTGGGCGTGGGTTATCTGAGTCTGCATCGGAGCGCAGGCACCCTCTCGGGCGGTGAGGCGCAGCGCATCCGGCTGGCAACCCAGATAGGGTCTAGTCTGGTGGGCGTGCTCTACATTCTCGACGAGCCGTCGATCGGTCTGCATCAGAGAGACAACCGGAAGCTCATCGACACCCTGATCAGATTGCGCGACCTGGGGAACACCGTGATCGTGGTGGAACATGACGAGGAGACCATGCGGTCGGCCGACCACATCGTCGACATGGGTCCCGGCGCGGGGGAGCATGGAGGGGAAGTGGTCAAGAGCGGGGTCCTCTCGGATATTTTGGCGGAACCTCGGTCCATCACCGGGCAGTTCCTCACCGGAACGCGGTCCATCGCCGTGCCGGCCCTGCGGCGACCGGGCAGGGGGCGTTTCGTGGTCCGAGGCGCGCGCGAGCACAACCTGAAGAACATAGACGTGGCCGTTCCCACCGGTTCCTTCGTGTGTGTCACCGGCGTATCGGGGTCGGGCAAGTCGACTTTGGTGAACGACATCATCTACCGGAGCCTGTCCAATCTCGTGAACCGGGTGCCCGTGCGCCCTGGGGCTCACGAGCGGATCGACGGGATAGAGCAGTTGGACAAAGTCATCGCCATAGACCAGTCACCCATCGGCAGGACACCACGATCAAACCCCGCTACCTACACGGGTGTGTGGGATCACATCCGCGAGTTGTACTCCAAGACTCAGGAGTCGAAGGTCCGTGGGTACCTGCCGGGCCGCTTCAGCTTCAATGTAAAGGGCGGTCGGTGTGAAGCGTGCAAGGGAGACGGCACCCTCAAGATCGAGATGCATTTCTTACCCGACGTGTACGTGCCTTGTGAGGTCTGCCAGGGAAGGCGCTACAACCGAGAGACCCTCGAGGTCCGTTTCAAGGGCAAGAACGTGGCCGAGGTTCTCGACATGAGCGTGGAGGAGGCTCTGGAGTTTTTCGCCAATCAGCCCAAGATCAAGCGACGGCTGCAGACCCTGGCCGACGTGGGCCTCGAATACATCAGGCTGGGGCAACCCTCGACCACCTTATCCGGCGGCGAGGCCCAGCGCGTCAAGCTGGCCACCGAGTTGGCCAAGATTGCCACGGGAAACACGCTGTACATCTTGGATGAACCCACTACCGGACTGCACTTCGCCGACATAGAGAGGCTGCTCGAGGTGCTCCAACGCTTGGTGGACGCGGGCAACACCGTGCTGGTGATAGAGCACAATCTGGATGTCATCAAGTGCGCCGATTGGATCATCGATCTGGGTCCCGAGGGGGGCGACGCCGGGGGTGAGTTGGTGGCGGAAGGTACGCCTGAACAGATCTGTGTCGACGCGGCCAGTGAGACCGGCAGAGTATTGAAACGGGTACTGCCTTTCTGTACGCCTGCCACTTTGCCCCCACCAGTGGAGGTGTCCGCGAAGAGGGGTACGGAGCGGGGGCAGAAGAAGGCAGTGCAGGCGCGGAAGGATGTGGCGTGACTTCCAGCGGTGGCACACCCATGCGGAGTCCGGGTGGCGGACGGCAGCGAACCGATGGTGAAGAGGAGTCCACAACGGAACGGGCCTTCTTGATCGCCGTTGATGTAGGCGATGATGCGGGTTGGACCGCCGAAGAGTCGTTGGTCGAGCTGGCCGCGCTCGTGGAAACCGCTGGGGGAGAGGTGGTGGGGAGCCTGGCTCAACGCCGGGAAGCCATCCATCCCCTGTGGTATCTGGGAAGCGGCAAGGCTGAGGAGCTCAAACAGGCAAAGGCGGAGACGCACTTCAACATGTTGGTGGCCGACGACGAGCTTTCACCCAGACAGCAACGTTCGCTTGAGGAGCTCCTGAATCTGAAGGTCCTCGATCGTAGCGGCATCATCCTGGATATCTTCGCGCAGCGCGCCCAGACGCACGAGGGCCGCATCCAGGTGGAACTAGCCCAGCTCGAGTATCAGCTACCTCGTCTCACGCGGATGTGGACGCATCTGTCACGGATGGGCGGGGGCATCGGCACGCGGCGCGGCCCCGGCGAGACTCAGCTGGAGACGGACCGGCGGGTGCTGCGAGAGCGCATCAAGAAGACCCGCAAGAGGGTGGAAGAGGTCCGGCGCAGGCGGGAGACGGCAGCCCGGGCGCGCGAGAGGCGGCTGCTACCGACGGCGGCCATCGTAGGGTATACCAACGCGGGCAAATCTACCCTCCTCAATGCACTGGTGGGCGACGAGGCGGCGGTGGCGAAAGACATGCTGTTCGCCACGCTCGACCCCACCACCCGCAAAGTCCGTCTGCATGAGGGGCAAACGGTGATCGTGAGCGACACGGTCGGTTTCATCCACAAACTGCCGCATCAGTTGGTGGACGCCTTTCGGGCGACGTTGGAGGAGGTGACTCGGGCCGACATCTTGGTGGAGGTGGTCGACTTGGCCGACCCTCGCGCGCCGGAGCACCGGCGGACGGTCCAGAAGGTGCTGGATGAGCTGGAAGCCGGCCACAAGCCCCGGGTGGTGGTTCTGAACAAGGCCGACGTAGCCGCCCCGGAGACGGCGGATGCGGGTAGGGGCGTGCATGGTGGGCTGTTGGGTAGAGCCGACCTGCACGTCGTCAGAATCTCGGCATTGACCGGTGAGGGGATCGACCAAGTGCGCGAGGCGATCGCCGCCCTCCTGGCGGAACTCTGGGTGGAGGTGGAAGTGTCGTTGCCCTACTCAGCGGGTGAGGTTCTGGCCAGGGTGAGGGAGCGGGGTAGCGTGGAGTGCGAGTATCAAGACGAGGACGTCCGCGTAAAGGGACGGGTGCCGCCCTCGATGGTGGGGGAATTGGAGGGCGCGGCGCGTGCGTGGGAGCGCGCCCGTAAGACTGACGAGTCAAACGGATAGCGCGGACGGAAAGGCACGGCGGGGCGGCGGCGAAGCCGCCGCCCGGTCTGGTCTCTCCTGTTTCCGCGTCGAGCTTGTGTCTCCCGCTTCGCTTCTACCGAGGCTCAAAGTATTTGTGAGCCGACTCTATGGAGGCAGCTATGAGCCTCGCGCCCTGCTCCAAATCTCTCAGCGAAAGTACCTCGACGGGCGAGTGGATGTACCGCGCCGGCACCGCGATCACGGTACAGGGGATGCCGCTCTTGGTGATGCTGATCACGGTCGCATCAGTGTTGCCGCCGTTGCCGACCTGCAACTGGTAGGGGATGGAGGCACTGTCGGCGGTCTCGCGCAACCAGCGGATCACGGATCGCGGCGCGATGACGCCCCGGCCCGCAGCATCGATGATGGTGATGCTGGGTCCTTTGCCCGCCGCAACGGCAGATTCGCTCTTGGAGGCGCCGGGGTTGTCGCCCGGTATGGTCACATCGGTCGCTATAGCCACGTCGGGGGTGAGGCCGTAAGCGCTCGTGCGCGCACCCTTTAGGCCCACCTCCTCCTGGACGGTGCCCACCGCCTGGACGGTGGCCCTGACCTTCTTGCCCTTGAGCAGCCGGAGCGCCCAGATCATCATCACGACCCCCGCGCGGTTGTCGAGGGCCTTGCCGGTGACGAAACCGTTGGCCATGGGGCGGAGCTCACGGTCTGCGGTGATGAGCGAGCCGATCTCGACGCCCAATTCGGCGGCGTTGGCGGCGCTGGTCGCGCCACAGTCCACGAACATGTCCTTGATCTTGATCATCTTCTTGCGTTCATCGGCGTCCATCAGATGCGGGGGCCGCGAGCCGATGACTCCGGCCAGGGTGATCCCGTCCTTACCGTGGATGACGACTCGTTGGCCCAGGATGGTCTGATCCGTCCATCCCCCCACGGGGACGATCTTCAGAAAGCCGTCGTCGTCGATGTGGGAGACCATGGCACCGATCTCATCCATGTGGGCGGCGACCATGACGGTGGGTCCATCGCCGTTACGGATGCCGATGGCGTTACCCATGGTGTCCAGCCGGACCTCATCCACCAGTGGTTCCATCTCACGGAGCAGCAGGGCAGCCACCTCGTCTTCGTAGCCGGACATGCCGTGGGTGTCGGCGAACGTCTTGAGCAGGGCGGCTATCTCGTTCATGATTGTCTCCTCAACTGTTTCAAGGGCGAGCCGGCGATCGTTCGGCCGACTGGACCGGATGATCCCCGCCGGCTCAGAGTAAGGTCCTAAGGGTATCCATATCAGGGATAAGACCGGACTGGGACCCGCCGCTGTCCAGGCCCACCGAATCCCACAACTCTTGCGCCTCCGATGCAGACCACTTCCCCGATCCATGAAGGATCTCGTTGGCGATGATGAGCGCGCTCTGAGCGCAGAGCGCGACGTTCACCCGTGCGCACAACCGCAGACGCTCCAGTTCTCGTGGGTCGACCGTGGCTGCCGCCGTCTTGGACACCAGGGCGGCAGCGGGCTCTGCCATAGAGGTAAGGGTCGCAAGTTCGAACATGACGTGCTGCTGGCGCGTGGCCTTCCGCTCGTGCACGGCCGCGAACAAACGGTTTAGCAGCCGGAAGACGGCGGCGACGGTGTCGGCCTTGAGGTCGGGATGGTGGCGATGGAGTCCGTCCATTTCTTCGGCCAGTGCGTCGTAGAAGCCACCCTTGGAGGACACGGAGGTCCGCCATCTGTTCGTGCTCACGATCAACTGCTGTATCTCGCTGGTACCCTCGTAAATAGTGGTGATCTTGACGTCGCGTTTGATCCTCTCCACGTCGTATTCCTTGACATAGCCATATCCGCCCAGTGCTTGGATGGCGGCGTCCGCACAGTCATTCGCGACCTCGGTCGCAAACAATTTAGCCAGGGAGCCTTCTACCTCTAGGTTTGCTTCGCCCGAGTCCAGACGTTCCGCCACCTGTTCGACGTAGGCGCGGGCTGCCTCTAGTCTGGCCACAAAAGGTAGGATCAACCTGTGGGTGTAGCCCTGCTTCTCGATGAGCGGCGATCCGAATTGGACCCGCTCTTTCGCGTAGGGAATGACCTTGTCCAGGGCTGCGAAACCAGCGCCCAGCGCCATGGCGGCCACCATGAGACGCGTGTATCCGAAGACGGCGTTGGCTTGATTCATCCCTTGACCGGGGATCTCGCCGACCAGGTTCTCCGCGGGGACGAGGACATCATCAAAGGTCAGTGGTGCTGTGTTCGAGCTACGGATGCCGTGCTTCTTCTCGGGTTTGCCCGCCTTGAAGCCCGGCATCGTCTTTTCCACGACGAAGAAGGAGGGCCCGTCCGGTGTATGGGCGAGCACGGTCAGGAAGTCCGCGTAACCACCATTGGAGATGAACTGCTTGGTACCGGTGATGCGGTAGCCGGTGATGCGGCCCTTCTCGTCCACCACCGGAGTGGCCGTGGTCTTGAGATTCGACAGGTTACTCCCTGCCTCGGGCTCGGTGACGGCGTAGGCCACAATATCTCCGTTGGCTACCCTCGCCAGCCACTTCTCCTTCTGCGCCTCGGTGGCGCCGATGAGCAGTGGATCGGTGCCGAGATGAACCGCGAGGATAGCGGTGGCTACGCCCAGGCAGATCTTGCTCAGCTCCTCGCACACGGCGGCCATGTCACGGGCACCACCAGCCAAGCCACCGTACTCCTTGGGCAAGAAGAGCAACTGCAGCCCTATATCGGGCCCGAGCATCTCCCGTATGTCTCTCTCGGGGAAGATCTCTTCCTCGTCGAATCTGCGTATCGCCTCCGGTGTCAACATGCGTCCGCGCAGTTGCGATATCAGATCGAGGATCATCCGACGCTCATCGATAGGTAGTCCTGCGAGTGCCACTCCGACCTCCATAGGCTGCCGCCCGGTCGTGAGTCCCCGACCGGGGAGGGTTACCGGCGCGAGAGTATAACAGGGCTGGGGTACACTTGACCCAGCGACCTCGCCCGACGTTCGATCGGAGCGAGGTCGGTCGATCGGGACTCTCCAGTGGTGGGCATGAGCGCGACAGACGAGCTCAGACAGCAGATCAAACATTCCCCGGATCTCCCCGGTGTCTACTTATACCGGGACGACTCGGGTAGCGTTCTCTACGTGGGGAAGGCTCTCTCCCTCCGCAAGAGGCTGGCCAGCTATCTCCCCGCCCTGGATGGGAATGGAGTGCGTCTTCCCGTGAAGGTGAACGAGATGATGGGGCAGGCCGCTTCGGTGGAGTGGATCGTCACCTCCAACGAGGCGGAAGCACTCCTTCTGGAGCAGAATCTCATCAAGCGCCACCGGTCGCCTTTCAACATCCGCCTGCGCGACGACAAGTCTTATCCATACATCGTGATCACGATGGAAGATGAGTTCCCGCGTGTGCAGTTCACTCGACAGCCGCACAGACACGGCAACCTCTACTTCGGTCCGTTCTGGAGCGCCGCAAAAGTGCGAGAGACGTTGGACGCTCTCGGCCGCGTCTTCCCTGTGCGTACCTGCCGGGGCCGGGAACCGGGTCGGCGGTCGGGTTCTCCCTGCCTGCAGTTCCACATCAAGAGATGCCCGGGCCCGTGTGTGGGCACCGTCGACGCCGGCGAATACCGGGCTGTGATCAAGCAAGTCGTGGACTTCCTGAACGGGCGGCAGACCAAGGTGGTAGCCGAGCTGGAACGGTCGATGCGGGAGGCTGCGGAGCGGCGGGATTTCGAGAGTGCCGCGGTGCTGCGCGATAGGCTGGAGGCGCTCCGTCACGTACTTGAGAGGCAGCGCATCCAATCGAACTCGTTGGGATCGGCGGACGTGACCGGTCTGGCCCTCGACGACTGGGGGGCCAACGTGCAGGTCTTCATCACCCGGGACGGCAAACTGGCCGATCGGCGCAGCCTCACGTTTGTGAACGTGGCGGGAGCAGAAGCCCAGGAGGTTTACGAGCGCTTCGTAGCCGAATACTACGGAGGCGTGCCGGCCGTGCCGACCGAGTTGATCGTACCTTCCTCTGTAGGGGACACTGCTCGGCTGTCCTTGTTCCTGAAGGGTCTGCGGGGTGCCAAAGTCGACGTGCACCGGGCCGAGAGAGGCGACAAGAGGCGGCTTCAGGAGCTTGCCGACCGGAATGCCGCTCTGGCGCTTGCTCATGAGCGCCTGCGGGAGGAACGGACCAGAGAGCGTCGTCTGGGCGCTCTGACTTCCCTGGAGAACGTTCTGGGTCTGGGCGGTCCCCCCATACGCATCGAGGGCTACGACATCTCGAATCTTGGTGCGGAGAACATCGTCGCGTCGATGGTGGTCTTCGAGGGAGGGATTCCGAAGAAGAGAGACTACCGAAAGTTCGCCATCAGGTCGACGGAAGGCCAGGATGACGTAGGCGCCATGCGGGAGGCGCTCACGCGGAGGTTCACGCGCGGTTCAGAGCCCGCCGCCCCGGCCTCGGAAACAGAGGGGCCGACTCCGGACCCGAGACTCTACGACCCCTCTTTCGAGGCGGTGCCCGACCTCGTGGTCATCGACGGTGGAAAGGGCCAGCTGGGGGGGGCGCTTGCGGCTCTCCGGACCGCAGGGCTGGATGCCGCGGTGACCGTGATCTCTTTGGCGAAGCGGGAAGAGGAGGTGTTCGTACCCTGGGCGCCCGGTCCTCTGGAGCTGTCGGACGACGATCCCGGGCTCCTTCTTCTGCGGCAGATCCGGGATGAAGCCCACCGCTTCGCCCTGGGCTTTCACCGGACGAAGCGCGATGCGGCCACGACCGTGTCTCTCTTGGATCAACTGCCGGGCATCGGGGAGAAGCGGAAGCAGGCGATCGTTCGGCATTTCGGTTCCCCTGAAAGGTTCCTGCAGGCCACGCGGGAGGAGCTGGAGGCGGTGCCCGGTTTGCCCGGGAAGGTTGCGCGGGAGATATATGCATATGTGCACAAGACCGGCTAAGCCGGAGGTGACATGGTGGGCGAGTTCTTGAGCAGGCGGTTCCGGACGAACTGGGGCGAGGGACGGATCACGATACGTGATGGACGGCTTGTGGGGGTGGAGTTGCCCCCTCTCGATGCGGAGACCGGAGCGGAAGACCGACGCACGGCCGGTCATCGGGTGAGCTCAGACGACATATGGGCCTTAGAGACCTGGGTGGAGGCACTGGAGTCCTACTTCCGGGGGGAGCGGCTCTCCTGGTCCGAGGACGAGGTGCCGCTGCACGATTTGGGAGTCGGACGGTTTGAGGAGGCGGTTTACAGCGCGCTGGTGTTGGTGCCTGCAGCTACCACGGTGAGTTATGGCGAGTTGGCCGCTATGGCCGGCCACCCCAGGGCAGCTAGGGCCGTCGGCAATGCCATGGCGTCGAACCCGGTACCTATCGTGATCCCGTGTCACCGGGTCATACGAGCCGATGGGACGCTGGGCCGCTATGGGAGGGACCCGGCATGGAAGGAACGTCTACTGCAGCACGAGCGCCGATTTGCCGGCAAGAGCAGGAGCTCGGCATGAGTGGCGACAAGGATATCCACAAACTCGCGGTCACGCTGATCACCGGGCTTTCCGGGGCAGGCAAATCCGAGGCGGTGGCCACCTTTGAGGACGCCGGCTACTTCTGCATTGATAACCTTCCACCGCAGATGCTGCCCAATATGCTGGAGTTGTTCGCCCTGGAGGGGAGCCGGGTCAACCGGGTCGCGGTGGTACTTGATGCACGCGGTCGCAAGTACTTCGAGGACCTGCAGCGCACCCTTGACTACCTGCGCGAATCGGAGGTAGGTGTGCGCGTGCTCTATCTGGAGGCGGAAGACGAAGCCCTGGTGGCCCGCTATCAGGCCACCAGACGTCCCCATCCGCTCAGCCAGGACCTGACGGAGGGGATTGCCCTTGAGCGCCGGCTGTTGGCGCCGCTGCGGGCACAAGCCGATGTCATCATCGACACCACGGGGCTCTCCCCCTGGGATCTGCGGCGGAGGTTGGAGGAGACGCTTCTCGCCGACAGACTGAGCGACCAACTCCTGGTGAGCGTCGAGTCCTTCGGTTACAGATACGGGTTGCCGGATGCGGCGGATATGGTTCTGGATGTCCGCTTCTTGCCGAATCCTCATTGGGTACCGGAGTTGCGTCCGCGTTCGGGTCTTGACCCGGCAGTCAGGGATTACGTGCTGAGCGATTCCCGAGCAGGCACGTTTATCGAACGGGTGGTGAGCCTCGTGCAGCTCACAGCCCCCGGCTTCATGTGCGAGCAGAAACGCCGGCTGGCGCTTGCAGTCGGGTGTACCGGCGGCCGCCATCGGTCGGTGGCGATGGCGGAGGCGATCTCGCGCACCCTTGCTGCTGACCCCGCATTCGTCGTCAACCTCCATCACCGGGATGTGAACAGGACGGGTTGATCGTGAGTAGCGGGTTCACCCGATCCTTCCGCGAAGAGCTGGCCCGGGTCGAGGACAGACAACCGTGCTGTCGAACGGCGGCTATGGCCGGGTTGGTCCGTACCGCGGGGACCTTTCTGATACACGGTGGTACCAGCGAGGAGGAGCGGTATGAGATCCGATTGGCGACGCCGGTGCAGGCTGCGGCCAAGATGGCCTACTCGTACTTCAAGGCATTCGGTGCCGAGGGAGAGCTGGTGACCCGGCGCGAGCCGCGGCTCTACCAGCGCTTGGTCTACGAGGTGCACCTGAAAGGGTCGCCGGCCGCGCTTCAGGCGTTAAACGAGATGGCCGTCCTCAGTGACAACTTCGAACTGCAACAGGGCATCGCGCGGCGGCTGGTCAAGAAAAGTTGTTGCCGTAGCGCGTTCCTGCGCGGATGCCTCATCGGGTCTGGATCGGCCAACGCGCCACAACGCGAAGCGCATCTGGAGATTAGCAGTCCTCACCAAGCCTTCGGTGATGATCTGGTCCGACTGCTCCAAGAGATGGATTTCCATCCGGGCCTCAGGACGAGACGGCAGACCATCGTGGTATACCTGAAAGGCAGGGACGAGGTGGCCGGGCTTCTGGCACTGGCCGGCGCACACTGCGCGGCCATCGAGGTGCAGGAACAGGCTGTCGTCAAGGAGGTACGGTCACGGGCCAACAGAGTGGCCAATTGCGATGCGGCCAACCTGCGCCGTACCAGCACAGCGGCATCCCGGCAGTTGGAGGCGATAGCCACCCTTGAGCGCAGTGGGAGACTGGCCACTCTGCCGCGCGCGCTGCGAGAAATGGCCGACCTGCGTGTCCAATACCCATATCTGAACCTTTCGGAGTTGGCCGAGACGGCCGGTGAGGGGTTGAGTCGCTCTGCGGTCAACCATCGCTTGCGGCGCCTGGTGGAGGCCGCCGAACAACCGGGAGCCAAAAGGGCGCGTGGTAGAATCCAGCATCCTCGAAGAACGAAGGCGGCGCCAAAATGACGTGGGGAGCAGGTTGATATGAGCACGAAAGTCGCAGTCAATGGATTCGGACGTATCGGCAGGCTGTTCTTGCGGGCGGTGGCCAAGCAGGACGCCGACATCGAGGTGGTAGCCGTCAACGACCTTACCGACGCAGCAACTCTGGCCCATCTGCTGAAATACGACAGCGTGCACGGGGTGTGGCCGGGGGAGATCTCCCATACGGACGACGCTCTGGCTTTCGAAGGCAGATCCATCAGGGTTCTATCCACGGCCGACGTCAAGGCTCTTCCCTGGAGAGAACTAGAGGTCGATGTGGTGGTGGAATGCACCGGCCATTTCACCGAGCGGTCGCTGGCCTCACTGCACTTGGACCAGGGAGCCCGGAAGGTGCTCATCAGCGCTCCGGCGAAAGACCCCGACATCACTGTGGTCCTGGGTGTAAACGACGCCGATTATGACCCGGCGCGCCACCACATCATCTCCAACGCCTCTTGCACCACCAACTGCCTGGCTCCGGTCGCCAAGGTCTTGTCGGACTCGTTCGGCATAGAACAGGGCGTCATGACCACGGTCCATGCCTACACCAACGACCAGCGTATCCTCGACCTTCCTCACAAGGATTTGAGGCGGGCCCGTGCCGCCAATCTGTCCATCATCCCGACCTCTACCGGGGCGGCCAAGGCCATCGGTCTCGTCCTGCCCGAACTCAAGGGCAAGTTCGACGGCTTCGCTCTCAGAGTACCGGTGCCGGACGGCTCGGTGGTCGATCTGGTGGTCACGTTGGAGCGGGAGGTCACGGCGGAGGAGATCAATAGCGCGGTCAAGGCCGCCGCCGAGGGGCCGTTGCTGGGTGTCTTGCGGTACACCGACGAACCGCTGGTATCCTCCGACATAGTGGGCGACCCTCACTCGTCTATCTTCGATTCCTCTCTCACCATGGTCATGGGCCGTCAGGTCAAGCTGGTCATGTGGTACGACAACGAATGGGGTTTCAGCAATCGTATGGTCGATCTGTGCAGCCGCCTGCTCTAGACGACAGGCGACGGAAGGGGGCGGTATGGCCAAGAAGACGGTGCGCGACATCGACGTGCAGGGAAAGCGAGCCCTCGTACGGGTGGACTTCAATGTACCTTTGAAGGATGGGCGGGTCACCGATGATTCCCGCATCCGAGCAGCGATCCCCACCATTCAGTATCTTCGGGAGAACGGCAGCCGCGTCATCCTAATGTCCCACCTAGGCCGCCCTAAGGATGCCCCCGACCCCGCGCTCAGCCTGGACCCTGTGGCTATGAGGCTGGGACAGCTACTCGGAGTGCCGGTCCGCAAGATGAACGAGTTGTTCGGACCCGGCGTCGAGGCCGCCGTCTCGTCCATGCAACCAGGAGACGTGCTTCTGTTGGAGAACTCGCGTTTCGATCCGCGCGAGAAGAAGAACCATCCGAGTCTAGTTGCCGAGTTGGCGCGTCTGGGGGACGTGTACGTGAACGACGCGTTCAGTGCCGCTCATCGGGCGCACGTGACCACGGCCGGTCTGGCCGCGGCCCTGCCGGCTGTGGCAGGCTTCCAGATGGAGAAGGAAGTGGCCGCGCTCGAGAGCCTGATGTCGGCTCCCAAGAGGCCTTTCGTGGTGCTCCTGGGCGGGGCCAAGGTGACGGATAAGATCAAGGTGATCGACCGGTTCCTCGACCTGGCCGATCAGATCCTGATCGGGGGTGCCATGAGCTTCGCCTTTCTGAAGGCTCAGGGTACGGGGGTAGGAGCATCCAAGCTGGAGGAAGAGGGCGTCGACGTGGCGGCCCGTGCTCTGCTGAAAGCGGGACGTTCGCACTGCGATCTCGTGCTCCCCACCGATCTCGTGGCGGCCGACGCTTTCGCGGAGGATGCCAAGACGGAGGTGGTGAGTGTGGGGTCTATCCCCGAAGGGTGGATGGGGCTGGATATCGGCCCCGAGACGGCTGCGATGTACTCCCAGGCTGTGGCCGATGCGGGCCAAGTCTTCTGGAACGGACCCATGGGAGTGTTCGAGATGACACCGTTCGCTGCCGGCACCCGGGCGGTGGCTGAAGCGATGGCGACCTGCTCGGGGATAACCGTAGTCGGAGGCGGGGACTCAGTGGCGGCTGTGAACAAGTTCGGAGTCGCCGACCGGATGGACCACGTCTCTATGGGCGGTGGCGCTTCCCTGGAATACATCGAGGGGGCGGAACTGCCTGGAGTAGCGGCCCTCGCGGAGAAGGAGCAGGCCTAATGGCCGGTGCCGGGCGAGACCGCGTGCCCCTCATCGTCGGCAACTGGAAGATGTTCAAAACGAGCGCTGAGGGTGCCCGGTTCATAAGCGACCTGGCCGACCAGATAGGCAGGCTGGACGATCGTGAAGTGATGGTGGCTCCTCCGTTCACGGGTCTGTACGAGGCGGTCAGGGCCGCCGAAGGCACCTCTGTGTCGGTCGCGGCTCAGGATGTCTTCTGGGAGTGGGAGGGGGCCTACACCGGGGAGGTCTCATCCGGGATGCTGGCCGATTTGGGCGTGCGCGGCTCGATCATCGGCCACTCTGAGCGGCGCAGTTACTTTGGCGAGACCGATGAATGGGTGGCCAAGAAGGTTTGGGCCGGTCTGGAGCGCGGACTGCTGCCGATCATGTGCGTCGGGGAGACCGAAGACGAACGCGAGGCGGGATTGACCGAGGAAGTCCTCGCCCGCCAGGTGTCGGCGGGGCTCTCGTCGGTGAGAGCTGCAGACGGGGGCCGATTGGCCATAGCCTACGAGCCCGTGTGGGCCATCGGTACAGGGAAGACGGCTACGCCGGAGACTGCAGGGAAGGCCATCGCGCACGTCCGCCGAGAGGTGGGCGAGACACTGGGAGACGACATTGCCGAAGCCGTGCGTATCTTGTACGGGGGAAGTGTGGGGCCTTTCAATATCGACGAACTCATGGCCCAGCCGGGCATCGACGGCGTGCTGGTGGGGGGCGCTAGTCTGCAGCTGGGCTCGTTTGTTCGTATCGTGCAGTTCGAAAGACCATAGAGACCGTGGCCACTGTGAGCGATCCTCCGCGGCGGCGTGCGGCACTCGTCATCCTGGACGGCTGGGGCTACGCCGAACCGGGTCCCGGCAATGCCATCGCCCTCGCCCATACGCCGGTGTGGGACGGGCTCTGGGCGCAGTATCCGCACGTCTTGCTGGAAGCCAGCGGTGAAGCTGTGGGGTTGCCCCCAGGGGTCATGGGCAACTCGGAGGTCGGGCATCTGACCTTGGGCTCGGGGCGCATCATTTACCAGGACCTGTCCCGGATCAATCGAGCCATCGCCGACGGCACGTTCTTCGAGAACGACGCCTTGGGCCGAGTCATGGATGAGGTCGCGGCTCGGGGTACGAGTCTGCATCTGATGGGACTGCTCTCGGACGCGGGTGTGCATTCGGCCATGGCTCACGTACGGGCGCTGGTCACCTTGGCGCACCGTCGAGGAGTGTCGAAGCTCTTCATACACGCCTTCACGGATGGGCGTGACACCTCCCCCACGGCCGGAGAGGGGTACGTCACGGAGCTCGAAGCGTTTCTACGGGAGGAGGGCCTCGGCGCGATCGGCACGGTGTCCGGACGCTACTACGCGATGGACCGGGACAAGCGCTGGGAGAGGGTCACGATGGCCTATGACGCCCTCGTCAACGATCGCGGCCTGCGCAGTCTGAGCGCCTTGCATGCGGTGAGGGAGTCGTACGCCCGCGACGAGACCGACGAATTCATACTGCCCACGATCGTGTCGGACGATCCCGCCTCGCGTGTACGTGATGGGGACGGGGTGGTCTTCTTCAACTTCCGCCCCGATCGGGCTCGGGAGCTTTCCGCTGCCTTGACTCGCGCCGACTTCGCCGCTTTCGACCGTGGTGGACCGCCGCCGTGTATCGATTTCGTGGGCATGACCGAATATGACCCCGAACTGGGGTTGGCTGTGGCCTTCCCGAAGGAAGAACCCGAGCGCGTACTCGCCGAGGTGGTGAGTTCCGCCGGTCTCACGCAGCTCCACATCGCCGAAACGGAGAAGTACGCTCACGTCACGTTCTTCTTCAACGGTGGCAGAGAGGCTCCCTTCCCCGGTGAGAACCGGAAGCTGGTGCCTTCGCCCAAGGATGTGGAGACCTACGACCAGAAGCCGGCGATGAGCGCCTACGAGGTGGTGCAGGCTTTCGAGGACATCATGGCGTCGGACCCCGTGGACTTCGTGGTGCTCAACTTCGCCAACCCAGATATGGTGGGCCACACCGGGTGTCTGCCTGCCGCGGTGGAAGCCATCGAACACGTGGACCGTTGCCTTGGTGTGGTCTTACGAGTACTCGAGGCCGTGGGAGCGAAGGTCATCGTCACGGCCGACCATGGAAATGCTGAGGAGATGGTCGAGGGGAATGGTGAGACCAGCACCGCCCACAGCTTGAACAAGGTGCCGCTCGTGGTGCTGGAGCCCGGGGTTTTGTTGCGTGAGGGAGCCGGATTGGCGGACGTCGCTCCAACTATCTTGGACTTCCTGGGTTTACAGGCGCCCGCGGAGATGACCGGCCGGTCTCTGCGCAGCGATTGAATAATGACTACGCGTATATAATCCTTGCATTCGTGGTAACTTACGCAGGACGTAGCGGAGAGCGGCGGTCGTGCGAAGCGGCCGGGTACAGTGAGAATCGGCGGAGAGGTAGTTTGCAGTGACATACTTTCTGGTTGCCCTGGATGCCATCCTCGGCATCGCCACTCTGGTGCTCATCTTCCTCCACTCAGGGAAGGACACGGGGCTTTCGACGACCTTCGGGGGATCGGGTACGTTCGGCGGTTCACAGGTGGTTCAGAAGAACCTGGATCGTCTCACGGTGGCATGTGCGGTTGCCTTTTTCATAGTATCCATCGCTCTCGCCTATCTGATCTGAGAGCGGACGTAAGAGCGTCCGGATCGCACGCAAGTGCGGGGGAGGTGGTTGACCATAGCAAAATTCATTGGATGGGTTTGGGGTGTTGAGCAGTTAAGGAGGGAACGGTTTTGAAACTTCACAAGCGCAGTTGGTATTTTCTTCTCTTGGCCTTGGTTCTCGCTGGCGTTCTGGTAGCGGTTGCTGCGTGCGGCGGCGACGAAGAGCCCACCGAGACCACTGCGGCAGGCGGCGACGGGCCCGTCGAGGGCGGCACATTCAGCCTGTTCATCTCGGAGCCGGCCTTCATCGATCCGGTGAACCTGCAGGAGTCCGAGGGTACTCAGGTCGGCAACCAGCTATTCGACAGCCTGGCTGAATTCGACTACTTGACCGGAGAGCTCAAGCCGGCGGCCGCCGAATCCTGGGAGGCCAACGAGGACGCTTCCGTGTGGACGTTCCATCTGGTTGAAGACGCTAAGTTCCATGACGGCAGCGACGTCACGGCGGAAGACTTCAAGTACGGGTGGGAACGCATCTGCAACCCAGCTAACGAGTCGGAAATCTCTTATCACCTCTCGTGCGTTAAGGGTTACGACGAGATGCAGGAAGGTACGGCCACCGAGCTGGAGGGCGTGAAGGTCGTCGACGACTACACTCTAGAGGTGACGCTCAGCTACGCTTTCGGCGACTTTGAATACGTGGTAGGCCATCCGGCCCTTGCCCCGGTTCCCAAAGAAGCCGTTGAGGCCGATCCGGCCGCCTTCGGCGACAAGCCTATCGGCAATGGCCCCTTCATGATGGCCGAACCCTGGGCGCACGACCAGTACGTGAAGGTGGTCAAGTTCGACGATTACTACGGCGAGGCTCCGCACGCCGACGGCGTGAACTTCCTCATTTTCAAGGACGAAGAGACCGCCTTCCTGGAGTTCCAGGCAGAAAACCTTGACTGGACCAGCATCCCCTCAGGCCAGGTGGAAGCCACCAAGGCCACTTACGGTGAGGCTCCGGACGGTCAGACCGCGAACCCCGGCGCCCAGACGCAGACAGGACCTGAGACGGCCGTCTACTACATCCTCGTGAACAACCAGGATGAGGTTCTGAGCAATGTGGCTCTGCGCCAGGCTCTGTCCATGGCCATTAACCGCCAGGCAATCATCGACACCATCTTCGAGGGCCTGCGCGAGCCGGCCACGGGTATCGTGCCTTGGGGTGTCGCCGGCTATACGAAGGATCAGTGGGCATACTCCAAGTACGATGTTGAAGCCGCTAAGGCCAAGTTGGAAGAAGCCGGTTTCCCCGGTGGTGAAGGCCTGCCCGAGATCGCGCTCAGCTGCAACAGCGGCGTCGGTCATGAGGACATCATGGCCATGATCCAGGCCGACTTCGCCGCCATCGGCGTGACGGCCAAGATTGACGCGGTGGAGTGGGCCCAGTACCTGGACAAGCTCGGTTCGGGTGACTTCATGATGGGCCGCCTGGGCTGGATCGCAGACTACCCGGTCATGGACAACTTCCTGTATCCCTTGTTCACCACGGGTAGCGGTGACAACTATGCCTTCTACAGTGACCCGGCCGTGGACCAGGCCCTGCTGGACGCTCGGGCCACCGTCGATACCGACGAGCGCATCTCCAAATATCAGGCCATCGAGAAGACCATCGGTGAGGCTGCCCCGGTGATCCCGCTGGTCATGTATCGGATGGGTCGTGTGGCTTCCGACCGGGTCCACAACTTCGTCCTGAGTGCTCAGGGCCTGTTGAACCTCGAAGAAGCCTGGATCTCGGCGGCTGAATAGCGCTTAGCCGGGAAGCGCGTGATCGTGTTGGACATTGTTGCCGTGGGGCACCCTTCACAGGGTGTCCCACGGCAACATTCTTCTGGACTGTGACTATAGCGGACGTCTTATGATCAAATACATCGCCCGCCGCATCCTCCAGATGATCCCGGTGTTCATCGGGGTCACGATAATCCTCTTCGTTCTCCGGTCGCCGGGGGTGGTGGGCGGCGACCCTATCCGGATGATCACCGGCGAGCGGGCGATCAGCGAGACGCTCTACAATCAACTCGTGGAGCGGTACGGCCTGGATGAACCTTTCTACGTGCAATACGCCACGTATCTCAACGATTTGGTACATGGTGACCTTGGGCAGTCGTACAACAAGAGCCGTCCGGTGGCTGAGATCCTTTGGGACAAGTTTCCCAACACGCTGCGGTTGGCGCTGGCGGCCATTTTGATCGAGATGGTGTTCGGCATCATTGCCGGCATCATATCGGCAGTGAAGCGCTACTCCTTTTGGGATGTGCTGGTGACCTTCAGCACGTCTGTGTTGGTGTCGCTCCCGGTGTTCTGGTTGGGCATGCTGCTTCAGATACTGTTCGGCTTGAAGTTCAAAGAGTGGGGGCTGCCCTATTTGCCCATTTCGGGGATGTCGTCCGAGCGCTTCCCCGACATCGTGCACCTCATCATGCCGGCCATAACTCTGGCTTCGGTGTCCACCGCCTATGCTGCTCGTATCATGCGGAGCCAGCTCCTCGAGGTCATGGGGCAAGACTACATGCGTACGGCGGCTGCGAAAGGGCTGTCTCACGGCATGGTGATCTGGAACCACGGCATGAAGAACGCCATGATCCCGGTAGTGACTTACTTCGGGTTGGATTTCGCGGCCATGATGGGCGGCACGGTGCTCACCGAGACGGTCTTCAACTGGCCGGGCATAGGCTACGAGATCTTCCTGGCCATAGGCCAGCGGGACTGGCCCATCGTCATGGGTGCGACGATCATCATCGTCTTCATTGTCATGGCCATGAACCTCATAGTCGACATCAGCTACGCCTTCCTCGATCCACGCATCCGCTATGGACGCCAGGTAGCATAGGAGACCGGGGTGCGAAAGAAGCAGCCCACAGGAGAACAGGTCGCGCCCGTGTCGGGTGATGCGACCGGCGCGGCGGCGGTGGCTTCGACGGAAGTCCTGACTGGACCCGCCCGGAGCCTGCGGGCCGACGCCATACGGCGTCTCAAGAAGAATAAGTTGGCCGTCGCCGGCCTCGTGTGGATCATCATCGTCATCCTCGTAGCGATCACCGCCGACCTGTGGGCGCCCTATTGGCTGGGTGACCCGGTGGCCATCGACTCCACCACCGCGGCCGAGCGGATGTTGCTCTCCCCTTCAGTAGACCATCCTTTCGGCACCGATAAGCTGGGGCGGGACGTTGCCTCCCGGGTCGTCTACGGAGCGAGAGTCTCGCTTCTCGTGGGTGTGGTGGCGGTCGCTATCGCAGTAGCCATAGGGCTTCTCATGGGGGCTCTGGCGGCCTACTACGGTGGCATCTGGGACGCGATCATCATGCGGACCGCTGACGTGTTCTTCGCCTTCCCCTACATACTGTTTGCCATCGTGCTGATCGCACTTCTCGGACCGGGGTTGCAGAACGTTTTCATTGCCATCGGCGTGCTCGGGTGGCCGAGCATCGCGAGGGTGTTCCGGAGTTCCATCCTTTCGGTCAAGGAGAACGAGTACGTCGACGCGGCCCGGGCCATGGGATCATCGACACGGCGCATACTGCTTCGCCACATCATGCCCAACGCGGTGGCGCCCATAATCGTTTACGCTACCATGAGCATCGGGGGTGCCATCCTCACCGAAGCGGCGCTGAGCTTCCTTGGCATGGGGGTGCAGCCACCGGATCCGTCCTGGGGCAACATGCTGGACGACGCCCGCTCCTTCATGCTTACTGCGCCCTGGCTGATGATCTATCCGGGTATCGCCATTCTGACCACCGTGCTGGCTTTTGTGCTTCTCGGCGACGGTCTGCGTGACGCTCTCGATGTGAAGATGAAGGAGTGACTGTGGCCCCGCTTCTGGAAGTCGACGATCTGCACATGCACTTCTTCACCCGCGACGGGGTGGTGAAGGCCTGCGACGGTGTCTCCTTCACCCTGGAAGCCGGTCGGACGTTGGGTGTGGTGGGCGAGTCCGGGTCGGGGAAGTCCGTCACGGCTATGACCGTCATGCGTCTGATCCCTGAACCACCGGGCAAGGTGGTGAGCGGTGACATCCGCTTCAAGGGGGAGAGCATCCTGTCTATGAGCGAGAAAGACCAGCGGAAGCTGCGGGGCAACCGTATCGCCATGATCTTCCAGGACCCCATGACGTCGCTTAACCCGGTGTTCCGCATTGGCCAGCAGATCGCCGAACCGCTGAGGCTGCACAAGGATATGTCTCGCACAGAAGCGTGGGCGGCGGCGGTGGAGCTACTGGATAGGGTGGGCATCCCTCAGGCGGAGGAACGGGCGCGCAACTACCCGCACGAGTTCTCCGGCGGCATGCGCCAGAGGGCCATGATCGCCATGGCCCTTGCCTGCGGGCCCGACATCCTCATCGCCGACGAACCCACCACCGCACTGGACGTCACCATCCAGGCCCAGATCCTGGAGTTGATGCAGGAGATACAGCAACGCACCGAATCGGCCATCATCATGATCACCCATGATCTGGGAGTGGTGGCCGATATGGCCGACCACATCATGGTGATGTATGCGGGCAAAGCGGTCGAGTACGGGCCGGCGGATGAGGTCTTCTACAACCCGTTGCATCCGTATACCTGGGGACTCCTCGAAAGCCTTCCCCGGCACGATGTGGACGACAAAGGAGCGCTGTGCCCCATCAAGGGGCAGCCACCCAGTCTCATCAACCTGCCTCCGGGGTGCGCGTTCAGCCCCCGGTGCGCCTACGCTAAGCCGGAGTGCGACAAGAAGGTGCCTCCGCTGGTGGAGATCGACAACGGCCATCTGTCGGCCTGCCTGTTCGCGGGAGATATCGACTTCATCTGCCAGTATGAGAACCGGGTTAAACGGGGCGAAGACTCCGGTGGAGACGTGTAATGGCCGCGCTTCTTGAAGTAGAGGATCTGAAGAAGCACTTCCCCGTGAACCAGGGAGTACTGTTGTCTCGCCTCGGTAAGACGGTGAAAGCCGTCGATGGCGTGACCTTCAGCGTAGATGAAGGCGAGACCCTCGGTCTGGTGGGGGAGTCAGGCTGCGGAAAATCGACCACCGGTCGCTGCATCAACCGCCTGCTGGAGGCTACCGAGGGGAAGGTGCACTTTGAGGGCCAGGATGTGCGCAAGTTGCACCGCAAGGAGTTGAAGGCCTACCGTCGCGACGTGCAGTTCATCTTTCAAGATCCTTACGCTTCGCTCAATCCTCGCATGACCTTTGGCGAGATAATGTCGGAGCCTCTGGTGATCCATGGCGTGGGCACCCGCCGGGAGCGCCAGGACCGCTGCAAGGAGATGTTGGAGATAGTCGGTCTAAACCCCGAGCACATCAACCGCTATCCCCACGAATTCTCCGGAGGACAGCGCCAGCGGGTGGGGATCGCCCGGGCGATCATGCTCCGTCCGAAGATGATCATCTGCGATGAGCCGGTCTCCGCCCTGGACGTATCTATCCAGGCCCAGATCATTAATCTGCTCGAGGAGCTCCAAGAGGAATTTGGCCTCACCTATCTCTTCATCGCTCACGATCTGGCCGTCATCAGGCACATTTGCGACCGAGTGGCGGTCATGTATTTGGGCAAGATCGTAGAACTGGGTGGTTGGAAGGAGGTCTACAACAGCCCCAGCCACCCCTACACGCAGTCACTACTCTCCGCCGTGCCTGTTCCCGATCCGGAGAAGCAGCGCAGACGGGCCCGTATCATCCTAAAGGGTGACGTACCGAATCCCGTCGATCCGCCGACGGGATGCCGGTTTCACACCCGGTGTCCCATTGCCCAATTCCCCCTCTGCGCTGAAGAAGAGCCACCCTTGCGTGAGATGGCCATCGGCCATCAAGCCGCCTGTCATTTCGCCAAGCCCTTCCCTATCCCCGAGAGCAAGATGGGTGGAGAAGTGCCGTTCGATTCCCAGCCTGGCTAGGAGCATTAGCCTGATCGGCGACGGTCCGGCGCGGCTGGGGCTGGGCCGGCCGGACACTGTATAATCCAAATGCAGCCCGGGTAGCCGCAGGGGCGCGCAGTGCGCGGCTCTTGAGGAAAGTCCGGACACCGCAGAGCAGGGTGCTGGATAACGTCCAGCGGGGGAAACCCTAGGGAAAGCGCCACAGAAATTACACAGCACGCCGGACCCCCGGCTGCGAAGGTGAAATGGTGCGGTAAGAGCGCACCGGCGCCGTGGTGACACGGCGGCCAGGCAAGCCCCACCCGGTGCAAGGCCGAATAGGGAGGCGCTTGAGGGTTGCTCGCCCGAAGCCTCCGGGTT
>JAAYCW010000109.1 GCA_012729575.1 Actinomycetota bacterium | reverse complement strand
GGGTCCCGCGACCTTCAGACCGCCTCCCCTGCGCTCTTCGTCGCTGTGATCCTGCTAGGCCGCCTTGGCCTCGATCGACTTCGCCTCTTTGCCGGTCTTCACCTGGATTCGTTTGGGCTCCACCTGGGCTGTCTGGGCAGCTCCGGAAAGAGTAAGCTCGAGTATGCCCTTGTCGTAGGTGGCGCTGATCGCCTCGGAACTCACACCTTCCGGGAGGGGGAAGCTGCGGTAGAAACTACCGTGGCGGCTCTCTCTGAGCTGGAATGTCTCGTCCTTGACCTCGCGCTCCTTGTCACGCCGGCCGGATACCACGAGCGTGTCGCCCTCGACCTTGATGTCAAGGTCCTTCTCCGGGTCAAGACCGGGCAGCTCCATCTTGAGAATGATGTCCTTGTCTTTGGTAACGACGTCCGTGGCAGGGAAGAAGCTCCGCGCCTCCCCGGACTGCCATCCGGCGAGGATTTGCTCCACATCCCGGCGAAGGCCGACAATCTCATCGAGCAAGTTCCACGGTTCCATCTGATCGAGCAAGTTCCAACGTCTCCACCTAACGATCGCCATTTCTGTTCACCTCCTGATGTATGTGCAAGGCGCAGCACTCTCCACGGACACGTCTTCAAGAGTCTGGAGCGTGGCACCTACTGGCTTGTTCGTGTGGTCCCCGCTACTCTTGTATGTAGGCGTGGCCGGACTGGATTCAAGCCCCGCGCGGAAGACAACACGATGCAAAGTGACACGTCGGCAAAATACGACGAGACGGACGCCGGCGGAAGACTGACCGGCGACGAAGGTGCCTCTCTTGACCGTCGACTTGCCGAAGGACAAGCACGCTCGCGAGACTGTGCGAGTTCTGTGAGGTCGACGAGAACGTTGGTGGCATCGACCGGCCGATCACCGGCTGACCGTTCTCCAAGTGCCTTGCTCGAGCGGTACGCGCTTGAAGAAGCCAGCAGGGGAGAGGTAGAGCCAGACCTGGTGTGTCGAGCCAAGGCGGGCGATACAAGGGCGCGCGAAGAGCTCATCAATCGACTGCTCCCGCTCGTCATACGGCTTGCCCGACCGTATCGGACGCCGGGGATTGAGTGGGAGGACCTCATCCAGGAGGGAGCGGTCGGGTTGCTGCGCGCGCTGGCCAGTTTCGATCCCGAGGCCGGAGTGCCTTTTCCTGCATACGCCGTCTGGTGGGTCCGCTACGGTCTGCAGGATCTCCGGAGTCAGTTTATCCGTCCCCTCCGTCTTCCCCCAAAGGCGCTGCGCAGGCTTGCCGCTCTCAAGGAGGCTCATGAGCGCATCTACCGGCAAGAGCACAGGAACGCGGGGGCCGGCGAACTGGGCCGCGCGGTGGGGTTGTCTCTCGCCGACACGGAGGCTCTGCTTCGAGCCGATAGACGCTGTCGGAGCCTGGAGGAACCGAGCGAAGAGGGGGCCGAGGTAGGCACTCTTGGGGGACTCCTGGCTGATCCCCTTTCCGAGGAGGCGTACGAGGAGGTGCTTTTCAGTGTTCAGGCGGATGAGTTGCGTGTCTTACTCACGCACCTTTCCGGCCGAGAGCAGGAAGTGCTGGCCGCCCGGTACGGTCTTGACGGAAGGGAAGAAGAGACGCTCCGCGAAGTAGGCGACCGCCTCGGTATCAGTGCCGAGCGAGTGCGGCAACTCGAGGACCGGGCTCTCACCAAACTCCGTCAGAGTGCTTGAGAATAACCGGGAGTCTGTCTCGCACTCCCTTCGATGTGCTTCGGGTTTGAAGCGGTAACGAATGGGGGCTCAGCCCGGTTCGACGTCCTTATCGCCCATGGCCCAGGTTGCTGCTGAGCATGGCCGTCGGGCTCGTTATGGACGAACCTGCTACCAACGCCCATGGCGCGCGAGAATCGTCAACCGTGAGCATGAACGATCTTGGCGCGGGCGGATTGGCGCCGTACCATCGTCCTTTCATGGTTGACGACGTTACCCCGGATCCCGGTCAGAAGCCACAAATGATCTCGCCGACCGAGACCATTGTGGCGGGCTTTGCGGGCCGCAATAGAGCAGGGGACTACGCTGGCATGAACAAGGCCGCGATCTTGGCGGCCGCCTCTTCCTCCATGGCGGGGATGGCGTGGGAGTAGACATCGAGGGTGATGCTGATGTTGGCATGCTCCCCGCGCTCGAACACCACTCTGGGATGGATGCGCCGGCCTGGAGGCCAGGGTGGCGTGGGTGTGCCTGAGATCGTGCAGTCGACCCCGGATGTTCTTGGTGCCATCTTGGTGGCAAACTCCCCGGCGCTAGACGGACAGGTCACCACCAAAGCGGTATTCCCGCCGCACAGAACGGTATCCATGCACACTAGATACCCCGCACCGGACGTAGGCCAGAGCCCTCGAAAACCGTTGGACCGCGCAAGCGGTCCCGGGGGTTCGAATCCCCCCTCTCCGCTTCATTTGCAGGGCTTTCTTGAGCCGAAGCTCGACCGCCGAGTTCGAGATTCTTGGGGCTTTCGGGCGAGTTCGGTGGCAAATCGGTGGCAAACGCAAGATCACTCATAGGTGCCAGACGGACGAGAGGACGCCGTAGGGCGCAGTGACCCATCCCTTGTTTACGTTCATGAGATCATCTCGTAGCGGCCAAGCACAGCCGTTGGGAGCCTCTCGTTCTGCTTGGCGGATGCCCTATGATGGACACGCACCGATGCGCATCTGTGGACGATCGGGGAATTCATGACCATGCCTAGACTCGCAGCCGTTACGGTTGCTCTTCTCTGCAGTTGCCTCCTCTTTGCAGCGGGATGCGGCTCCGCAGTCACCGCTGGGACCACTGTCACCACCGAGACAGCCGCCAGCACCGAGACCTCAATAGCCACCGATGCCGCGCAGCTGTTTCCCGTAGTGATAGACGGCAAGCTGGGATACATCAACAATCAGGGCGAGATGGTCATCCCGCCCCAGTTCGAGTTCGTCGACTGGCCCTATTCCCACTTCTTTGAGGGTCTCGCTCCTGTGTCTGTCGGGGGGAAGTTCGGCTACATCGATGCGACCGGCACCATGGTCATCCAGCCGCTGTTTGATATCGCCGATCCGTTCTCGGAGGGGCTAGCGGAGGTCGGCGACAACAACCTCTGGGGCTTCATCGACGAGACCGGCACCGTCGTTGTCCCGATGCACTACGGGCAACACCCCGGTCCGTTCTCGGAAGGCCTGTGCGCGGTGATGGTCGATGAACGGCTGGGAGGCGGCAAGCTGCAAATCGAGTACATCGATAGGACAGGTACTGTGGTGCTCGGGCCGTTCGAGCAGTCCACGGGCTTCTCCGAAGGTCTGGCGGCGGTGGGGTTCGGGGAAGACGATGCCGTCAAGTGGGGCTACATCGATGCGACCGGCAGGGTGGTCATTCCGCCACAGTTCGATTGGGTCCGGGAGTTCTCCGAGGGACTGGCGGCGGTCGGGTTCCCTGCAAACAACGATGCTGCAAAATGGGGCTACATCGACAAGACCGGGGCCGTGGTCATCGAACCGCGGTTCGACGGGGTCGATCCCTTCTCCGAGGGTCTGGCAGCGGTCGAGTTCTTGCAGGACGATGCCGTGAGGTATGGCTATATCGACAAGACCGGCACGGTGGTCATCCGGCCGCAGTTCGAGTGGGCCATGGAGTTCTCCGAAGGGCTGGCGGCCGTGGGGACGAATTCCGGTCTGTGCGGCTATATCGACAAGACCGGCGCCTTCGTCATCCCCATGAAGCTTGAGGGCCAGGCCTTCCATCCGTTCTCGGGCGGTCTCGCTCGCATCGATACAACGACCACCGACGGCTCCGTCTCGCCGACGTACATAGACAGGACCGGCAAGGTGATTTGGAGGGCGCAGTAGCCGGGACTGTTGTGCCGCGCAAGCGGTACCGGGGGTTCGAGTCCCCCCTTATCTGTTGACGACCTCCCGGTCAAGGCCGGGTGGATCATGGGTGGTGGGCAGCATCGTAAGAACAGAGCAGGGAAGCACGTACTGCACGCAAGCGCCCAGCCTTATCTTGGAGCACGGACCTATGTCCGGACACATGATGGTCGATCGGGTGACCCCGCGATAGATGCTGCGGCCGCTCATTCTCTCGAGGCCTGACCAGAGCGGATCGTGGCGGCAGGGGGATTCGGGAGCCAGCCGCAACACATCTTGTGAATTATGGGCAGGGCGTGCACCGTTGGTACCCTCTAGACTGCCTCGAGCAGGGCTTCGTCACCCAGTTCTCGCAGGGTGTGATAGGCGCGGCGTAGGAGTTGCCTCGCGACAGCCAGGCGGGCCCGGGCGCTACCGCACCGGGCCTATACCTCCAGGTAGTAGGCGTGGTCGGGTGAGCTTGCGCGAGCCGCGCACGTGGCAGCTTCGTAGAGAGCCCAACGTAGCAGCGGCGGTCCCTGGCGGGAGAGCTTACCCGGTGCGCGTTTCGCGCCTGATGCGAAGACGGTGATGTCCAGGCCGCTGTGCGAATGGCCCTTTCTCGAGCTTGAGAAACGCCGGACATCCCCCTGCTCGGAGAGGATGGCTACAGCAGTAAGCGGGCCGATACCGTAGTGCTGCATAAGCGCCCGGCAGCCAGCCTGGTGCTGAGCATACCGGATGAGCTGCTGGTCGAGCGGCTCCAACTGCTCGTTTATCCGCTCGATCATGGACAGAGCGAGGCCGATGGCTTGGCGACCGGCCGGGCTGAGTTCCAATGTGGCAAGCCACTCACGCCTATCGAGGGTAAGCAGATGCGGATGCGCCGGCTGGCCCTGGTGGTAGAGAACCGCTTGAATGCGTTGTTGCCAGGCGCGGCGATCATCCAGCAAGGTCTTACGCAGGCGCACGATGGCGCGCAGTTCCTGGATGGAATGAGATCCTGAAGGCAGCCGCAGCTTTCTTCGGGGCGGAGCTCGACCGCCGACCGAAGAGATGACCCGGTTCATCGACGATCACAAGCAGGAGTACGGGGTCGAGCCGATGTGCGCGCTATTGCCCATCGCCCCTTCCACCTACTACGCGAGTAAGTCCCGTCCCCTCTCTGAGCGCGCTCTTGCCGACCGGGAGCTGGAGCGGGAGATCCAGCGCATCTACGACGAGAACTACCAGGTCTACGGGGTGCGCAAGGTGTGGAAGCAGCTCGCCCGGGAAGGCAAACCGGTGGCCCGATGCACGGTGGCGCGTCTCATGCGCAAACTGGGACTGCAAGGCGTCATCCGGGGCAGAACCTGGAAGACCACCAAACCCGATACCTGGGCCAAGCGTCCGGCTGACCTCGTCGACCGTCAGTTCACCGTCACCGCTCCCAACCGGCTGTGGGTGGCTGACCTGACGTGAGCACCTGGGCCGGCATGACCTACGCCGCCTTTGTCATCGATGCCTTCTCCCGCCGGATCCTCGGCTGGCAGACCTCGACCACCCTGAGGACCGATCTGGCCTTAGACGCCCTGGAGATGGCTCTGTGGACCCGCCGGAAGGAGGACGTGACGAGGAGCGTCATCCACGATTCGGACCGGTGTGCAATACCTCTCCATCCGCCACACCGGGCGCCTGGCCGAAGCTGGCTGTGTCACCCCTCGGTGGGAAGCCGCGGCGACAGCCATGACGCCCTGGCCGAGTCCATCATCGGTCTCTACAAGACCGAGCTCATCCGAAAACGAGGCCCTTGGAGAGGCCTAGACGACGTGGAATACGCGACGCTGGAATGGGTCGACTGGTTCAATCACCGCCGGCTCTTTGAAACCATCGGCCACATACCACCGGCGGAACTAGAGGACCTGTACTATCGTGGAGAGGTCTCGGCTGAAGAGGCCGGACTCAAACAAACGAGTCTCCACTGAACCCGGGGCGGTTCAGACAGTCTCAATACTCCTGCTTGGGCTGCCCCTCCTTCTTCTCAAAATTGCGGCAGCTGATGACGGTGCAGTCCGCTCTTTGCTTGCAGGGGTGCACACACATGGAACACAACTTGGCGATTGTCTTCTCCTCCCCCTTGGCCATTACCCTCCCTCGACTGGAGTGTTGGCCCTGCAAGGGCCCGTGCCACTATGAGTTAACACCATCTCGCGCCGGCTGGACAGGTTGAGCCTTCCGAGCCACCCGAGGCACTACAATGCCCGGCTGTCAAGCTGGGGCAATGCGCCGCCCACTCACGGCCGTCAGGCAAGCGACCGTGGCAAACCAGGAGAAGTGCAGAATGGCCCCCGGCACGTTTGCTCGATATACTGCGTGCATAAGGAGGCCTGATCGCGGACATTCACGGCGATCTGGCGTCTCATCCACTGCTTGCGTTGGCACATGCGTGCGGGAACACAAGGAAAGCCCCAAGGACAGGCCATACGCACCAGCTGAAAGAAGATGAGATGAGCACAGCTGACCTCCCAGAAGACATTCGCCCCATCACCCACATTCAAGATCTTGTGCGGATTGGTCAGAAGCGAGGCTACGTCACCAGCGAGGAGATCATGGCGCTGGTCGAAGAGTACGATCTGACAGCGAAAGAGATCGACGACCTGCACTCCCAGCTCTTCGATCAGTCTGTTGAGATCTACGACCAGAGTCTGGGCACGCCGGGATCCCTCGATGATGCCACCGAGCCCATTCTCGATCTGTCGACACCAACGGTCACACACGACCCCGTTCAGCTCTACCTACACCAAGTCGGAACGATCCCTCTCCTTAGCAGAGACGAAGAAGTCCAACTCGCCCAGCGCGTGGAGCTGGGCGACAAGCGGGCCAAAGATTGCCTGATCCAATCCAACCTGCGCCTGGTCATCTCCATCGCCAAGAACTACTACACCCAAGACATGGAGCTGCTCGACCTCATCCAGGAAGGCAATACCGGCCTCATCCGGGCGGTGGAGAAGTACGACTATCGCAAGGGATTTAGATTCTCCACCTACGCCGCCTGGTGGATCAAGCAAGCAATCACCCGCGGCATCGCCAACCAGGACCGCAGCATCCGCATCCCGGTACACATGATCAATAAGATCAACAAGCTGATCCGCACTGAACGCGGACTCGTCCAGGAGATGGGCCGAGAGCCCAGAGACGACGATGTCGCCACTAGGCTGGGCATGGAGCCTCACCAGGTGGAGCAGATACGGGGGGTCGCCCGGCGCACCACCTCCCTTGAGACTCCCGTCGGCGAGGGCGAAGACGCCGAGTTGGGCGAGGTGATCGAGAACCAGAGCGCTCTCGATCCCGCCGACGAGGTGGCCAAGAAGATGGCCAAAGATTGTCTCCACCGTGTCCTTGAATCCATGGACGAACGGGAACGCAAGGTGATTGAGTTCCGATTCGGTCTCAAGGATGAATACCCACGCACCCTGGTCGAAGTGAGTTCTCGCCTCAACGTCAGCCGGGAGCGCATCCGCCAGATAGAGGCCAAGGCCATCGAGCGGATCAAGGCTGCGTCGGAGATCCAGGCCATGAGGGAACCCTGATGAGGGGTACATCTATCCCGATTCACGCTACTATCCGATGATATTCGTGAGCTTGCCGCCAAAACCAAGAGCGACTCCATGGAGCCGAAAGCGCAGGAAGCCGTCTGCCGAGGCTCAGCCCATAACCTCATGACCAGCGTGGACGGTGCTCTGTACGTATGCATGTCGGCCAAGCAGTGGGCCACAGTGTCATGGGTGCTGGCCGAAGCCTCTGGGCTGTGGTCAGATACCATCATCCCAGAGGAGGACCGGTCCGTCGTTGGAGGCTCCGACTGACGAGCGTGGGTAGGAGCCCATCTGGTATGGACGGCGAGAAGGAGCGACGCCTCACTCTGCCGGCGCGCGGGATCAGCCGGATACACAGAAGGTCGAGTGGCCATCAAAGCCACCGCTTCATCCGGCCACCGACCTGTCCCCTTTTGGCAACACCCTCTTTGGGCACTACATCTAGGGCCGCGTAACTGATGGCGAGCGAGCGTTCGCTGCGCAGGGTTCGAGCTTCGTGCTTGCATCTGGACCTCTTTGGGCGGGATCGTGGCATCGGGGCCGGCCATATCCCGTGGGCACATCAATCACCCGACGATAGAGCCTGTTCCGGCCGGAAGGGCGTTCACACTCGCCCGCCGGGCCATCACAAACGTGAAAGGCCGTTTCCGGAAAGGCGTAGTCGGCCACGGCTCTCACGGCTTTTCTGCCATCGGCCTTTTGATAGGTGTGGACGGTAACTTCCTGCACCAGCAGGCGCAGGATCTCCTTGCGCTCCTGGTCCGTGAAGCCGTCGGCCAGGCGGTGCCGGATGGCAGCAAGCAGGCGTTCGTCCACCGGTATACTGGCCCGGGCCGGCTCGCTCTTCTCAAGCTCGGCCAGGCGTCTTTCCAGCGCTCCTTTGTTCTCGGTTACCTTCTCCAGACGCAGTTCCAGCTCGCCTG
>JAAYCW010000013.1 GCA_012729575.1 Actinomycetota bacterium | reverse complement strand
GGGGCTGCGTTGCACCGGCCGCAGCCACACGACGTGCCGGTGGGCATCGTGGGTCCGGAGCTGCTGAAGGAGAGAGTTGTAGCCGGGGCACAGGCCAACGCCCCGGGGGCATTCTCATTCCAGAGCTTGTCGTCTGCCGCCGATGCCCGTTCGGCGATCGAGGACCGAGATGTTGCCGGGGCGCTGATCATTGGGTCCGGTGAACCGCAGATCTTGGTGGCGGGCGCCGGCGGTCAGGCCGCTTCGGGTGTGATCTCTGGAACGTTTGTCAGTATGGCCAAAGCTTTCGGTCAGGCTCCAGTCGTCGAAGACGTACAGCCGCTTCCCGAGTCGGACACCTTGGGTCTCGTCCCCTTCTTCTTGGTCTTAGGAGTCACTGTATCCGCGTTCGTTTTCCAGCTTCTAGCGAGGGAGCAAGAAAAGGGCCCGACACTGAGGGCCGCAATCATGTCTCTGCTGGTCTTCGCCGTGGTGACGGGCCTGGTGGCCGGGTTGGCTGTAGGCATCGGGGTGGGTTTCGCCATCAATTACTGGGCGCTCGCGGGTGTGTGTGCGTTGCTGGCTTTGGCCGTCGCGGCCGCCACCTTGGCATGCTGCCGGCTTTTCGGCCGTGCCGGTGTGGGCATCGCCGGTCTGGTCATCATTCTGTTGGGCAACGCCTCGTCAGGGAGCGTCATAGGATCCCACTTCCTTCCCCAGCCGTTCCGATGGTTGTCGCCCGTTCTACCTGCTGGTTCGGGGCTTGAAGCGGCTCGATCCGTCCTGTACTTCGATGGAGGAGGCGTCGGTTGGCGCTTGGTCGTCTTGGCCTTGTGGGTGGCTGGAGCGTTTGCGATCTTGGCGGCATTAGGTCTTTGGCGGCGGCGGACGAGGCGGCCCGTGGGGTTGCAGGTGCGACTCTGGTGAGAAGCGGCACTAAACATGCGGAAAACCCCGCCACGCCGCGAGGACGCCGTCCGGGCCAGACCGATACTAAGAAGCTGATCCTCGAAGCCGCCGGTCGACTCTTCGCCTCTGCGGGCTACGAAAGGACTACCATCCGTGCGGTCGCCGAGAGAGCCGGCGTCGACCCGGCGCTCGTAATGCACTACTTCTCATCGAAAGAGGGTCTTCTTCGGGCGGCGATGGAGTGGCCGGTGGACGTGGACCAGATAGCGCGCGGCATATTTGAGGGCGATCCGGAGCATATCGGCGAACGATTGGTCCGCACGGTCTGCGGGCTGTGGGAAGACGAAACGACCCGGCATCCGTTGGTCGTCATCCTGCGCAATTCCGTTCAGCACGAGGACGCAGGCCGTCTGGCTTCCGAGTTCGTGAGGCAGGTGATTGTGGGCCAGTTGGTATCGCGGACCGATGATCCGAGCGCACCTCTGCGCGGCCTCTTAGCGCACAGTGCCCTAGTGGGTCTTGTCGCGGTCCGTTACGTCATCGGTATAGAGCCGCTTGCGTCGGCCTCAGTGGATGAGGTGGTGCAGGCGGCTGGTCCCGCGCTACAGCGGTATCTCATGGGAGATATCGGCGCCGGAGACGAGGTCACCTAGGGCGGGTATCAGGCGGGATTAGCCGTCACAGGCGTGGCGTGGGCGCCACCCGATATACTGAGGGCATGGCCGAAGGAGACCTCCTTTTCGATCGATATCGCATGGTCCGCAAGCTGGGAAGCGGAGCGTTCGCGACGGTCTATCTGGCGGACGATCTCAAGATGGGACGTCCGGTGGCCGTGAAGGTTGTGGAGCACACGGCCGATGTAGAGGACCGAGTGGTGCGGGAGGCGCAGGCTGCGGCGAAGTTGAATCACCCGCACATCTTGACCGTGTACGAGATGATCCGTCAGCCGGAGCGCACCTTCCTCATGACGGAATACATCCAGGGCAAGACTCTCCGGGAGCTTTACCGGGAACAGGCGCTCACCGATTCGGAGATTCTGGAGATCGGCGTGCAGTTGAGCCGTGCTCTGGAACATGCCCATAAACGGGGGGTGGTGCACCGCGATATCAAACCGGAGAATGTCATGCTGCTGGAGGGCGACTCCATCGACGTACGGCTGATGGATTTTGGAGTCGCTCAGCTGGAAGACAGGGCGTCGATAACCCTCGACGGTGATCTGGTGGGCACCTTGGCCTATATGTCACCCGAGCAGGGGGAAGGGAAGAACGTCGATTCGCGGAGTGACGTCTACTCGCTCGCTCTGACCCTCTATGAGGGATTCACAGGGAAGAACCCTCTCAAGGGCGCGAAGCTACAGGAGTTGTTGCGAGACGTATCACGGCCGGAGATCCCGGCTCTCTCCGAAAACCGCAGGGATCTACCCCTGTCGCTCAGCGACGCTCTGGAAAGGGCCATGGTCCGCGACAGTTACGCGAGACCGGATGCCGCGACCTTCGGCCGCATCTTGGGCCGCGCGGCCAAGGAGCTGCCCGAGGAGGAAGTACCCGAGGAGCGTTTGGCCACTCGAGTCCGCGAGAGGCTGGCTCCCACTCTGGTGGAGCGAGACCGGTTGATCTACCTGGGGGAGCACCTGGCCAGCGGCGTATTCGCTCTGGCCTCACTGCTCTATGTCTTGCCAAGGGTCCCCTTCTATCCGGAGGCGGCGGTCGTGCCTCTGGTTGCCGTGGCTTCCTTCCTGGCGCTTCTGTGGCCTTTTGGAGGTGCGGTGCTCACGTTGGCTTTGCCGGCGCCTCCCATCTTCGCATTCGGTGCGGGGTGGGGGGTGGTGTATCTGGTCCCGGCCATAGCGACTCTTGCCCTACTGCGGTGGCGCGGTAGGGAGTGGGCGGCGCTGCTGCCGGGCGCTGTGCCGTTCGCGATCCAGTTCGGAATGGGCCTGGTGCTGCTGCCTCTCGCCGGGGCGATCGCACGACGTTGGGGTGCGTTGCTGGGCTTCTTGAGTGGAATGGTCTTGTTGGTGACCGCGGGTCTGGCAGGTTGGGAGTCGATTCCCTATTCGTTCAATCCTGGGTCCGGAGCGATGTTGAGGGCGGCGGAGCACGCGGCATCCCCGTGGACGGTGCTGCTGGAGATCGCCCGGTGGCTCGATTCAAGACCGGAACTCGCCTTACAGCTGGCGCTCTTCACGATCTTCTCCCTGCCCTGGTACGCGCTGTGGGGTGGATCAGCCGTGCGGAGGATGTGGGGGATGAGCACGTATCTGATTGCGCTTTTCTTGGCTTTCGTCCTTGGCCCGATTTTGGGTCTGGAAGTCCCGGTGGTGGTCGGGCCGTTTCTCGTGACGTTCGCTCCGTGCGCTATAATCGGCTTCCTGATCGCCTTCCTCGTCCCATCTGAGCGTGTGGGCACCCTCTAAGGGTGGATGTTCGTGGGTCTTATGCGGAAGGCCGTGCAGCGCCCGGGAAGGGGGTCTCAACTGTACGTACAGCCGGCGGAGTTGGCCCGCAAACTCGTCAAAGAGATGGAGTCTCAAAAGGTCTCCCGTGCTGCGCGCGTATCGGTCAGGAACCGGTATACGATCTTCCTCTGTTCTGATGATTACGCACGTCTTCGTGATCGCAAAGAGGCACTTGTACAGAAGCTGGAACGCCACCTCGCGAAGCACGTCAGGGCCAAGAAGTATGAGCTGACGGGAGAGATCAGCGTGAACGTAGTGGTCGACAGTGATCTGCCCCTGGGCCGATTCGGGATACTTGCCGAAACGGACGCTTCTCCGGTCGGGCCGGGCGTGGTTTTCCCGCGGGGTGATCGGGGCTCGTCTCCGGTCGGCGGCCGCGTCAAGCCGGCTGCGGCTCAGCGAGCCGTCCAGGATTTGCCGCACCCGGCGTACTTGGCTTCGGGGTCCGGAGGCGGTGTGACCGAGGTCATCGCGCCGCGAGAGGCGGCCAATCTGGATCTTGCCCGGCAGGCGATCGTATTAAGGTCCGGCAATCGCGAGCAGGTCTTCACCAAGGGCCGTGTCATCATCGGCCGGGCCCGGGATGTGGATTTCCGGATAGATGATTCCAACGTCTCGCGCCGGCACGCAGCCGTGTTCTGGTCGGAGGGCCGGATCATGGTTGAAGATCTCGGGTCCACCAATGGGACGATGGTCAACGGGTACCCGGTGTCGAGTACGGTGGTCGGTCCGGGAGATGTCATCGTAATCGGAGACTGTCGCATCACTGCGGAGACCAGGTAGAGTCCAGGGACCGGGGGAAGGTACCATGCTGCAGATCGTGCTGCTGGTAGGCAAGTTCGCGTTCCTGCTCGTGCTCTACATCTTCATCTATCGAGTGGTCCGTTCTGCCACCCGCGAGCTCAGAGGAGCTGCCCCGCTATTTGAGAAGCGGCCTTGGTCCGCAGATGTCGGCGGCCATATGCCCGGTGTCGGGCCGGCGCCGGCGACGGGCGGCAGGCCGGGCGGAGTCTGGTCGTTGGTAGTGCAGAAGAGCCCCAGCTTGTCCAAAGGCATGGTGTACGCATTTCCCGAGGGCAGTCGTGCCTTGGTCGGACGGTCGGCGGACGCCGACATCCAGCTTGACGACACGTTCGTCTCGTCGAAGCACTCGGTCTTCCAGTCTGCGAACGGAGGGCTTCTGGTGGAAGACCTTCGAAGTACCAACGGCACCCAGGTGAACGGGGCCGACATCTCAGACGCGCGCGTCCTGCAGATTGGAGACCGGGTCGAGGTGGGCGATACGGTGTTCCAAGTGGAGGTGCGGTGATGCGCCTGCGCGCCGGTGTACTGAGCGACTGCGGTCTGGTCCGTCCGAGCAATGAAGACTCTTTCTTCTTGCGCAGGGGACTGTACGCGGTATGCGACGGTATGGGCGGCGCTCGCGCGGGCGAAGTGGCGTCCCAAATGGCCTGTATGGGGCTCTTGGGGCTCGACCCTGCTTCGTCGGGCAAGAAGGAACTGCGCTCAGCCGTGGTCAGTACCAACCAGGCGATCGTGAGTCGCAGCCTGGCGGAGGACGACCTCTTGGGTATGGGCACGACCCTTACGGCCGCGATGCTCAAGGAGGGCTCTCTGATCCTGGCTCATGTGGGGGATTCCAGGGCCTATCTCTTCCACAACAATCGTCTGACCCAGCTCACCGATGATCATTCCTGGGTGGGGGAGATGGTGCGCCGAGGGGAACTCACACCAGAGCAGGCCGCTGTTCACCCACACCGCAGCGTGATAACTCGAGCCCTCGGCACCGACCGTGAGGTCGATCCCGATATCAGAGAGATGGCCGTAGAGGCCGGCGACCGGATCCTTCTGTGCAGCGACGGTCTGACGGGCATGGTCAAAGATGAGCAGATCGCCGAAGTGTTTGCCAGACAGGAGCTCCCCCAGGCCACAGCCGAGTCTCTCGTCAAAGCGGCCTTGGCCGCTGGGGGCGAGGATAACGTGACGGTCGTTATAGTCGATGTACTGGCCGGTGATCCAGAGGACACCGAGGCGGATGACGGCGACCAGGTGGGCGACGGGGTCATCCTGGGTCCGACCGATCGTGGGGTTGCCGTGGGCCTGCCCCATCGCGGTCGAAGAGCGGGGGCATCCGTCCGGGAGCGTTTTGGAAGGCGGACCACGCCGGTGCTCCGCCCGGTCGGCCCTGGAGCGACCTCGGGGGCGGCCGCGAAAGAGCGGACATCGGGGGCTTCGGAGCAGGCCGGAAGCGGCGATGAGCCGGACCGTAGCGCCGGTGAGAGCGGCGTGTCGGGGACAACAGGCCCGGCTGCCGCGCAGAGTTCTGGCGAAGATGCGCTCCGTGTGACTTCCGAAGACGCTGAGGTGTCACAAGGCGTATCCCTTCCGGTGAGACAGGCGTCTGTGGAGGGCACAGAACCTTCGAGGGCTGTGAAGGCAGAGACCGGTGGATCTCCGCCGGTCGCAGGAGGGGCTGCCGGTGCTCCCGGGCGCCGGAGTAGGCGTCGGAGGTGGTTCTATCTGTTGGTGGCCATCGTGGTGATCCTAGCCATCGCTGTCGCCGCCTTCGCCTTCTACAACTCGTCCGTCTACTACGTGGGCAAGTACGATGACACCACGGTGGCTCTGTACCGGGGTTTGCCGGCCAGCTTCCTCGGAATAGAACTCTCCTCGGCCGTCGAGCTGGCGGCTGTGGATTACGACTCTCTTGCCTCGTATCTGCGGGGGCGTGTGGATGCTCATGACCTGGTCAGCAAAGAGGAGGGGCGCGCGTTCCTCAAGACGCTTGGCGAGCAACAGTGAGCCTGCGTAACCGCGAGCTTGTCTTCCTAGTTCCGGCGTTGGTCCTGACCACTCTGGGCTTTGCTCTTGTCTACACGCAGAAGGCGTCGGTGCTCACCTGGACGTCTCTCACCTACGGCGCTCTCTTCATCGTGTTGTTTCTCATCGCCCATACCGGCGTCCGGGTCTTGGCGTCTCGGGCCGACCCTTATCTCTTGCCCGTTACTGCCTTGTTGTCGACCCTGGGCTTGGTGCTGCTCTACAGGCTGGATGAAGATCTGGCGCTCAAGCAGGCCATGTGGCTGGTCGTGGGTTTGGTGGCGTTCCTCCTGGTGCTGGCCGTCGTGCGTGATCTCAAGTGGCTGGCCAAGTACCGGTATTTCATCGGTGGAGCGGGGCTCCTCCTCCTCTTGTTCACCGCCGTCTTCGGACGTGAGATCAACGGGGCCCGCTTGTGGGTCGACCTCGGGCCGATCAACCTGCAGCCGGCGGAGTATGGGAAGGTCCTGTTGATCGTCTTCTTCGCCGCGTATCTTGTCGACATGCGCGAGGTCCTCACGGTTAGTACTCGGCGGGTGCTGGGGATACCGCTGCCGCCTTTTCGTTACCTGGCTCCCTTGTTGACGATCTGGGCGTTGTCCATGGCGCTGATGATCTTCATGAAGGATCTGGGGACCGGTCTGCTCTTCTTTGGGGCGTTGTTGGCGCTGCTATATGCGGCTACGGGACGCTTCTTCTATGTGTTCATAGGGCTCACCCTGTTCTTGGTGGGGGCGGTCGGGTTGTACTTCCTCTTTCCCCATGTCCAGGTCAGAGTGGACATCTGGCTCAACCCGTGGGCCGATCCGACCAATAAGGGCTACCAGATTGTCCAGTCTCTCTTCGCCCTGGCGGAAGGCGGTCTCTTCGGCCGTGGTCTAGGTCAGGGATATCTGGTGCTCCCGTCCGGTAAGACCATCATCCCGTACTTGGAGACCGACTTCATCTTCTCGGCCATAGGCGAGGAGTTGGGATTGGTGGGGGCGGTCGGCATCATCCTTCTGTATATGATCTTCTTCTACCGGAGCTTTCGTGTGGCCGTGCGCTCCCGGGATGATTTCTCGCGTCTGTTGGCGGTGGGCCTGACCAGTATCTTCGCTCTACAAGCTTTTCTGATAATGGGAGGGGTAATCAAGCTGATACCTCTGACAGGCATCACCCTGCCGTTTGTGAGCTACGGCGGCAACTCTATCGTTGCGAACTTCATGTTGCTCGCTCTGTTGTTGCGGGCAAGTGACAAGGCGGCGTAGGGGACGGATATGGATAGACCTCTTCGACGTTTGTTCCTGTTTTTCGCTCTACTCTTCGTGGCCTTGATCCTGCAGCTGACTTACGTGCAGGTATGGGCGGCTCCGGACCTGAAGACCAACCCCGCGAACACTCGGGCGGTCGCGGAACAGATGAAGCTCGAGAGGGGAGTCATCGTCTCGGCTGACGGTGTGGAGTTGGCCGTCAACCGCCAGGAGGGGGAGTTCTTCCTGCGCGAGTACCCGCAAGGGGACCTGGTCTCTCCGTGGTTGGGTTACAACCACCAGCGCTACGGCCGGGCGGGTGTGGAGCGGGTCTACAACGAGGAGCTGTCCGGGCAATCAGGGCTGCTGGGGATCACCGGATACTGGAACGAACTCTTGGGCAAGACGCGCCGGGGCGCCGATCTCAAGCTGAGCATCAACATGGGTATGCAGCGGGTCGCGGTGGAGGCCTTGGGGCAACGCAAGGGCGCGGTGGTGGCGCTCGATCCACGTACCGGCGCGGTCCTGGCCATGACCACGTATCCCCGTTACGATCCCAACCGGCTGGCTGAACTCTGGAGCGACATCAACTCCAACGACGACAAGCCTCTGCTCAACCGTGCCATCCAGGGTCTCTATCCTCCTGGGTCGGTGTTCAAGACCGTCGTGGCGGCAGCGGGTCTGGAGACGCAAGCGGTTGTTCCGGAGACCACGTTCGTCGATACCGGCAGCGTCGCTGCCGGGGGATTCGTGGTGAACAACTACGGAGGCAACGTGTACGGTGAGCACGACTTCACTAGGGCATTCGCGAGTAGCATCAATACTACTTTCGCGAAACTGGGTGTGAGTCTCGGCGCCGACACGTTGGCTACGTACGCCTCCGAGTTCGGGTTCGGCAAAGACCTGCCGTGGCCGTTGGGGGGGTCAAAGAGCTCCTTCCCGGACGCGGGAGACTTGGACAAGGCCCACGTGGCTCAGGTGGCGTATGGTCAAGGAGAAGTGCTCGCCACGCCTCTGCAGATGGCTTTGGTCGCCTCCGCAGTTGCCAATGGGGGAAACATCATGAGGCCTTACTTGGTCGCCCAGGTGCTCACCTATCACGGCCAGGTGCTCGACGAGACCGAACCAAGTGTCTGGCTGAGGCCGATCTCGGCAGAGACGGCGGATACTCTGCGGTCGCTCATGGTGAAGGTGGTTGAGAGCGGCACGGGAACCCAGGCTGCTCTGAGCGGCGTCAAGGTGGCGGGTAAGACAGGGACCGCAGAAGTAGCCCAAGGCGAACCGCACGCCTGGTTCACCGCCTTCGCCCCTGCGGACGATCCGCGAGTTGTCGTGGCCGTATTGGTGGAGAATGCCGGCACCGGAGGCAGCGTCGCCGCCCCGATCGCCCGGAAGGTCATCGCGGCGGGTCTCGGTCTGTGACACTTATGGATGGGGTAGTATTGCGCAGCGAATCGAATGAGAAGGGCAACGAGCAGAATGGACAGAGGGCAAGAGCGCTTCGGAGGGCGATGAGGCCGTGATAGGACGCGTGTTCGACGATCGCTACGAGGTTGTCCGCAAGCTGGGTAGCGGCGGCATGGCCGATGTCTTCCTGGCAAACGACTGTCTGCTCGGTCGGCAGGTGGCACTGAAGATCCTCTCCACCCGCTTCGCCGGCGACGAGCAGTTTGTGGAGCGTTTTCGCCGCGAAGCCAGCAGCGCCGCCAGCCTCAACCATCCCAACATCGTCCAGATCTACGATCGAGGCGAGGCTGAGGGTACCTACTACATCGCCATGGAGTATCTGGAGGGACGCTCTCTAAAGGAGATCATCCTCCGGTATGCGCCCCTCAGCCCCGATCTCGTGATCTCCGTTGCCACCCAGATCCTGGAGGCGCTCCGCTTTGCCCACCGGCGGGACATCATTCACCGGGATATCAAGCCACAGAACATCATCGTGGAGAGCGACGGCCGGGTGCATGTGACCGACTTCGGCATCGCTCGGGCCGGCAAGGTCAGCACGATGACAGAAGCGGGATCGATCCTGGGCACGGCTCACTACCTGTCGCCGGAGCAGGCTCAGGGGCAGCCGGTGGAGGCGGCCTCGGACCTTTACGCGCTGGGCGTGGTCATGTACGAGATGGTCACCGGTAAGCTGCCCTTCGATGGGGACAATCCGGTGGGCATCGCCATGAAGCATGTCCACGAGCAGCCGGTGCCGCCGCGGAGCATCAACCCGGATGTGCCCGAGAACCTGGAGGCGGTCATTCTCCGGGCTTTGGGGAAGCATCCCACAGAGCGCTACCTCACGGCACAGGCCATGCTCGATGATCTGCAGAGGGTGCAGGACGGGCTGCCCGTCGCCGCTCCCGCGGCATACGCGGAGGAAGCCACACAGGTCATGACCCCGGCCGCGGCAGCCGCGGCAGCGGCGGCCAATCAGGCCACGCAGATCAGGCGGCGGGTGCCGGACGAAGAGGACTCTCTTCCTCAGGCCTACTACGAGGAACCACCCCGGAGGCAGAGCGTTTGGCCTTGGATCCTGGTCATTGTCCTTATTCTTGCGCTGGGTGGCGCCGCTTATGCCATCTTCTCCAGTTGGGACAGGGCGGCGGATGAGTTGTTCGAGGTCCCGGGTGTGGTGGGTCTAAGCGTCGATCAGGCGAAGCAGAAGATCGAGGCTGCCAAATTCAAGTTCGAGAACGAGGGTGACCAGGCCTCGTCCGATGTGCCGGAGGGGGCGGTAGCGCGTCAGGATCCCGCGGAGGGGGTCAGACTGGCTGAGGGGGAGACGGTCCGTGTCTGGATATCGACGGGTGAGGGTCAGGTGGATGTGCCCAATGTGGTGGGGAAAGACCAGATCGAGGCGACTCAGATCCTGGCCGGATATGGTTTGGACGTGAAGGATAAGCAGGAGACGAGCGAGGACCATGAACCGGGGACGGTGATCAGACAGAATCCTCCGGCGGGCGAATCCGTCGACGCGGGTGCCACGGTGATCATCACCGTGGCGATCGCGAGCGATATGGTCGCCGTACCTCGACTCATCGAGAAGACTGAGGAGATCGCTATCGCGCTGTTGGAGAGCATGAATCTCGTGCCCAAAGTGGAGCCGGTGGAGTCCACGCTTACCGGAGGGACGGTAGTCGATCAGTCGCCTGCGGAGGGAGAGAAGGTGGAGCCGGGATCTACGGTCACCATCTATATAAGCAACGCTCCGGCGCCCACCACGGTAGTGGTGCCGGCTGTGGCCGGCCTGGGATACTCCATTTCGCAGGCTACGGCGAGGTTGGCCCAGTACGAACTGAGAGCACGGATCAAGTACTACGAAACGCCGGATTATGATCCGGGCTGGATCATCCAGCAAGACCCGGCGGCCGGCGAGGTAGTCGAGCGCGGAAGCTCTGTGGAATTGCTCGTGGCGGAGGAGCCCACCACCACAACCACAACCAGCACCACTACGACCACCACCACAACCACAACCAGCACCACTACGACGACTCAGCCTCCAACCACCGTCACAACCGCCACTACGACCACCACAGCTCCACCGGAGCCGACCACAAGCCCTTCAGTCACGGAGTACTAGAGTGAAAACGAAGCCGACCTTCCAGGACGTGCTCCTGGGATTGCAGGAGTACTGGGCCAACAGAGGGTGCATCATCTGGCAGCCGCATCACACCGAGGTGGGAGCCGGTACGTTCAATCCGGCGACGTTCCTCAAGGTACTTGGACCCGACCCTTGGAAGGTGGCGTACGTAGAGCCGTCCATCCGGCCCACCGACGGACGTTACGGGGAGAACCCTTACCGGCTCGGACACTACTATCAGTACCAGGTGATCCTCAAACCCTGCCCGGACGACATCCAGGACATCTACCTGGCCTCGTTGCAGCACTTGGGCATCGACCTGGCGAAGCACGACGTCCGCTTCGTGGAGGATGATTGGGAATCGCCCACACTGGGCGCTTGGGGCTTGGGTTGGGAAGTATGGATCGACGGGATGGAATGTACCCAGTTCACCTACTTCCAGCAGGTGGGCGGCATCGATCTCGACCCTCCGAGTGTTGAGCTGACCTACGGGACCGAACGGCTGGCCATGTACCTTCAGGGCGTGGATAACGCGTTCGATCTGGAATGGGTCCCTGGGGTGACCTACGGCGACGTGTATAAGACCAGCGAGTCTCAGTGGTCGACGTATCACTTCGAACTGGCCGATATCGCGCTTCTGCAGCAATGCTTCATCGATTACGAGAGGGAGTGCGAACGCTGTTTGGAACGAGGCCTGTCACGGCCGGCCTATGACTTCGTCCTCAAGACTTCACACACGTTCAACCTACTCGACGCCCGGGGAGCAGTCAGCGTGACCGAGCGCACGGGCTACATCGCCCGGGTGCGCAACCTGGCTAGGAAGGTGGCTGAGACCTACTTTGCCGAGCTGGACGCCGGGCCGGCTGCCGAGAATCCCGTAGGAGCGGCTCCTGCGGCAGTCCGCTCCGCCGCCCCCGTGACCTCGCCGGAAGACCGGGAACCTCGCGACTTTCTCCTGGAGATCGGGGTAGAAGAGATGCCGGCTTCCGCCTGTCGGGCGGCCATCGATCTTTTGCCTGAACGGGTATCTGGTCTGTTCTCTGCTGAAGGCGTAGACATCGCTCCGTCCGATGTGCAGGTGATGGTCTCGCCTCGACGGATAGCGGTGCTTCTGAAGGGCGTGCCCGGTGAGCAGGCCCCGCGCGAGATCGTGCAACGCGGACCGGCGGCGGAGGCAGCCTTCGATGCTGAGGGCAATCCCACCAAAGCCTGCGAAGGATTCGCCCGGGCCAAGGGTGTCTCAGCCCGCGACCTGCAGGTGCGCGAAGAAAGCGGGCGCCGGTTCGTTTACTACGTCACGCAGAGTGAAAGCCGCCCTACAGCCGGACTGCTTCCCGACATCTGCCTGAAGATCGTGCGCGACATGTATTTCCCCAAGAACATGCGCTGGGGCTATCGGGACGTGCGGTTCTCGCGGCCGGTGCGTTGGTTGGCGGCCCTGTGGGGGGAGACGGTCATTCCCTTTTCGTTCGCAGGGCTGGACTCCGGCAGAACGAGCCTCGGCCACCGCTGGCTTGGCGGTTCGATAGAGATCGACGAGGCCGCAGGCTATGTGGATAAGCTGAGATCCGCATGCGTGGTGGTCGATCACCGCGAGCGCGAGCGCGCCATGTGGGAGGAGCTCAAACACATGGCGGTTTCCCAGGACCTGGAGGTCATCGATCCCAACGGGAAGATGGAGGAAGTGCTGTTCTTGGTGGAATGGCCCACGGTCGCGCAGGGCCGGTTCGATGCCCAACACCTCAGTCTGCCTGCAGAGGTGCTGGAAACGGCCATGCAGTCTCATCAGCGCTACTTCCCGATGGTCGATGCCGCAGGCACGCTGTCGAATCGATTCCTCTACGTCAGCAACGGCGATCCGGCCTGGATCGATCAGATAACCGCGGGCAACGAGCGGGTATTGCAGGGGCGGATCGAGGATGCGGAGTTCTCTTTTGAGAAGGATAAAGCCACCGGGCTGGAAGCGATGGTTGCGCAGCTGGACAAGATCGTCTTCCACGTGAAAGCCGGCAGCATGCGGGACAAGACCGAGCGCCTGGTGGATCTCACCGGGTACCTCGCCGAGGTGTGCGGCGCTCCCGGCGAAGCCCGGGAGCGCGCGCTCGAGGCCGCCCGCCTGGCCAAAGCCGACCAGACCTCCATCATGGTGCGTGAGTTCGCCGACCTGGAGGGGGTCATGGGCGAGACGTACGCCCTCATGGAAGGTCATCATCTCGAAGTGGCTCAAGCCATACGGGAGCAGTTTCTCCCCGAAACGGCCGGGGGAGCGGTACCGGTGACACTGCCGGGTGCGCTCTTGGCCACGGCTGAGAAGGTTGACAACATCACCGCCGCCTTCGCCTGCGGAGAACCCCCTTCCGGTTCCAAGGATCCCTATGGTCTGCGGCGGGCGGCTGCCGGCATGGTGGCTATCGCCATGCAGCATGGTCTCCGCTACGATGTAGAGATGTTGCTTCAACGGGCCTACGAGCGCCTGGATCGGTTCCCGGGATTGGTCGACCGGGCGACCGTCATCCCGGAGGCGCTGAACTTCGTGCTCGAACGGCTTGCCAAGACTCTCACTGATGACGGCCTGGTCCGGGACACGGTCGATGCGGTGCTACCCACCTCTCGGGACTTTCTGGACCTGCGGCTGCGCGCTCAGGCGCTTCACCAGTTCCGATCCGGAGTCTCGTGGGAAGACCTGGTCACCGTCTTCACCCGACCCTCGAATCTCGCTCGTAAGCTGCCGCAGGCCGCCGCCGATGAGAGCGTCGGTCTCCCGCAGGGTGGGGTACAGCCGGCGCTCTTCGAAGTCGAGGCTGAAGGGGCCCTGTTCGCCGCCTGGGAGAAGACCGCGGACGAGGTAGAGGCTGCTATACGGCTCCAGGAATATGGGCAGGCGCTCGCCGCCCTCGCGGGACTGCGCCCAACTATCGACCGCTATTTCGATGATGTGCTCGTCATGGCAGAGGACGATGCGGTGCGGTTGAACAGACTGCGTCAGTTGGCCGCCCTGGCAGCCACGGTGCGCACCGTGGCCTGGCTGGAGTTGGTCCAGGGGTGAGCTGGGATCGTCGCGGCCGGGAGGGCGCCCCGGGCCGGTCTTGGTTTTGAAGAACGGAAGAGGCCGGGCAGTCGCCCGGCCTCTTCGCGCTTCTGGGGATAGGTGACCAGATCGTCAGGCTCTAGACGCCAACCTCCTGGGCGACCTTGTCGTCGATCTCTTCGTCGGTCTCCCCGCTGATCTCTTCGCCGGCCTCGTCGGGCAGGTCATCGGCGTCGCCCTGTCGGCTCAGTCGCCGCCCGTATTCGAAGTCCGGTTCAAGCCAGGTGTGTGTCCAAGACATCTCGTTCTGCCAAACCGGGTTCAGCACGTCGCGTACGGCTTTGGAGTAAACGCGCAGGCCCGGTTGCAGGGTTGTTATAAGCGACTCGGCGTCGTCGTGAGTAGGACGGGCGTTGTTGCGCTCCACAGCCTTCTTCATGACCGCAGGATGATCGATCAAGGGGCACGGACGCAGTAGGTTCTTGCCGAATGGCTGCATCCTACGGATGTCCTTGAAGAAGTCGGAGCACAAGCAGTCGAGGAGCGGCGTGTCCTTCACGTTGTCGGTCGCGAAGTGGGCGAAGATGCACGGCTCCACGTCGCCCTTGTTGTTGATGTGGATGTACTTCCGGCCGGCGGACAGGCATCCGCCGGTGAGTGTGCCGTCTCCCCAGAAATCCGCTACCAGAAGCGGACGGGTATTCCGGATGTTCACGATACCGCGGTGAAGTTGGAGACGCTGTTCGGCACTGGGCATAAGACTGAGATCAGGGTCGCGGCCCACCGGCATGTACAGGAAGTACCAGCCGTAGAACGCGCCCTTCTCCACCATGAGATCGGCGAACTCGTCGGAGATGATCTCGTCGATGTTCTGGCTCGTTGCGGTGCACGAGATCGCGAACATCACACCACGCTCGCGCAGACGGTCCATAGCCGCCATAACCCGGTCGTAGGTGCCTTTGCCTCGGCGGGCCTCCGTGGCCTCACGCGAGCCCTCGATGCTGATGGTGGGACAGACGTTACCCACCTCCAGGATCCTGTCGGCCGTCCGATCGTTGATCATCGTCCCGTTGGTGAACACCAAGAAAACCGACTGTGGGTGACGCTCGGCGACGTCGAGGAGCGGCTGCCATACAAAGGGTTCTCCCCCCAACATGACATACACGCGGGAGCCTATCTCCTCTCCCTGGTTGATGATGTTCTCGACATCGTCCTCGGTCAGTTCTTCTTCGTTGTCATACTCGGAGGCGTAGCAACCCACGCAGCGGAGGTTGCAGCGCATTGACGGACTGATAAGTATTGCTGTGGGTGAAGAGATCCCACGTTGCTCTAGGAGCGACTCCGTATACTCAGGGTCCCGCATGAAGAAATTGGCGATCATCCCGGCAACGAAACGTTTACGTGAATTAGGATGAAGATGACGAATGTTCTTGAACATAGTGTTGCCGGGGCTGCCGGGGGCCGTATAGTTCTTCAGCCACTCGGCGATCATGTTCTGCTGCGGAGACTTGGCGGTGCGCTTCACTGCTGCGTTCAGGCCGCGCATAGCCAAGTCGGAACTGCCGACTACTGTCAGGGCCGCTGAGATGATGGACGCGGTCCTCTCGTAGTCACGTCGCTCCCGAGCTTGAGCCATTGAGCGCTCGGGCATTGCTGCTCCTTTCTCTTCGTGATTCTAGTTATACATACATATAATACACGGGGCGGCGTACAGAGCGAAACAGGCCGATAGGGGCCTCCATCCTAATCAGGCGGACCGTGCGGATACCGTCCAGTCAGCGGTGTATCGTATCTGTCGGCCGAGGTGGGGAGTTAGCGCTTCTTCACAACGGCGGTCGGCTTAGTTAGAATTACCGGCTCTAGGGGCAATTCCTAGTCGCGGCAGTATCGCGTTATCCCGAAGGGAGTAAGGCCAGATGAGTCCCAGCAAGTACGTCTACGATTTCTCTGAAGGCAACGCCGGCATGAAGCCCCTTCTCGGGGGTAAGGGAGCCAACCTGGCTGAGATGACTGGGTTAGGCATCCCCGTGCCTCCTGGATTCATCGTGACCACCGCCGCCTGTGTCTACTACTCGACCAACGGCGACTACCCCGCGGGGCTCAAAGAGGAGATCGAGGAGCATCTGCACGGGCTGGAAGCTTTGACCGACAAGACTCTGGGCGACCCGGCCAAGCCTCTCTTACTCTCGATACGATCCGGCGCCGTGTTTTCCATGCCCGGCATGATGGACACCGTACTCAACCTCGGACTGAACGACGATACCGTCGAGGGATTAGCGGATGGTACGGGTAACCCCCGTTTTGCCTACGACTCCTACCGCCGGTTCATCAACATGTTCGGTGACGTGGTCATGGGCGTTGACCCGCAGCTCTTTGAGGACGAACTCAATGCCAAGAAGGCGGAGGTTGGAGCCGGGCTCGACACTGATCTCACCGCGGACGATCTCCGTGATCTCACCGCGCGATACAAGAGAATTCTGGCTGAGAACGCGGGTGAGCAGTTCCCGGCCGATCCCATGAAGCAGTTGCACATGGCCATCGCCGCGGTGTTCAAGAGTTGGGACAATCACAGGGCGAAGGTGTATCGCCGCAGCCAGGGCATCCCTGATGACCTGGGCACAGCCGTCAACGTACAGACCATGGTTTTCGGCAACAAGGGCGAGACCTCCGGCACCGGAGTGGCGTTCACCCGCGATCCCTCCACTGGTGAGAACTTCTTCTACGGCGAGTTCCTCATGAATGCGCAGGGCGAAGATGTGGTCGCCGGGGTGCGTCACCCGCGCCCGCTTGAAGAGATGCGCGAGGTGATGCCGGCGGCGCTGGAGCAGCTCTACGCCATCCGGGAGACGCTTGAGAAGCACTACCGGGATATGCAGGACATCGAGTTCACCATCGAGGAAGAAAAGCTCTTCATGCTGCAGACCCGCAACGGCAAGCGGACCGCACCTGCCGCTCTGAAGATTGCGGTCGAGCAGGTGGATGAGGGTCTCATCACCAAAGAAGAGGCGCTGATGCGGGTGGATCCCAGCCAGCTCGATCAGCTTCTCCATCCGCGGCTTGACCCGAACCAGGAACTCCAGGTCCTGGCCACTGGTCTCGGTGCCTCGCCGGGAGCCGGCGTGGGGAGAGCGGTGTTCAGCGCCGACGAGGCAGAGGAACGCGGCTCTAAGGGCGAGCCTGTCGTTTTGGTGCGTTGGGAGACCAACCCCGATGACATCCACGGGCTGATGCACTCGCAGGGTGTCATCACCAGTCACGGCGGCATGACCTCGCATGCGGCGGTCGTGGCGCGCGGCATGGGCAAGCCCTGCATCGCCGGCGCGCAGGACCTGAAGATAGATGTGGAGGCTAAACGCTTCTCTGTGGGAGACGCCGTTGTCAACGACGGTGATTGGATTTCCATGGATGGCGCCACCGGCCGGGTATTCCTGGGTCAGGCGGCGCTTGTGCAGGCAGGATTCGACGAGAAAGTGAACACCGTTCTGGGCTGGGCCGATGAAGTCCGCCGGCTGCGGGTGCGCACCAACGCCGACAATCCCGAGGATGCCCGCAAGGCCCGAGAATTCGGAGCCGAGGGTATCGGTCTGTGCCGTACCGAGCACATGTTCATGCAGGAGGAGCGCCTTCCCCACGTACGTAACATGATCATGGCCGAGACCACCGAGGAGCGGGAGCAGCACCTGGCCAAGCTTCTCCCCTTCCAGAGAGCCGACTTTGACGGCATCTTCCGAGCGATGGCGGGGCTGCCGGTGACCATCCGCCTGCTCGACCCGCCGTTGCACGAGTTCCTTCCGAACTACACCGAGACTATGGTGGAGTTGGAGCGCCTGCGTCTCACCGGCGCCCCGGCCGAGCAGGTCGAGGCCCAGGAGGCGCTCGCGGCCAAGGTGAAGGCGCTGGCGGAAGCGAACCCCATGCTGGGGACACGCGGATGCCGTCTGGGTATCCAGTGGCCCGAGATCTATGCCATGCAGGTGCGGGCCATCCTGGAGGCCGCTGCCGACGTACTGGCCGACACGGGTGAGAAACCTCACGTGGAGATCATGATCCCTCTGGTGGGGTTTGAGGAAGAGCTCAAGCGCATGCGGGCTCTCACCGTGGAGACTGCCGACGCGGTGCTCAAGGAGCGCGGCGTGCAGATCGACTACACGGTGGGCACCATGATCGAGATCCCACGCGCGGCGCTGACCGCCGACGAGATAGCCCGGCAGGCCGACTTCTTCAGTTTTGGCACCAACGACCTCACGCAGACCACCCTGGGCTTCTCCCGCGACGACGCTGAGGGCAAGTTCCTCACTCACTACCTGAAGACCGACCTCTTGAAGAGCAACCCCTTTGCGCAGCTCGATCAGACCGGGGTGGGCCAACTGGTCGCCATGGGTGTGCAGAAGGGGCGGTCGGTGAAGCCCGAACTCAAGACGGGGATATGTGGCGAGCATGGTGGAGAGCCTACCAGCGTGAAGTTCTGCCACAGAGTTGGACTCAACTACGTGAGTTGTAGCCCCTACCGGGTACCGCTTGCCCGTCTGGCGGCGGCTCAAGCAGTGTTGGAAGAGAAGGCAGCTTCCACAGCGGGTGACTGACATCGGGGCACGGCGGCGCTGAGGACCGTACGCGGCCCTCAGCGCCGCCGCCTCGTACAACTCGAGTGAAGCCGGTGGAGCCGGCAGGACCGGTGAGGTCTTGAAGCAAGAGGGGGCCGGCAGAGAACGATCGTCCGCGGATGCTTGGGAAGCGGGGCTGTCGGAGTGGGCGCAGCGCTCGGCGATGTCGCGTGGGCGGGAGCGGCCGGAGGAGTCCTGCACATTGCGGACGCCCTATCAGCGCGACCGTGACAGGATCGTGCACAGCAAGTCGTTCCGGCGGCTCAAGCACAAGACGCAGGTGTTCATAGCGCCGGAGGGCGACCACTACCGTACCCGGCTCACCCATACCTTGGAGGTGTCGGGCATCGCCCGGACTATCGCCAGGGGGCTCAGGCTCAACGAGGATCTGGCCGAGGCCGTCTCGCTTGGCCATGATCTCGGCCACACTCCCTTCGGCCATGCCGGAGAGGAGGTGCTGGATGGGATACTGCGCGACCTGGGAGCCGGAGGATTCAGGCACAACGAGCAGAGTGCCCGGGTGGTCGAAGTCTTGGAGAACGACGGGCGTGGTCTCAATCTAACCTGGGAAGTACGGGACGGCATACGCAACCACTGCGGGGATCTGGTGCCGGCCACTCTGGAGGCCCAGATCGTCCATCTGGCGGATCGTATAGCCTACGTGAACCACGACATCGACGATGCCCTCCGCGCCGGTCTTCTCACCCTTGCCGACCTGCCCGCTGGACCCGTCACCCTTCTGGGGGGCTCAGGAAGCGAGCGCATCGATACTCTGGTGCACGATGTGGTTGATACCAGCCGGGAGCGGGGGGTCATTGTCCAGACACCGGAGGTCGGTGCCGCGCTTGATGACCTTAGGAACTTCTTGTTCCAAACAATTTATCCTCAGGCTCTCGAGGAGGCGGGGGGAGAGAAGATAAGGCGGTTGATCACCGAACTGATGGAGCACTTCTTGGCGCACCCGGAGAATCTTCCGGGGGCGCCGCCGTCAGGCGGCGCCCCGGCCGGGCGGTTCGAACTGGTGCGCGCAGCGGCCGACTACGTCGCCGGCATGACGGATCGCTACGCGCAGCGCATGTATCTTGAGCTTTTTATGCCCAATTGCTGGGATAACCTATGAGCCCCTTCATCAAGGACGCGAGCGTGCAGGCCGTGCTGGCGGCGGCGAGTATCGTCGATGTAGTCTCGGGATATACCAGTCTGCGCAAGCGGGGCGCTACCTACACAGGGCTCTGTCCATTTCATCAGGAGAAGACCCCCTCTTTCACGGTGAGTGCCGACAAGGGTCTCTACTACTGCTTCGGCTGCGGAGAGGGAGGCGATGTCGTCCGCTTCTTGGAGCGGATAGAGAGTCTCTCTTTCACCGAGGCCATCGAGCAACTCGGTGAGCGCTTCGGTGTGCCGGTGGAGTTCGAGGAAGGGGCGGGGCCGGAGGCCGGCCGCAAGGACCGGGAGACCCGGCTGCTTTTGGCCCTAGAGAGAGCGGCCACGTTTTATCAGCGGTTCTTGTGGGAAACAGAAAGCGGTCGTTTCGCTCGCGAGTATCTCGAGAAGCGCGGTTTGGAAGAGAAGACCTGCCGGGCTTTCCGAGTGGGCTACGCTCCGGACGAATGGAGAGGACTCCGGCGCCGGGCGGCAAAAGAAGGTTTTACAGATCGGGAACTCGAAGAGGCCGGTCTGCTCATAGACCAAGGGGGGAAGACATACGATCGCTTTCGGGGCCGTCTGATGTTCCCGTTGGTTGATCACCGTGGTCGGGTCCTAGGGTTCGGGGGGAGGACTCTAAAGGACGAGACTCCTAAGTACCTCAATTCCCCAGAAGGGTCCTTATACCGAAAGGGCCAGCTATTGTACGGCCTATACCAGGCGCGGAGGGCCATCGCCGATGCCGACGAGGTTGTGGTGGTAGAGGGATATACAGATGTCCTGGGGCTCGCGCAGGCAGATGTGGGTAACGTCGTCGCCTCCATGGGGACCGCGCTGACGGATGCCCAAATAGGTCTGATGATGCGCTTCACCAGCAACATCACCTTCATGTTCGATGCGGACAGAGCCGGTACCGAGGCGATGCTGCGGTCCGGAGATCTGGCCCGCGGTCACTCTCTGCGGCCCATGGTGGCAGTTTTGCCTGTCGGGCGAGATCCTGCTGACGTAGCGGTTCAGGAGGGTGGCCAAGTCGTGTCGGAGGTCATCAAAGGGAAGATTTCGCTTCTGGGGTTCGAAATTCGGCAGGCGCTGGCTCGGGGCGACACTTCCACGGCGGATGGCAGGGTGCGGGCGTTCGAGGAAGTTCGCCACATTATGAGCAAGGCCTCGTCACTGAAAGAGAGAGAGGAAGAGATACCTGCCGTGGCGGACCGCCTGCGGCTTTCGTCGGACAGTGTGGCTCTATTGCTCCGCGGTAGGACTAGGGCCGGTTTTGAGTCGCTCGCCAATCGGGAGGAGAGGGATAGGGCCCGTTCCTCTTTGACCCGGCGTCTGCTGAGCGGCGAGACCGCTGTGGAGAGGGATTTCCTTGTGGCGGCCGCCTGCAATCCGGGTCGCGCCGGCCGGATCATCGAGGCGCTCACCCCCGAGCACTTCGGCGATGCGAACAACCGTGAGGTGTTCCTGGGGCTCCGCGAGGCCTTTGCGCTTGCGACCGACACCAACGACCACCGCGCAGCCTTCGCTCATCTCAAGGACCGCGCGCGCGGTGACTCCGAGGCCGGTCCCCTGTTCGTACGCCTGGTCATGGAGGCCGATCAGGGTCGGTACTCTCCGGCCGTTCTTGAGGAACTGCACCTGCGGTTGCAGCAACAATATCTGAGCCGGCAGATAGACACTTTGCGCGCCACCCTGGACGACGGGGCCGACAGGGAGGAGGAGCAGAGACGTCTCGTTAACCTGGAGCGACTGTTGCAGAGCGTGAGGGCCGGTCTCAAAGACCTGGATCCTGAGGAGGGACGTGCTTGAGATGACCGAAGCCGCCGACCTGACTGCTGAAGTGCTCAAAGGAGTCCTGGATCAGGCGAGGAGCCGTGGGACGCTCACGTTGGATGAGGTGAGCTCTTTCGTTCATGAGGCCGATCTGACTCCGGACGAGGCGGAGTCCTTGTATTCGTTGCTCATGGACATGGGTGTGGAGGTGATCGACGCAGAGTCGGAGGAACTCAGTGACTTCGCTGAGGAGGAGGAGTTTCTCAACTACCTGGACGTGACCATCGATCATACAGTCGACGACCCGGTGCGCATGTACCTGCGCGAGATCGGACAGGTCCCTCTGCTTACCGCCAAGGAAGAGATCGAGTTGGCGAAGCTTGTCGAGAAGAAGGACGTGGAGGCAAAACGAAGACTGACAGAGGCCAACCTCCGCCTCGTGGTCTCGATCGCCAAGCGCTATATGGGACGAGGACTGCTGTTCCTGGACCTGATCCAAGAGGGGAACCTGGGTCTCATCAGAGCTGTGGAGAAGTTCGATTACCGGTTGGGGTACAAGTTCTCCACGTACGCTACGTGGTGGATTCGCCAGGCCGTTACCAGGGCAATAGCGGACCAGGCCCGCACCATACGGGTTCCGGTTCACGCTGTGGAGACCATGAACAAGCTCAACCGGGTGCAGCGGGAGTTGCTTCAGAAAAGTGGGCGCGAGCCCTCCGTGGCTGAGATCGCAGAGGCTTTGGGGGTAACCCCGGGCAAGGTCCGTGAGATCCAGAAGGCCACCCAGGAGCCGGTATCCCTGGAGACACCCGTGGGAGATGAGGAGGACTCGGAGCTGGGCGACTTCATAGAGGATGAAGACGCCGACCAGCCTCTGGAGGTGGTGTTTCGCGAACTCAGGAGAGAAGAGCTCTTCAAGGTGCTGGACAGCCTACCCACCCGAGATCGCAAGGTACTGGAGTTGCGCTTCGGTCTCAAGGGGGAGCGTCCGCGGACTCTGGAAGAAGTGGGCGAACGCTTTGGAGTCACTCGGGAGCGTATCCGCCAGGTGGAGGCCAAGACGCTCAACCGTCTGAAGAATTATCGGGACGCACAGGCGCTCCGCGATCTTGATGGTTGAGCGGCGGCGTGGATTTGTTGAAAAACTGCGGTCCTAAGCCTTGACCAGGGCTGCAGGTTCCGGTACTGTAGCCGCGCGAGTCCGGTACTGAGCCGGGCCGCGCGCGTTAGAGAGGGGTGGGCCGTGCAGCGTGTCGCCCCGGAACACATGGAGGTTGTAGGGTTGGCTGAGGGGACTGTCAAGTGGTTTAGTCCCGAAAAGGGCTACGGATTCATTGAGCAGCCGGAGGGGGAGGATCTCTTCGTCCACTTCAGTGAGATCCAGGTGGAGGGCT
>JAAYCW010000108.1 GCA_012729575.1 Actinomycetota bacterium | reverse complement strand
GTCGGGAGCGGTATCGTTGCGCGGTTCATCGCGAGTGGCACACTCACTGCGGCGGGACGCGAGGTGGTGGTCTCGAGCTTCATGCTGGTCTTCGGAGTAGCCGCGTTGGGCATACTCGTCGGGTTCCTTCTCAGACGGAGATGGGCTTGGACGGCCGGCATGACCTGGGCCGCCGTCTCTCTTGCTCTCGGGCTTCTCAACTACTTCCGAGGGGAACCGCAGTACCTGAGCATGGTGACGGGGATAGCGCTGATGCTCGCTCTCAATGCAGCCGTGGTCAAACAGGCCTTCTATGAGGCAGAGTCCTGACATGAGCCCCCCGAAGAATCCCCCCTCGAGCAAGCCTCCATCGGCCCCGGCTGCGGCCTCCGACCTGGAGTTACTGCGAACGTTCGAGCCGATTCTTCGCTTCACCAAGGGTGAGAGCTTCTTCCCCACCGATGTGGAGAGTTACGTCGCCCGTGCCGGCCTTTGGGTGCGTCTTCCCGACGGTACTAATAAGCTTCTCGTGAAGAGCGGGAAGGTCGACGTCGAGACGCTTGCGCAGCACCGTGATCACCCAGCGGGCTCAAGGGAGTTCTTGCGCCTTACCGAGCCGCTCAGCGTGGCTGACAGTGCTCGCGTCCTTACCGAGGCGGCCCGCTTGCGACGTGAAGCCGGGGAGAAGTTCCATCCCGGAATCGGCCGCTTGGCACGCGGGGGGTTCATACCGCGGATCTTCGATGCCGTCTTCTCACTGTCACTCTTCCTGCGCGGGCAGGTGCCTCGCATCAGTGCCGCAGCCGCCAAGATTGCATACCGGGAGACTCTGCTCAAAGACCAGAGATACGCGTATTACGGCAGAGTGGCCCGCCATGCCGGCTGGACGGTGCTTCAGTACTGGTTCCTTTACACCTACAACGACTGGCGATCGGGTTTCAGTGGGGCAAACGACCACGAAGCCGACTGGGAGAACGTACTGCTCTACCTCTACGAAGAGGATGGGAGTCTGTATCCCGAGTGGGCCGCGTATGCATCTCACGACTTCCACGGTGATGAGTTGCGACGGCGTTGCGACGACGCGGAGGAGTTCCGCCTGGTCGATGGGCATCCGATAGTGTGGGTGGGCGCAGGTTCGCACGCCTCCTATTTCCAGCCGGGTGAGTATCAGGCCGTCATCACCTTGCCCGTGCCTAATTGGATCCGGTTCTTGATCCGATCGTCCGACTACTTCTGGACCCAGATCCTAGGGCAGGCGGGAGGACGGAGAGACCCGAGGCGGATTCCCTTCGTCGACTATGCCCGGGGTGACGGCAAGATCATCGGCCCGGGAGAGGATGCCGAATGGAGCCCTTCGCTTATCGGCGACGACACGCCCTGGGTGGGCGATTACCACGGGCTTTGGGGTCTTTACGCCAACGACCCTCTGTCGGGTGAGAACGCTCCCGCCGGTCCCATGTACGATCCTGATGGGCATCCCCGGCGCTCCTGGTACGATCCGCTGGGTTTTGCAGGGCTCGACAAAGAGCCGCCGCCGCCTGCGACGGCCGAGTTCCTCGAGCAAGATCTTTCTCGCATCGAGCGTCGCCAGGCAGAAATCGACCAGGTGATCGAGACCAAGGTCGGTGAGCTCCAGGCCATGGGAGTAGAACTGGGCGCGATCGAGTCCGGCCCCCACCTTCGCGACCGCCATGACATCCTAGTCGTAGAGATCGACCAACTGCGTGAGCAGATTACGAATCTGCGGAAGGAGTCTTGGGAGAACATTGCCCTCCTGGGCGCCCTTGAGAGAAGGCGAGTCGCCTTGCAGCAGGGTCAGAAATGCAGTCCCAGGGCCCATCTACTCCGAGCCGCCCAACCGGTCACGTGCGGGGAGATGCGATTCAACCGCGTTGCCGAGGCGTGGGCCGCCGTGAGCTTGAGCCTCATCTTGCTGATCTTCGTCGGGCTGCTTGTCTTTGCCCGGCACTACATGTGGATCGGCCTGCTGATAATGGTCGGCACGTTGCTTCTCGTGGAGTCGATCCTGCGCGGTCACTACTCCCGCACCATCACAGCCATCGCTGCGGTGCTCGCCATGATCTCGGCGGTCCTTGTGCTCGTCCACTTCTGGCTGTGGGTGATCGTGGCTGTACTCGCCGGCTTAGCGCTGTTCCTGCTCGTGCAGAAGCTGCGAGAGCTCCGTAGGTAGCTCGATTGCACGGGAGCCGGTTCACTCCTCACTCGTCGGCGCGACTCGACGTGCTCCCTTCGCTCGAGCTCGCTCCCGCTCAAGAG
>JAAYCW010000107.1 GCA_012729575.1 Actinomycetota bacterium | reverse complement strand
GGTCGAACTTGGCGACGTGAATGTCAAGTCTGCTGTCGCCAGCTTCCGGAATGCCATAGCCAAGAACTACCCGGACACTCTCCGTCTGCTGCAGCGCGGTGGCGAGATCTACATCGCCCGGCGCTAGCCATATCGTGCCAGGTTAGAAGGCGTCCCGGGTCCGTGTTGCCGGGTTATCTCGGCACACACTTTGGGGCCGGGGCGTCCGTTCTACTTCTTATGTGAGCGCCGCACCGCGGCCAGGGGTGCCACGGCTACCCACAATGTGATGACCACAAGCATGGAGGTCACATAATCGATGTCGGGTAGCCCCAACTTGTTGGAGATCGGTCCCCACAGAAGCATGAAGAACAGCGAACTCAGGAAGAACCCGGGTATCGCGCCCAAGATGCTGAAATATCCCATCGCCTGCCTCCTCTGACCGCACTGACTCGCACAACTACTTGAGTAGTGGGACGAGGTCTGCTTTGACTACGTCTTGCGAAGTCCCGACTGCAGATTCAATCCCGCCGTACTCTGGAGGTGGTTAGGCCCGATGAAGGCTCAGGCCCAATCGGAGGTCACTATCTCTTCATACCTGCTGTTGAAGATCGCCGCGAACGATAGCACCGCATCGTACAACAGCACCACTGCAAAGATGGCCATGGCGACTGCTTCCACATAGTAAAAGGGATACAGAGGAATCAGAAGCACGCTCGTGGCAGCCCCTCTATCGATGGCCGACGCGGCCTGTTGAACGGCAGCATAGGCCACGGCGCCGGCGACACCGGCCGAGATCAATCCCATCAGGCCATAGATGGACAGCTTAAGCGCCCGCGGGAAGCGCTTGAGGAACATCGTGATGTTGATATGACTCCGCTGAGACTGCGCGTACGCAAACGAAGCCATCACGGTACAAAGCAGCAGGACTTCTGTGATCTCATAAGCACCGGTGACGGGCTTCACGAAAGCCTTGGTCATGAACACATCCGCCACATTCAGCAGCATGATGGCCAGCACGCCCGCGTAGCTGATCAAGCTCACGACGAATGTGATCCTATTTACCATCTTGCCAATCCTAGTCATTGGTCACATCGCCCTACAACAAGTTCGGGAGAAACATCACGATATTGGGAAATATGTATATCAATATAATAGCCACAAAAATGGCGATGACAAAAGGCAGTGCCCCCTTATAAATAGTGCCAAGGGGTATGTCTTTGGCTACACCTTGAATTATGAAGCAGTTCAGCCCAACGGGAGGCGCTATAGCTCCCAGCTCCATCACCAGGATTATATAAATCCCGAACCATATAAAATCTATCCCATAGCTTTCCACAATCGGTAGGAAAATGGGTACCGTTAGCATAATCATCGGAAGCTCGTCCATGAGCATCCCAAGGATGACGTAGACAATGGTCATCAGGATAAGCACTACTCCGAATGACACGTCCAAAGACTGAAGAGAATCCGCCAGTATCATGGGCATCTTGGTAATGGCAAGGAAGTTGGAGAACACGCTCGCACCGATAACGATCAAAAACGTCATGGCGAAGGTGGTCACCGTATCCTTCATGGCGCCTCTGAAGGAAGACCAACTGAGATTCCTGTTGACCGCCATGAGTATGAGGGCCAAGAACGCCCCGATCGCCGCCGACTGGTTCACCGAGAAGAAACCAGAGAACATACCGCCCAACACCGCGCCGAACAGGACGATGACACCCCACAGGCCCAAGAGAGAGAACAACCGCTCTCGCCAGTTCGCCTCCTCAGGCGTAGGAGCGATTGAAGGCTTAGCCTTGACCATCCCAACAATCAGCATGATGCAAAGAACGGCGAGTAGGATGCCCGGCAGGATGCCCGCGATGAACTGCTTTCCGATGGATTCCTCAGCCATGATGCAGTAGATGATCATGGGTGTGCTCGGCGGTATGAGAATGCCCAAAGTGCCACCCATGGCGATAGTGCCGGTCGACAGCCTGTCGGCATAGCCGGCCTTACGCATCTCGGGCAGCGCTATCGTGCCCATAGTCGCACAGGTGGCGGCGCAGGAACCACAGATCGCGCCAAACCCGGCCGAGGCCGCTATGGTCCCCGCCGCGAGACCGCCCGGTAGCCAAGACAGCCATTTCCGGCCGGCGTTGTACAGCGCGCTGGACAGTCCTGCCCGGTAGCCGAAATTCCCCATGAGAATGAAGAGCGGTATGACAATCAACGCATACGTACTCGCCTGGGTCGAAGGCACCTTTCGGATGAGACCTATCGCAGCGGTGGGATTGACAACCACGGCGTACCCAGCGAAGCCGATCAAAAGAAGGGCTAGACCGATATTCATTCCTAGGAATATCAGCACTAGGAAGATGGCGATGGCAATGATCGCTATGACGGTTGCCGACACCTAGCTACCGCGTCTTTCCATCAGTCCGGCAGGCTGACAAGAGATAGGGGCACACTGGAACGCATGTATCCCAGCCGGGGGGCTCAGCCCCCCGGCTGGGATCATACGGGTATCTCCTCAGAACCCTACTCGCTATAGCTCTTTGCAATGGAGAGAGCGTCCTGCATGTAGGCCTCGGCATCGAAGCCTTGCAGCTTGATGCTCGCCGGCCACTCGGCGGCTACTACGTCGGCGGCAGCCTGAAACTCAGCAATAGCTTCCGCCGTAGGAGTTATCCACTCGCAACCGGCGTCCGCTATCGTCTTGTGAGCCGCTGCTGCAGCATCGTTGAAGTCCTGCGCGGCGGCAAGCGAGCCGGTCTTGCCGGTGGATTCTTCGATAATCGTCTGGTACTCGGGCGGCAGTGAATTCCACTTGTCCCAGTTCATGACCAAACCGAAGGCCCCGTCGTAGAGCGGCATATCGGTGGCGTAGTTGGTCACTTCCTCCAGCTTGAAGTTCGTGATGCCCGCGGGTTCGAATACGTATCCGGTGATGTTCCTCTTCTCCAGAGCCTCATACATATCCGGGGGAGCCATCACGATCGGGCTGGCGCCCAGGTTGGTCACCATACTGGTGATGGGCCCAGCAGGAGTGCGCAAAACAAGGCCCTTGAGGTCCGCCGGCTTCTCGATAGGTGCGTCGACACTGCAGAAGAGCATGCCTGGGTTGCCGTAGAGGTTCAGGAGCTTGTAGTTCTCCCATTCAGCCTGCAGTTCCGGGTACTTATCGTACAGGTCCAGCAGAGTCTTGGTGCTCACCATCGCATCACCGAAGCCGACCATCGGGATAGTGGTGACGTCGGTCAACGGGAACTGGCCCGCGTAAAACGAGGTGAACACCCAGCCGATATCAACACCGCCGGTTTCGACCATCTCACCCACATCTGCAGCGGCAGCCAGCGATGAACTTCCGTAGAGGACGATCTCCACGTGGCCATCGGTAGCCTCATAGATTTGATCGGCCCACGCCTGATAGAACTTGCCGTTGTTTGATGTCACAGGGTCGTGCATCGACAGAGATAGTTCGAAGTAAGGCATCTCCTCGCCGGCAGCCGTGGTGGTAGTCTCGGCCGCCTCGGTCGTGGCCGTCTCACCAGCGGCTGTAGTCTCCGGTCCAGAAGTAGCGGCAGTCGTGTCGGCCGGTTCATCTGAACCGCAGGCAATAACTGCAAACGCCACCACTGCGAGCGCAGCCACTAGAAGAGCCCAATGTAAGGTCTTGGATTTCACAGCATCCTCCTCCGGATCTTTTCCCCCAGTAGTCCTGAGCCATTTCGCCATTTGGTTACTCGACGACCATAATTCTAACATGCGGGTTTGGCCTCAGGCTTCACCGCGCCTGCCCACTACGCCTGATCGGGTGATCGGGATTGAGGAGCGACCAACACCCTGCGTTACAATAGGTCCGAAGCAAAAGACCCCACAAGGCGGAGCCCTTGGGCCCGGCGTCTTTTCGACAGGCCGGGTACCGCCCCGGGTGAGAAGGGGGACCTGCGATGGCGCAGAATGCTATGTTCGAATCGCAACAACGAGGTCTCGCCCTCCTGCGCAGAGGGAAGGTGCGCGACGTCTACAGGCCCAGCGATGAGCATCTGATCATAGTTGCCTGTGACCGCATATCCGCCTTTGACCACGTCCTGCCCACGCCCATCCCCGACAAGGGGAGGATCCTTACCCAGATATCGAACTTCTGGTTCGGCAAGACGGAGCACCTGGTCGCGAACCACATAGTCGACCCCAACCCAGGTCCTGAGTGGTACCCAGAACTCGATTGGTACTACGACGAGTTGGACCGCCGCACCGTTCTGGTACGGAACACCCAGCCCTTGGTGATCGAGGCGATCGTGCGTGGCTATCTCTCCGGGTCGGGGTGGAAGGAATACCGGAGGCTGGGGACGGTCTGTGACATACCCCTGCCCGGAGGACTGGAAGAATCCGACAGGCTCCCTGAGGCCATATTCACACCATCGACCAAGGCGCAATCCGGCCATGACGAGAACATCTCCTTTGAGCGGGCGGTGAGCCTGATCGGTCGAGAGACGGCTGAGCAGGTCCGGGAACTGAGCTTGACCCTCTACCGCTTCGCTGCAGCGTATGCACTGGAGCGCGGGATCATCATCGCCGACACCAAGTTCGAGTTCGGCACTTTGGAAAGCGGTGAGCTCATCCTGATCGATGAGATCCTCACCCCCGATTCCTCCCGGTTCTGGCCGGCAGAATCCTATGAACCGGGCCGGCCCCAGGCGAGTTTCGACAAGCAGTACGTGCGCGACTACCTCGAAGCCATCCGCTGGAACAAGGAGCCTCCTGCCCCGGCCCTTCCCGACGAAGTCGTCGAAAAGACTCGTGAGAAGTACTGGGAAGCTGTGAACCGCCTGACCTCATAGTCGACCTCGTACTCGAGTGACCCCGTGTGCTCCCCGACGCCGGCAAGCCGGCACGGGTCTTACGAGATCGTCCGGACGGTATCTAATAGATCCAAGGAATGATGCGCCTCGGCACGCGCTCCACGTACTCTTCCCACAGTTCACCGTACTTGGCCGCGCAGCGCCGCTCGTCGGCGCGTTCTCGCGTGAAGAGCAGGAACACGTAGTACAGAGGATAGAGCCACAACAGCCAGCGGGCCGGATATCCCAGAAGCAGAGTCAAGCCGATCGCTTCCAGAATCTCACCCAGGTAGTTGACATGCCTGGACACTCCCCAGAACCCGCTGCAGAGAAGCGTGTTCCGACCATCGGCCAGCGTACCCGGCTTCATGAAGCCCAAGAACGATCGTTCCGGGCGGGTCTTGAAGTGGTACTTCTGCATGTTGGCACCTCGGGCCAAGCCCCAACCTGTGAAGAAGATGGCGGCGAATATCACGAGCAACCACCAAGGAGTGCCCGGGTCGGGGAGATCGGCCACCGCCCACAGTCCTATCAGATAGAAGTACGGATAGAAGGTGAAGCAACCCCACACCAGCTTGAATCCCACACGCTCCGCGAATATGTCGTAAGTGTAGAGATGCACGCGCTCGAAGAACAGGTACTCGACGAGGAACCAGAAGAAGAGGATGCAGTAGAGCACGACACCCGGGGAAAAGGCAGACCCGAACTGCACCAAGTGATGAGCAGTAAATGAGAGCAGATTGAGACCCAGCATGGCGGCGCCCAGCAAGTAGAGAAACATCTTGGCGTCCACCCGCGAGTTGAAGAACTGTCGATTCATCCGACGGCCGAAGTAGAGGTCGGCCACGAAGGAACGACCTGTAGGCCACCCCGACAACACCTCGGCGAAGGAGAGAATCAGACCGAGAACTGCCGATCCGATCAGACCTGGCCAACGATGGCTGTACAACCAGTCCCAGGCGAGAATTCCGGTGAAGCCGAATACGACCCAGAGCACCATCAATACGAGCAGGACTAGTAAACCGTTGAGCCGGTATTCCAGCAGCTTCCCCGTCAGATCGTCCCTGACATAGCCGGCCGTCCTCTGCGCCGGCAATGCCAAATGGAGCACCAGGATGAACCCGCAGATGATCCAGGGAGCGAAGAAGCCGGCGATGAAGTCCGTCATGTCGTCCCTTCCGTCAATTCCGTCGGTACCTGTGAGGTGTCTTCCGAGACCAGAGCGCCTGTAGACCCCGGGCCTTGCTCGCCTTATAGGCCCCGATCCGCGGCGAACTCTGGTTGCCTGCGAGGGAGGTCATGAGGACTACAGCCCCTCTTCCGCGAGCAGCCATCATAGGCAGCAATCCCCGCATCAGCTTGACCGGCGCCCGCGAGTTCACGTCGACCACACGCATGAGAGTGTCTTCATCCAGCGTCAAAAGATCGCCCACGGGGCGACCCGCAGCTCTTTCGCGAGCTGATGCAAGAGGGGCCTTCTACGGGCTATCAGGATGAGGTTCATGCCGCGCTCTGCGATAGCGCGCGCGAAGGCAGCGCCCAGACCTTACGACGCACCGGTGACCAACCCCCAATCGCCATATAGCCCTCGCAGTGAGCTGCGACGCCGCTGGGAGCGCGTCGAGCCTACCGTCATCAGCCGCTCTCCGGTCCGGAGAAGATGCAGTGGTCACCGTCCATGGTACTCATCGTATCAACCACTGCGCCTCGCAGGCCGGCTTCGGCCGTGGGCCTTCGAACGGCGTTGCGGGACCGGTCCTGAAAGACCCGCTCTGAAGAGGATCGCGAGACCGGCCAGGATGATGAGCATGCCCGCGACCTCGAGAACGGTCGGTGTCTCGCCCAGCTGCACCCAAGAGGACAGCACCCCTACCACGGGCGTGCCCATGGTCCCCAAGCCGGCGATGCCCGCCGGCAGTTCCCTCAGCAAGTAGAGCCAGATGAAGGACCCCAGGCACGTGGTGACCAGCATGGCGAAGAGAAACGACCAGACGAACGTGCCCGACCAGTCCGGTGCGTCGCCCCCAGTGGTCACCGCCAAGACCACCAGGACGAGCGACCCGAAGAATGTCTGCCACGTGGTCAGCGACAGATTGTCCACCTCGTGACGTCGCCTGATTATCTTAGCCACGATGGAGCCGGCGGCGAAACAGACTGCGCCGCTCAGAGCCAGGAGACTGCTGGTGACTCCATGGAGCCTCCAAGGCTCAATTATCAGGATCAGTCCGCTCAACGCGAGCACCACCGAGAGCCACTGCAGCCCCTGCAACCTCTCCCTGAGGATCGGCCAAGCCATGAGCAATATCCAGAACTGCCAAGTATTCGCGAGTATGCTGGTCCGGCCCGCCCCGCCGCTGACCAGGGCGCCCATGGTGAAGCCTAAGAAACCGCTGGTTTGGAGAAGGCCGAGAAGAGCGGTGAGCCCTATGGCCTTCGGCTTGAGCGGCTGCCGAAGAGATGCCATCAAGAGAAGCATAAGAAGAGAGCCGGGGAGGGTGCGGAGAGCGGCGAAAACGAAGGGACTGCTGTGCGCCACGCCGAGTTTCAGAGGTACCCAACTGTACCCCCAGATCAAGGCCAGCACCACCAGCGTGGCCAACGCCGCGTAGCGGGACGACTTCAGTGCTCTCCTCCTTACAAGTTCCACATGTCGGCCTATTGTAAGCGGCATCGCTGTATAGCCACAGAGCCGCCGTGTAAAATGTACGCTACCGGCAGGGAACGACCCAGGGGGACAAGACCGATGGTGATCACCGAGGTGCTCGCGCGAAACGCTCAGCTTTACGGTGATGAGGTCTGCCTCGTAGGGGTCAATCCCGACGTCGGCGAGAAGCGCGAGGTCACCTGGCGCGAATACGAGCTCATGGAGACCAACCCCTTCGAGCATTCGCGCAGAGAGATGACCTGGCAGCAGTTCGACAGGCATGCCAACCGCTTCGCGAACCTCCTCCTCAGCCGGGGCATCGGGAAGGGCAGCAAGGTGGCCATCCTTCTGATGAACTGCCTCGAATGGCTGCCGATCTACTTCGGGATTCTGAAGACCGGTGCCATAGCCATCCCCATGAACTACAGGTATACGGCAGAGGAGATCGAGTATTGCCTGAAGCTGGCGGAGGCCGACGCTCTCGTCTTCGGACCGGAGTTCATCGGTCGTGTCGAATCGATCATCGACCGCATACCGGAAGTGTCTCCACGCTTCTTCGTCAACGGCACCTGCCCGACTTTTGCGGAGAGCTATGCGCAATCGGTCAAGGGATACTCCGGGAAGGCGCCTCGGGTGGAGCTCTCAGAGGAGGATGACGCAGCTATCTACTTCTCGTCGGGAACCACGGGCTTCCCCAAGGCAATCCTGCACGACCACCGCAGCATCATGTCTTCTGCGATCGTCGAACAGGCCCATCATGGGCAGAACCGAGACGACAATTTCATGTGTATCGCGCCGCTTTACCACACCGGCGGAAAGATGCACTACTTCGGCAGCCTCCTCTCGGGCAGCAAGGGGGTCCTGCTGCGGGGGACCAGACCTGAGTGGATCCTCAAAGCCATCTCGGACGAGAAGGTATCCATCATCTGGCTTCTGGTGCCGTGGGCCCAGGATATTCTCGAGGCGGTGGACAGGGGAGACATAAAGCTGGAGGACTACGACCTGGGCCGGCTGCGACTCATGCACATCGGCGCGCAGCCCGTCCCCCCCAGCCTCGTGCATCGTTGGCTCCAATACTTCCCCCACCATCAATACGACACCGACTATGGGCTCACCGAGTCCGTCGGTCCCGGTTGCGTCCACCTGGGAGTCGAGAACGTACACAAGGTGGGCGCCATCGGTAAGCCCGGCCACCAGTGGGAAGCCAAGATCGTCAAGGAGTCGGGCGAGACCGTCGCTCCCGGCGAAGTGGGAGAGCTGGCGGTGAGGGGACCGGGGGTCATGAGGTGCTACTATCGCGACCCCCAAGCTACCGCTGAGGTACTGAAGGATGGCTGGCTGCTGACCGGCGACATGGCCCGCGAGGACGAGGACGGCTTCCTCTATCTCGTCGATCGAAAGAAGGACGTGATCATCAGCGGTGGAGAGAACATCTACCCCGTGCAGGTGGAGGATTATCTACACCGCCACGAGGCGATCAAGGACGTGGCAGTCATCGGGCTGCCTGACGAACGCCTCGGTGAGATAGCAGCGGCCGTGATCCAGCTGAAGCGCGGCCACGACTGCACCGAAGAGGATATCTTGGAGTTCTGTACCGAGCTTCCCCGGTACAAGCGACCGCGCAGGATCATCTTCGATTCGGTCCCCCGCAATGCCACCGGCAAGATCGACAAGCCTGCCCTCCGCAAGAAATACAACGTAGAGAGCCTTGTGGAGGTGGAGACCACCCGCTGACGAGGGCCACTCGGCCGGTCAATGCCGCGACGCGAGGCATGCTGGATGCGCCGACATAGGCCGTGGCCGGCCGTCTGAAAATCCCCGAGAACGAGGAGCGCCAAGATGGAGAAGAAGATCGTCTACTTTGATAGCGGAGAGCCGGGCCACGAGCACACAGACGAGACCCTCGGCTTGGCGATCGACGAGGCTGAAAGACGTGGCATCGAGAAGATCATTCTTGCCTCCACCACCGGCGAGACGGCCGAGAAGGCCGCAGCACGGCTGGCCGGAAAAGGCATCAAGCTGGTGGTCGTGCCTCATCAGTACGGCTTCACTCAGTCCCAGCCCTTCCCCCCCGAGTTGGTCACAAAGCTGGAGCAGCAAGGACATCGGGTGTACTTCGGCACCATGCTCTTCCACACAGGGAATCTCTACGGATCCGGCACACCGGAAGCGATGGCCATCGTTTTGCGGACGATCTGTCAGGGCATGAAGGTCTGCGTGGAGATGGTGCTCATGGCGGCCGATGCCGGATTGACGACCAAAGGTGAGGAGATCATCGCCGTCTCGGGAACCCACCGCGGCGCCGATACCGCAGTGGTCGCCGTCGCCTCTACGTCGAACGCACTCCACGATCTGCACATCACGGAGATCCTCTGCAAGCCGCTCCAGACTAAGTCTTGGCGACATGGCAAAATCCCCCCGTACTACAAGCTCAGCCGTTCCGCCGACGACCTGGAAGCAGCCGATTCCTAGGTGGCGCGGGGTCCGTCTAGGCCAGATGATCGACGGGGATCTTCGGACACACGACCTCAGCCACCCTGGGGATCCGGAACCGGCGGCCCCTTACCGCCTTCTACTTCTCTCGAGTCGAGTGCTCTCATGTCATAGGCGGGTCGGTAGTGATCATATAGCGTGACGAATAGAGTGATCAGAGACCCGAAGATGAGAGCGGAGACGAAGTTGTACTTGGGCGGCAGGATGGGGATGATGAGCTGGAAGACCAGCACAAGCGAGAAGTTGAGCAGTGCCGTGACGAAGAGGTCAACCCTCGGCGAGTCCGGCACTCCGAAGCGCCTGAGTCCCCACCGGAGCAAGAAGTCCGTAGCGATGATGGCAACCGCGATGAAAAGGGCGGTCTGAATGCCGTTGGCCCTCAAGCCCGGCAGGACCTGTTGAAAGATCACGGATACGACGGTGACCAGGATGATCTTCTCCACAAGTAACCAAGGGCGGATGCTGAGCGCAGCTTGACTCCTGAACATGGCCAGACGCAGGGCCCGGCCGGCTCGGTGCACCGGATCTCCGACGCTGATGAGACCCGCCACCGCAGTCGGCCTGCCCCAGTGAGCCGGCCAGACCCGCTGAGACGTGCCTGCGGCGGGGCCGACAGGCGCCCGGCGCTTCCTTCTCTTCCTAAATTGCCAGAGAGTGAAGGTGAGGAGCGCAGCAACGAAGGTGAGCGACCCGGTCACAGCCGGAGCTTCTATGATCGCACGCCAGAAGGACGTGCTCGGAAGCGCGCCTAGGATCCTCATCTTGATGAAGTCAGTTGTATCCAGCCTCGCGATATGGACCCACCACTCGTGAGGCAGCTTGAACACGAACCACATGATGGCCACCACTACCACGATCACGTTGCGGGTGAGGAGCATCGGGTTACCCCGGCGACGTACGATCTCGTAATAGAGGAAGAACGGCTCAAAAGCATTGGGAAATGCGAACAGTAGCCACCGCGCCCCGGTCAACTCAAACGCGAGTGCGGCGGCTAAGCGCAGGTAGTAGAGCACTCGGCTGATCTGAAAAGCAGCCACATTCTCCCAATTGCGCATGGTGGCGAGGTAGGCGATGGAAAGGTAGTAGATGTCGAGCGCCTTGTCGTAGCTCTGGTACCAAGGCGGATCATAGCCAAACGCCTGCAGGATGCTTTGGTCGGCCGAGTCGAAGATCATACAGGCCAATATCCCGAACAAGGGCCAGCGTGGGATCAACAACGGAAGCAGGAGCCGGACGGCCACTACCAGATAGATGACAAGAGAAATTCGCCAGTCCAAGAATGATCCCGCGTTCGACGTCCATCGGCCCTGCAGGACATAGTACCAAGCGACCGGTGCGGCACACGTTCCGAGGAAACTCGCGCGGGCCGAGCATCACCCTCTACTCAAGCCTGGAAAGCAGGCGCTGTTCGCTCTCCTCCGACAGTCCCAGACTCTTCAACTCTCGCTGCAGTTGCTCCAGCTCCCCGACGCCGTAGAGATAAGCATTAGCCCTTGTGGCTGCCGTGGAATCGACTACGTCCATAAGGTTCGGATACATCCTGTGGAAGTCCGCCATCACGAGGCCATCACCTTGAAGAGCGTACTTCTGATGATAGTCTTCGGCCAGGTAGAAGCTGGAAGCCGGGAGCACCTGCGTCTGTATGGCCTTGCCAAGCCGTTCCGTTTCCTCCTCTATAGCAGCTAGAGCGGCGCGTTCCCGCTCCGCGTCATGGAAGAACACGGCCGACATATACTGGCGTGAAGCCCCCCGGCGAGAAGCGTCGTGGCTCGAGAAGAAGACCCCTAGCAGTTCCTCGTACGTGATGACTTTCGGATCATAGTCGAGCTGCACCGTCTCCGAGTGGTCACCAAGATCGTGGTAGGTCGGACTCTGCGTGCTCCCACCCGTGTAGCCGACCCGGGTCCTTATCACCCCTTCGAGGCGCCCGAACTGGGCCTCAGAACCCCAGAATCAGCCCAAGGCAAACGACGCGGTCGCGAAGTCGGACGGAGCCGACAAATCGATGGGGGGCAGTTCGGGGAGCGTCGTACCGGAGCCGCTTCCGACATCATCCGAGCCGGGAGGGGAGGTTTTTGAATCCGCGCAACCTCCGGCGAGGCCACCCAGAGCGAGTGCAAGGCCCAGAACGCCCGCCGCGAACCCGGTCACCGTCGCCGACCTCCTTTGAATCAACCATCTCATGCCGGAAGGATACCAGGATATGCAGAAGGTTATGCAAGATGAACCCCCTGACCGAGGAATGGAAAAGCCCGAATCGTGGTATTGCATCCCAGATAGAAGCGCTCTGACGGATCGTAGCACTCGAGAGACCCGGCAGGAGCATAGAGCTCGATACCGGACAGACTGTGGCAAAACTACAGGAGGCAGTGAGATGAAAGCAGCAGGGGATGGGAGTCGCATCGACCGGGCCGGCCTCGAGGGACGCTTCCGCAATCTTCGCTGGTGGAACATAGGAGTCGGCCTGGTCCTGGCGGTACAGGCTATCGTCATGGCAGTTCTGGCCAGCGACTTCAAGCTCCCGGTGACGGCTACCTATATGCAAGGCCCTCCGGGAACCGAGGGCGAGTTGATCAGGATCGGGAGCCTGCCTCTGGCCTGGGGCACCTTCGCCTTCATGGCCATCTCGGCGCTGGCCCTGTTCACTATAGCGTCACCGGGGGTCTTTGGCTGGTACAAGCGCAACCTGCTTGAGAACCGCAACTACGGTCGTTGGATAGAGTATTCCATCAGTTCATCACTCATGATCGTGCTCATCGCCATGATCTGTGGAATCACCGACATCGCGGCTATGCTGGCCATCTTCGGAGCCAACGCCTCCATGATCTTCTTCGGTCTCCTGATGGAAAAGTACGAGAATCCTGGCAAGCCGAACTGGCTGTCCTTCTGGCTCGGTACCTTCGCAGGAATCATCCCTTGGATCGCCATACTGATCTACCTGATCAACCCCGGATTCGACGGTGCTCAGCCTCCGGGCTTCGTGTACGGGATCCTCGTGTCCTACTTTGTCTTCTTCATGAGCTTCGCGGTCAACATGCTGTTGCAGTATGGAAAAGTGGGCCGTTGGCGTGACTACCTATTCGGTGAGAAGGCGTATATCGTTCTCAGCCTTACGTCGAAGTCACTGCTGACCTGGCTGGTTTTCGCAAACACCTTGATCCCGTGACCCTGATCCCCTGAGCGGCACAACAATAGTGGGTGAAGATGCCGGGTATCCGGAGAAGAGCCACATGGTCCGCGCTCGCCGCCGTCGCCGTTTGCATGGCTGGTGCATTGACCTGCACCGCCTGTGACCGGCCGGCGACCGAGGCGAGCCAGACGCCTCGAACAGAGATCACTCAGGAAACGGAGGTGACTCCCATGGACAAGGTGGTCCGCACCGAGGAGGAATGGAAGAGCATCCTGCCCCCTGACCGATATGAGGTTCTGCGCGAAAAAGGGACCGAGCCTCCCTTCCGCAATGAGTACGACGAACACTGGGAAGAGGGTGTCTATCACTGCTACGCCTGCGATCTGCCCTTGTTCGACTCGAGCACCAAGTTCCATTCGGGTAGCGGTTGGCCCAGTTTCTATCAACCCATATCCCCCGACGCAATAGAGGAGCATTCCGACCGATCGTATGGCATGACGAGGACGGAAGTGACATGTGCCCGCTGCGACAGCCATCTAGGTCACGTTTTCAGCGACGGCCCTCCCCCCACAGGTCTGCGTTACTGCATAAACTCAGCGTCACTGAAGTTCGTGCCCCGCTAGGGTTTCGCTGACTACATCCAGGTGGGAGGGAATGGAGATGAGTAGATGGGTCGACGTTGCGGCGATCGCCGACTTGGCTGCCGGTGTTATGGTATCCGC
>JAAYCW010000106.1 GCA_012729575.1 Actinomycetota bacterium | reverse complement strand
GGCGCCCCGAGGGGCGCCGGCGCGCACCAATTCTGACAGGACCGCGCCGCTCGCGCGGGCGCTGCGGCTTCCTCTTACTGGTGGACCTTGGGCAAGGTCTTCATGGCCTCTTTGACCTTCTCCTCCGGGTAGGCGAAATCCTCCAGCTTACCGTCGAGGTAATTGTCATATGAGGCCATATCGAAGTGACCGTGACCACTCAGATTAAACAAGATGGTCTTCTCGTCACCGGACTGCCTGCATTCCTCGGCCAATTGCCTGGCCACCGCGATGGCGTGATTGCTCTCGGGCGCCGGGATAATGCCCTCCGCACGCGAGAAGCTCACACCGGCTTCGAAGACCTCGGTCTGCATGACCGCGCGGGCCTCCAGCATACCCAACTGGTGGAGATGGGAGACCATGGGAGCCATGCCGTGGTAGCGCAGACCGCCCGCGTGAATCCCTGGCGGCACGAAATCGTGGCCCAGAGTATCCATCTTCAGCAAGGGAGTGAACTTGGCGGTGTCACCATAGTCAAAGGCGTAGATCCCTTTGGTCATCGTGGGGCAGGCCGCCGGCTCGACAGCGATACAGCGCGTCTTCTTGCCCCTCTTGATATTCTCTCCCACGAATGGGAAGGCAATACCGGCGAAGTTCGAGCCTCCGCCCACACACCCCACCACGAAGTCGGGATAGGCGTCAGCCAACTCCATCTGCGCCAGGGCCTCCTGACCGATGACGGTCTGCTGCAGCGTCACGTGATTCAAGACCGACCCAAGAGAGTAGTGCGTGTCATCACGCTGCACGGCCAGTTCGACGGCCTCGCTGATGGCCATACCCAAGCTGCCCGGGCTGTCGGGGTCCTGCGCCAAAATCGCCCGGCCACATTCAGTGGTATCCGAAGGGCTGGGGATGACCTCCGCACCCCACACACGGATCATGCTTCGGCGATAGGGTTTCTGGAAGTACGAGACTTTGACCATGTAGACAAGGCATTCCATTCCCAGGAGCTGGCAGGCCAATGCCAGAGCGCAGCCCCACTGGCCCGCGCCGGTCTCGGTCGTCAACTTGGCGATACCTTCCTGCTTGTTGTACCAAGCCTGGGCGACAGCCGTGTTCAGCTTGTGCGAACCAGCAGGACTGACGCCCTCATACTTGTAGAAGATTTTCGCCGGAGTACCGAGAGCCTTTTCCCATCGACGGGCGCGGAGCAAAGGAGTGGGTCGCCACAGCCGATAGATCTCCCGGACCTCATCGGGGATCTCGATCGTGGGTTCCGTCGACATCTCCTGCATGATGAGGCCCATCGGGAACAAGGGGGCCAGGTCGTCCGGACCGGCCGGCTGCATCGTTCCCGGGTGGAGGGGCGGCGGCGGGGGTGTGGAGAGATCAGCCGCGACGTTATACCATGACGTCGGGATGCTCTCTTCCGGTAGCAAGTACTTTGTCACCATGCCTTTTGCCTTTCCATCCTTGTAGGGGCGTACAGCTAAGCAAAGTAACACAATGCAGGCAATCATGCATCGTCAGGCATAAACGGGGGTATGCTACACAGGACTCGGCGCACCACCGGACCCGCCCAGGAGGCAGCATGGCCACTCTCCCCAAATTGAATCCGGATACTCTCGAATTCGTCCTGCTCTCCTTCGAGGGTCCCGACCAGTACGCTATGGCGGGCGGCTTGGGCGTCCGCATGAAAGAACTAGCTCTCGAATTGGCCCATCAGGGTTTCGAGACCCATCTCATCTTCGTGGGCGATCCGACCCGTCCGGCGCGGGAATCTCCCACTGACAACCTAACTCTTCATCGCTGGTCGCAGTGGCTTTCCGCACACTATCCTGCTGGGGTCTACCACGGTGAAGAGGCTAAGCTCGTGGACTGGAATGAACAACTTCCCGGATTCGTAGCCTCGCAACTGGTCGCCTCCGCCGTCGAGAAGGGGCGGCTTACGGCAATACTTGCTGAGGAATGGCATACGGCGTACTGCGCGTGTCAAATCTCCGACCGTCTGTGGCTGGACGGCATACGTGACAAGACCATGATCCTCTGGAATGCCAACAACATCATGGGTTTTGATCGCATCGACTGGAAAAGACTAGACTTCTGCTCCCAGATAACAACCGTCTCCCGCTACATGAAGCACGTCATGTGGGATCGCGAGGTCAACCCATTGGTCATCCCCAACGGGATACCGGGAGATCGCATCCGCGTGGCCGACTCCGAGTCGCTGGCTCGGTTGCACGCCGCATTCCCCGGCCGTGAACTCATCTTCAAGATAGGCCGGTTCAGCCCCGACAAGCGATGGAACATGGCCGTAGATGCCCTTGCCGAGGAGAAGAGGCGGTGTCGGGAGACTGCCGCGGTGATACGCGGAGGTGTCGAGCCCCACGGCGCGGAAGTGCTTGCGAACGCCAGGGCGCAAGGGTTGACGGTGGCGGACGTAGTGCTACCCAGAGACCCCGTCGAGGCTCTCGATGCGTTGGCCTGTCTCCCTGCCGTCGATATCTACAACATAACGAGTTTCATGAGCGACGAGCTCATCTCCCTCTTCTATTCCGGCGCCGACGCCGTGCTCGCCAATTCCGGTCACGAGCCTTTCGGCCTAGTGGGGCTCGAGGTCATGGCGGCCGGAGGCGTTGTCTTCGTGGGGTCCACGGGCGAGGACTATGCCGTGCCCTTCCTCAACTCAGTGGTCCTCGACACGGATGACCCGGCGGAGATCACCGTCGCTCTGGACTTCCTTCGTAATCACCCGGACGTAGTGAGCCGGCTTCGCTCCGACGCCCAGGAGACGGCCCGCAGCTTCAGTTGGGAGAATGTGGTGGTGGACACTCTACTCGGCAAATTGGAGTACGTTTCGCTCCGTCAATTGGTGACTCCACCCGAGCGAAGTGTTCCGTCAGCGATCAACGAGGCATCTGCCGTCGAGTCCGGCGATGTCGATGCCAAGGGAGAGGTCGACGCCACGGGGGATGGTGACATCCCAGACGATCCGACTGCAGAATCGATGGCCTACGGCGGAGGTGCTGCGGGTCGGCGGTTGTCGATCAGGCCACAGGCCGCCCTGGACCCCCGAGACGACAAGACTCGCAAACCGTCCTCATAAGGGGCGACTATGGCAGAGAATCTCGTCACTTACTGTGTGGTTCACCAGCCCCGCCGGATCAAGCTGCCGGCGCGGGTCATACCGCCGGGGACCAAACCTGGAGCCATGGCGCCTTATCTCTTCGACGATCACATGAACCGCCGCTATTTCGAGAAGGTGGCACGCTGGTGCTACTACCCCGCGACGGAGATGTTCTCGGAGATGCTCGATGGGGGCTTCAAGCTTGGTCTCGGCTTCTCCGTGAGCTTCCTCTGGCAGCTGAGGCGCTGGGATCGCGGGCTGGTCGAGCGGTTCCGCAAGTTGGTGAGCCACCCCAATTGCGAGCTGGTCGGGGTCGAGCCGTATCATAGCTTTGCCTTCGCCATCGATATCAAGATCTTTCAGAGGGAGATGCTCCGGGGGAAAGCCTACGCTGAGGACTTCTTCGATAAGGAGATCCGGGTTACCGACACCACCGAGATGGTGATGAACAACGAGATCTATTTTGCGCTGCTTCAGAACGGGTACCGAGCTGGTATGCTCGACGGACGGCCGTGGGTGATGGAGTGGCGCGAGCCGACCCATCTCTACCGGCATGACGCACGCAGTCTCGCCCTGTTCTGCCGGCACCATGAACTCTCCGATGACGTGGGGTATCGCTTCAGCAACAAGACCTGGGCGGGCTATCCTCTCGACGCTGAAACCTACGCGGCGCATTTGCGCAAGGCATGGGGGGATCTGGTGTTCATAGGTTGGGACTACGAGACGTTCGGCGAGCATCACAATCTGGACACCGGGATCTTCTCATTCATGCGGGCTTTGCCCGTTCAGTTGAAGAGACAGGGGGTGCGCTGCCTCCTGCCCAGTGAAGCGGTGGAGGAGTTCGGCGGGACAGATCTTCCCGATCTTCCTCTCCCAGAGTTCGGCACCACGTGGGCCGGTTCGGGGGGAATGGAGTTCTTCCTTGGAAACGCCTCCCAGCAGGCCATATTCCGATTGATGCACTCCACCCTCCACAAAGCCCGCCTCACGCAGTCACGGACCCTCCTCGATCTCGCGCTCTGGCTTCTCCAATCCGACAACCTGCATCTGATCCAATGGGCCGGCCGCTCGGGATCCGAAGCCGAGGTGTCCGCCTACTTCACCCCGAATGAATGGTGGGATCTCGGGCCGGATAAGATCCTGACCGAGCAGCAACGTGTCTACACCAACTTCGTCCGGGCGATGGATGCTTACGCCTGAACCGCTACATATAGCTTTCGTATGGCATATGCACCAGCCCTACTACCGGTCGGCCCGGACCGGTGTTTTCAGCATGCCCTGGGCGCGGATGCACGCTCTTAAGGACTACCTCGATATGGTGGAGATCCTGGCCGACTACCCTGAGCTACACCAGACCTTCAACCTTGTCCCCTCATTGGTCGAACAGCTTGAGGATTATGCCTCCGGACACTTCACCGACATCTACTGGGAACACACTCTGAAACCCGCGGGGGACTTGGACCCTACCGAGCGGGCTTTTGTGGTGGAACGTATGTGTGAGCATCCCGATCACCCGCGAGCCCGTTTGCATGACCGCTACTTGGAACTGGCGCGCAAGAGAGAGGCGCATGCCTCCCACTCCTGGGAGGCATGCGCCGAAGCCTTCACAGTTGACGAACTCCGCGACCTGCAGATCTGGTTCAACCTGGCATGGTTTGATCCGCTGGCCCTGGCAGTCGAACCGCTCGCCGAGTTGGTGAAGCAAGGGCGCGGTTTCTCTGAAGACCACAAACAGGTATTGGCGCAGGTCCAGACGGACATGCTCGTGCGGACACTCCCGACTTATCGGGAGGCCGCCGCCCGAGGACAGGCGGAACTCTCGACGTCACCGTATTTCCACCCTATCCTTCCCCTGCTCATCAATAGCGATTGTGCACGTATCTCCGCCCCTGATACGTTGCTTCCCTCGCGCCGTTTTGCGCATAGACAGGATGCGGCGGAGCAAGTGAGCAGCGCTTTGGACAAACACGAGAGCGTGTTCGGCAAGCGACCGCAGGGGATGTGGTGCTCGGAGCAGGCCGTCGGCGAGGACGTTCTCCCTATCCTCATCAACGCGGGGCTGCAGTGGACCATATCGGACGAAACGGTCCTGGCACGCTCGCTTTCCGGCGCCGCCGCTCCCGCGACAGCAGCCAACGGGGCCTACACCCCGCAGCGCATGGAGCCGAACGGGTTAAGCCCCGATTCACTCTACAGCTCGTACCGGCTCGAACGTCACGAGGGTGAGCTCGCCATCGTTTTTCGGGATCATACCTTGTCGGATCTCATCGGTTTCGCATATCAATCCTGGGATTCACGCCATGCTGCCGCGGACTTGCTGCAACGGCTGCGAGATCTCCGTGTGACCCTGGCTTCGGCCCCCTGTCCACTGGTGACGATCGCCCTCGATGGAGAGAACGCCTGGGAGTACTACCCGGGTGACGGCAGAGACTTCCTGCGGTTTCTATACGAGGGATTGAACGAAGACCCCTCCTTGAGGTGTGTGACCATCGAGGAGCATCTCCGCGAATGTCCCCCGGTTCGATCCTTGGGCTGGTTGCACACCGGATCCTGGATTGGCGGAGACCTGCGGACCTGGAGCGGGGACAAGGCTCACAACACAGCCTGGGACCTCTTACATGATGCTCGCGACGCCGCCGCGGCTTCGGGATCTTCGGCCGCTTGGCGCCACATACTCATAGCCGAAGGCAGTGACTGGTTCTGGTGGTTTGGGGACCACCGTCGTTCCGACCTGGATCACGTTTGGGATCTCGAATTCAGGGTCCGACTGCAAGAGGTCTACCGGCTTCTGCAACGCCCTCTACCGACGGCCCTACTCATTCCGATCCTCGATCAGGCACCGGCCGCTCTCCCGTCTCTTCCTCGCGGACCCGTTTCGCCGGTTATCGACGGACGCGTTGGGGAAGCGGCTGAGTGGGAAGCGGCGGGGCTGCTGGCTGCGGATCTGCCCTCCACGATGCAGCGATCTGAGCAGACGCAGATCGATGAAGTTCGATTTGGCTGGCAGGCGGAGACACTGTGCGTGATGATCGTCCCAGCATCCCCTGCGAACCTGGAAGGCTTGGAGGTGGAACTGCGCGTTGTCCGGCAGGGTTCTGATGACGATCCAGTGGTCCGCCTGGCTCTGAAGGAAGGGGGGCGGGTGGAGGTGAGCCGCGTTCGGTGGGCCTGTTCCTCCGAAAAGCACGCGCCAGAGACACCGCTTGAGCGTACTCCCGGAGGAATCCCCGCACAGGAGCGTGTCCGGGCCGCATGGGCTGACGTGCTGGAGGTATCGGTCGCGCTTGAGCCTTCGGCGGCCACGGGGAGGAATCTGAGCCTGGTCGTTCATGTGGGCCGTGACGGCATGATTGAGCATGTGTTTCATTCGGTAGGCCTGACCTCGATAGCTGGGGAGGCACTATGAGCGGCTTCGACATCATCTCGTTCATGACCGATTTCGGATGGGCTGGAGGTTACGTGTCGGTCTGCGAGGCCGTCATGGCCAGCGTCCGACCTCAGGCCAGGGTATTCCACATATCTCACGAAGTGCCGGTGGGCGATGTTGAAGCGGGCGCGCTAACCCTTGAGAGGATCTGCCCCTCTTTTCCTCCTGCGGTACACCTCGCCCTCGTAGATCCCGGGGTAGGTACCCATCGGCGGCCTCTGGCTTTGATGACAGCGCGCGGTGACTTCCTGGTGGGTCCAGACAACGGCCTTCTCCTGCCGGCCGCTCAAGCATTGGGCGGTCTCCGTGCGGCATGGTGCCTCGACATCCCCCGCGTCCGCGGCCAGGCGAGGATGGCTGTCGATCGGGTCTCCTCCACGTTCCACGGTCGCGACCTGTTCTCTCCGGCCGCCGCTCTCTTGGCGGGGGCGACCGACCCCTCTGCTATAGCTTCGCCGATGGAAGTCGCCTCTTTGATCCAGACGGAGCCTGCTTTCTACGAGGTGACCTGGAATGAGACCGTTTCTCAGGTCATTGAGATCGACCGTTTCGGCAACATAGGTCTGGCCCTTCCTTTTGCGCAACTCGTCCCTCCTGCAGGGAGCTTCCTGGTGGAGGTCGTTGCCGAGGACCTGCCTGAGTGGACAGCACGAGTGGTGCGGACCTATGCCGATCTGGGCTCAGGCGAACTGGGCATCTATTGCGACTCCTGGGGTCAGGTCGCCCTCGCCGTCAAGTCGGCGAGCGCCGCCCAACTTCTCTCCATAGAGAAAGGCATGCGGGTCCGGTTGACCGTTATCGCGGGATCCTCGGGCGAAGGGTGGGTGGAGTGAGAGGACCCGCAGGTTCCAGTGGGCATCCGGGGCGCGATGGCCTAGGCCTCGGTACGCGTGGCGCTTCTCGCGGACGCGCACGCCCCTCCCCCCAAGGCGGACCGCTGCTGCGGAAAGACCCTGTAGTCGGCGCGGCCATCTCTCCGCTTTCGGATCTACAGAGCCTCCTGACCGTCTATCGGCCCGATTTGGCGACCGAATTGACGGCTCTCGACGCGCCTGCCTACCGGTACCAACAAGTGTATGAGCATCTCTTTCTGCGACCGGGAGAGCCTTTCGCCCAAGCCACAGCGCTACCTATACCTACGCGCATTGCCCTGGATTCCTATGGGGAATCGACTCTCTCGTCGGATGCCTCCCGGACCGCCACCGACGGAACGACCAAGCTACTACTCTCTGGAAGCGATGGGCTGCGTCTGGAAACGGTGCTCATGCCCTACAGGGACCGCTCCACGGTGTGTGTCTCCAGCCAGGTGGGATGCCCGGTGGGATGCGCCTTCTGCGCAACCGGTGCTATGGGATTCCGGCGTAATCTCGTCGTCGGCGAGATCGTCGACCAAGTGCGTATGGCGGCCTCCCTGGCGGGCCGTCTGGGTCGGCGTGTGTCGAATGTAGTCTTCATGGGGATGGGTGAGCCTTTGCTCAGCCTCCAGGCGGTGCTTGATTCTATCCGCATCTTGACGGATCCCCATGGGCTGAACCTCGCCCACCGAAGCATTTCGATCTCCACAATAGGCATTCCCGGCGGGATATTGAGACTTGCGCGGGCAGAACCTCAGGTGAACCTTGCTCTCTCCCTGCACGCTGCCGACGATCGAACCAGAGCGCGGCTAGTGCCGCCGAGGTTCCGTCACCCACTCGCCGAGATCCTAGACGCTGCTTGGGAGCATTTCGCCATCACCCGGCGCAAGTTGCTGGTCGAGTACGTGCTGATCAAGGGTGTCAACGACTCCCACGAGGACGCACACCGGCTTGCCGGACTCCTTCGCGGCCGGGTCGTCACCGTGAACCTCCTCGCCTGGAACCCCATTCTTCGATCCACTGGAACGCTGTCAAGCTCAGAACCAGACCCAGCGAAGGACCGCCGAGCCAATGCTCGGGACTTGAACAGGCCTATCCTGAGGACTCTGGCCGCCCCTTCACGTGCCAGCGTCGCGGGGTTTAGAGACACTCTATCTGCAGCGGGAGTCAAGACCGTGATCAGGCACAGCAAGGGCAGTCGCATCGGCGCTGCCTGCGGACAGCTTGCAGCACAACACGACTCGTACTTCCCCTATCTCTAAGAAAGTCGGGGCCGGGTGTTCAAGCGCGTTAATGCATTGTACTTAGGGCAAAGTGCACATACTGAGATGATAGATGGTACGATGGTATTACCTAATATTCAATTCCCTTTTTCGCCGGCAGTCCTTCAGCAAAGGCGTGCTTCACAGACCGCATCTCGGTGACCGTATCGGCGAATTCAATCAACTCGGTTGCAGCCCCCCTCCCCGTTATGATGACAGAGAGCCGTTTAGGCCGCCCCCGCAGCATCTCGATGATCTCCTGCGGAGAGACATACCCCTCCCCAACCACGTAGTTCAGTTCATCCAGGACCAACAGATCGTACCGATCCGACATGGCCCATTCTCTGGCAACAGCCCACGCCTCTCTCGCGACCCGTCGCGGTTCGGCGGGGTCTTCCGCAAGCCAAGTGAACCCCGATCCGATTCGTGTCAGTTGGATATTCGGGTGCGCTTGAAGAGCATATGCTTCGCCGTAATTGAAGTCACCTTTGATGAACTGGATGATGCCGACCTGCATGCCGTGGCCGGCTGCGCGCAATGCTGTGCCTAAAGCCGCGGTGGTCTTACCCTTCCCATCCCCAGTGTTGACGATGATCCTACCTTCTCGAGCCATGGAACGGCTTCCTTTCCCATGTGGTGCGGTCCACTGTGGTGCAGTGTCGCTTCGCGCTCTTCAGCCTCGCGCTCTTCAGCCTCGCGCCTCTCGAACCTTCTCGCGATCGATGGAAGACTCCGATGCAGACGCACACGCAGATGCCACGCACCGTCTGCCGTCACGAGATGACGATGCGCCTAAGGAGTCTCGCCCCTATCGCCCACCTCCGAACGTCCCAGAGACTGTTCCGAGGTGGGACGCGCCGCCACGGCAGTAGCCGTGGCGGCTTCTCTACCGGGGGTCAAGTCACCGGACAGAGGCCCGAATGATCCCGCCTCAGCCACGAGAGCCAACATAACGTCCGGAGCGAACGGAGCCAGGACCACAGTGAGCTTCTCGAACTCCACTCTCATCGCGTTGAGGAACCCCGCCTGGACCAGCAATCCGAAGCGCTGTACGGCCTGTAAGCTGTCAACGGCCAGCGCGGCGAGAGTGGCGATGTCGACCCCATCATCCGATACGCCGCTGATGACCAGGCCTTGGTCCGAGACAAGCAGGGCGGCCTTCATTCCGGGAATGGTCATGTAGTCAGTGAGGGCATCCCGCAACGGGTCACTTTGGCCCCGGGGGTGACCATGCTCTTGGTGCTCGTGGTCATCCACTCAAGTCACCTCTTGAATCCCGATCTGATTCAGTTGCATGCGCAGAAGGGCAACCGCACGCCCGGCCTGTCCCTTCTCGCAGTATCGGATCGTCAGTCCCTCCGGCCGGGCGGCAATCTCAGATACAAACATAGCACTGCGCTCGAGCCCGACATTTGTCTCTTTCTTGAGCCCTTCAACCGGCCAAGACACCATCGAGTCTCCAGAGAGAAACAGCTGACTCGTCTCTCCGCGACTCAAATCGGCTCGGAGCGTGACAATCCAAGCATCACCCTGAGCCTCGAAGGTCACTGTAGCAGAGTAGCCCATGACGTCATCATATAGTACCGGCTCAGCCTAGGGGACCGCCTTAGCGACCCCGTGCCGTTCCCGGCCACGGGCACGGTCACGAATGGAGCCTATCGATCAGCCTTCGCAGTTCCGCGACATCCTTGAAGGGGACCTCTATCACTCCGCCGATTCCCCGTTCTTTCACTCTAGGTGTCACGCCTAGAAGCCCGTAGATGCAGTCCTTGGTCTCGTCGACAAGCTCCTGGTCAATCACCGAGGTTTTCCGTTTCACGCCCTGCCGCGCGCCGTTCGACAGACGCCGGACTTCATCTTCCACCTGCCGCACCGAAAGACCCTTCTCAACGGCCCGGCGCGCTAACTGCATCTGCCTACCTCGTTCGGCCAATCCGAGCAGAGCTCTGCCGTGCCCCTCACTGAGCGCCCCATTCGAGAGTGCCTCCTGGACTGTGTTCGGAAGCTCCAAGAGACGGACTTTATTCGCTATGGCAGACCTACTCTTGCCCACCCTGGCAGCCAAGCTTTCCTGAGTGACACCCAGGTCTTCAAGCAGGACCTTGAGAGCGTAGGCTTCATCGACAGGGTTGAGCTGTTGCCGCACGACGTTCTCCACCAAAGCCAGTTCAAGGCTCTCGACATCAGACGCCGACCTGACGATCGCCGGGATCATAGTGAACCCCGCCTGCTGCGCGGCCCGCCACCTCCGCTCCCCAGCGATGAGCTCATACCCAACTTCCGTCTTCCGGACGATCACCGGCTGGACTACTCCCACCGCAGCGATGGAGCTGGCCAGCTCTTCAAGTCCCGTCGCATCGAAGGCCCTGCGTGGCTGGCGTGGATTTCGGCGTATTTCACCTACGGGAAGATCAATCGCACCCGTGGACGGTCCCGCCGCGTGTTCGCCACCTTCGGGAAGCCCCAGGGAAGCGACATCGTCAGCGCTCTCGCCGAGCAGAGCAGCCAACCCGCGGCCCAACCCCGTCTTCTTAGCCATGATCGATAACCTCCAACGCGAGTTCGAAGTATGCATCTGAGCCCGAACAGTGGGGATCCAACATGGAGACCGGCAGTCCGTGACTGGGCGCTTCAGCCAAACGCACGTTGCGAGGAACGGTTGTCTGGAAGCTCAAGCGAGGGAAATGGGTGCGTATCTCCTGCTCGACCTGCCGGGCAAGCGTCGTCCGAGAGTCCACCATCGTCAAGACCAAGCCCGCGATCCTCAGACTCGGGTTCAGCCGTGCTTTCACAGCCGCAACAGTCGACATCAGTTGCGTCAGCCCTTCCAAAGCGTAGTACTCGGTCTGGACCGGGATGATCACCTGGTCCGCCGCCACCAAGGCGTTCACCGTTAGTAACCCCAGGGAAGGCGGGCAATCAACGAATACGAACGAGTACCGAGCGTGGCCTGTCGACGCACCCGCAAGGGCCTCCTTCAGCCTAAGCTCGCGGGTGCCGAGAGTCGGTAGAAGTACATCTGCGCCCGCCATATCCGGGGAGGATGGAGCTACCTCCAAGCCCGCCACAGGGGTCGACCTTATGATGGAAGCCAAGCTCACCTCCCCCAACAACACCTCAAGGATTGCTGGCTCTCCCTTGGAAACCCGCACCCCCAAGCCATGCGAGGCATTGGCCTGCGAATCCATGTCTACCAAGAGAACCCGCTCACCGGACTGAGCGAGACACGCCGCCAGATTGATGGCGGTCGTGGTCTTGCCAACCCCGCCCTTCTGATTGGCAATTGCGTATATCAGATTGCTCCCCTTCGCACCATTGAATGATCTGATGTTCTTTGGCTCACCCTCGAAATCCCAAGGGCCGCTTGGTTGGGACGCCGGGGCGGCGAGGATACTCTTCGGGAGTGACCCGAACCTTCCTGGCCACGTACGCCCACCTATTTTCCGCCCCCTCGAACGGATTCAACCGGACTTCATTGAGCTCACCGGCTCCCAGTATAGCTAGAGCGGCAAGGGCTTCAATACGACCATGGGCCGACAGTGCTCCCCTCATCGCCACCATAGAGCCACCTAACCGCAACAATGGGAGAGAGTATTCCGCGACTACGGGGAGTGCTGCGACTGCCCTGGACACTGCGACATCGTGCTGTTCACGCCCGCACGTCCGACCGTAGTCCTCAGCTCGAAGGCAACACACTTCGACGTTCACCACCCCCAGCACAGTCGCTGCCTTCTCGATGAAGATGCACTTCTTACGTTGCGACTCGATAACCCTCACCTTTACATCAGGGAGTGCTACAGCCAGGACCAGTGCTGGCAAGCCCCCGCCCGAGCCAAGATCTACCACCGTGCGCGCCGCCGCCACTTCTTCGATGTCAAGTAGAGACAACGAATCCAGGAAATGCAGGCGCTCGATATCCTCGGGCTGCGCAATGCCGGTGATGTTGAAGCCCGATCCGAGGATGAGATCTCCATATGCCGCCAGCTTGCCCTGCGCCGACTCGTCGAGGCCGCGCTCGCAGTATGCGGGTGTATACAGGAGTCTCATTCGAACGACATCTCGGGCATTTCGACCGACCGCTGAAGCTGAGATCGATGGAGATGAATGAGAAGCACCGAGACATCTGCCGGGGAAACCCCCGGGACACGCGAGGCTTGTCCCAGTGTGGCCGGGCGGATTCTGGACATCTTATCCTTAGCCTCATAGGTCAGGCCTTGCAGGGACCAGTAGTCGAAGTCGGCGGGGATACCCAGAGTCTCGGTTGCGCGCTGATGTCTGATCTCTGACATTTGCCTCCGAATGTATCCCTCGTACCGAGCCTGGATCTCCAGTTGTTCTACAACCTCCGGAGGTGCTTGAGAGATGCGCTCCCGATCGCTACTCCCGACCAGTCTGATCACGTCCTCATATGTTACCTGCGGTCTCCGCAGGAGCTTCGCAGCACTCTGTGACTCCTCGAGAGGCATCGTCCCCAGCTCCTCTAGCACTCTGTTGGAGTCTTCGCACGCCCGAACCTGCACGGTGTCGAGTAGATCTGTGAATTCCGCCAGCCCTTGCTGCTTCTTCTCGACAATCACCAGTTGTTCCGCGCTGATGAGTCCAAGTTTATGCCCCAGATGCGACAAACGCTCAGCAGCATTGTCGTGGCGAAGCAAGAGCCGGTACTCAGCCCTGGAGGTGAACATGCGGTATGGCTCATCCACTCCTTTGGTAACAAGGTCATCGATCAACACACCTATGTAAGCCTGGTCCCTTCGCAGGAAGAAGGGAGGTTCGTCTTGAGCGTAGAGTGCCGCGTTGATGCCCGCCACAAGACCTTGAGCAGCCGCCTCTTCATAGCCGGAGGTCCCGTTGACCTGACCTGCGCTGAAAAGACCCTTCACCGTTTTGGACTCCAATCCCAGGGTCAACTGTTGGGGTGGAAGGTAGTCGTACTCCACCGCGTATCCCGGCCGGATCAGCCGCGCCTTCTCCAGGCCCGGAGTCGCGTGGATGATCTTCTCTTGGACGAACACCGGCAGACTCGTGGTCAATCCCTGCAGATACATCTCCCTGGTGGTCACCCCTTCAGGCTCCACGAAGACCGGGTGACGCTCCTTCTCGGGGAAATTGATGAGCTTTCTGTCAATCGACGGACAATACCGCGGGCCCTTCCCGCTGACAGACCCGCTCTTGAGCGGGCTCAAGTGGAGATGGGCCGATACGACCTCATGGGTCACCGGCGTCGTGTGGGTCAGGTAGCACGGCACCTGCCTTCGAAGCGCGGGGACTCTCCAGTGTGAGAATGACAAGGGTTGCGAGTCGCCCTGTTGCACGACCATGCGGTCGGCATCGATGGTTGCGCCGTCGACGCGTGGTGGCGTGGCGGACTGGAACCGGTCAAGCTCAATCCCCGCCGCCAAAAGACTGGCGGACAGACGTCGCGCCGGAAGCTCGCCCACCCTGCCGGCAGGATAGCTTCGATCTCCCACCACGACCTTCCCTCGCAAGAAGGTCCCGGTGGCAAGGACCGCCGCGCGGCAGCGCACACAGCGACCATCGGCCAGCCTCACTGATCTGATTGTTTCACGTGAAACATCCAGCGACGCTACCTCGCCCTGGAGGAGATCTAGATTCGGAGTCCTGCTTAGAACCACTTTCATCCAGTCCTCGTAGAGCCGCTTGTCAGCCTGCGCCCGCAGTGCCCGAACGGCTGGCCCCTTCGACGTGTTTAACATCTTCAGTTGGATGAAAGCCCGGTCGGCATTCCGTCCTTGTTCACCACCGAGCGCGTCGATCTCACGCGTCAGCTGTCCCTTGCCCACGCCACCGATTGCCGGATTGCACGGCATTAGGGCGATGTTGTCCAGATGCAGTGTCACCATTGCCGTCCGACACCCCATACGCGCCGCCGCCAGAGCCGCCTCGCAGCCTGCGTGACCTCCACCCACAACGACTACGTCGTACGTCCACTCACCTCTGGGCAACTCCGACCTCACACAACTCGTCAGTACTCAAACACCTGTTATTCCTTCTGCGATCTCTCGAATCGCCGTCTTTCGCTCTCCGCCTTGGTCCGGCCCGGCGCGACGTTGAGCCGGGGGAGTCACCCAACTCAACTGCTCTGACTCCGCCGGCTTTCAACCGTGCAGCTCAACACATAGACCGCAGCGGTCTCTTGCGGCAGCCGGCGATTCACTCATTCACCCCGGATTAGATCCAACCATCAGAGTCAGCGTGAACGCTCAGTACCCGTTTCACATCTCGAGCGACCCGAACCCCGGAAGCAAGGCTCTCCAGATACCCGGTGGCACCCCCTGCGCGACCCGTCACCCAGATTGTGGCTGATGAGTCTTGCCCAACCGCAAGTCCTCCGCCCCTACCGAACGTCTTGAGAATGAGACCCGCCACCCTGTGGCCCGGGCGACTGGCCATCGAACCATCGAACGCCGTGGGTTCATACCCACCGTCGGACACGCATCTTCCCCCCGGCCCGTCCTCCTCGGACCGATGACTCTCTCCCTCGGACAGGTACATCTCTCCGGTGGCCACGCCATCCGGCGAGAGCAGGGCAAGGCTGGGCCCACCTGACGAAGTATGTAGGATCGCGCGTCCCACGTGTAGCCCCTGGATCCAGTGGGGAGCCGGGGGGTAGTTATCTGGCCACGTCGTGGGGCTCCCGAGATTGCGCATGACCATCTCAGGGTCTCTACGGATCTCATCGCCATCATCGGCACCGATCTGTTCCCTCCGCCCATCACACTCCCGACACGGGGTGTCGAGCCGTTTTCTCTCCAGCGCAACCAGGAGGTCTCGGAGCGGCCTCGTCGCTACCGATCGACGATCACACCCGCCAGTAGTGCGTTCACCTGTGGGACTTCTCTCGAGGCTACAAGCGGCCTTCCATTGCTCTTCACAGGGCATAGGAAACCAAGGCCCCACATCCATGGTTCGCCCTTGGAATGAAGCGCCCATCCTCTCAAGAGCCTCGCGCAAGCCGCCCGCCCGTGTTTCCCCATACCGACCTCCTGGGAGCACGTCGTCCCCGACGCGGACCTCCCCTTCAAGACTCAAGCCGACCGCCAGGACAGCGGCCTCCGCTCCGATGGATTCTCCAAAAGCCGTCCCTACCACGACCGGTCGAATGCGCCCCGATTTGTCGTTTGATACTCCCTCCGAAGCTGCTCTTAAGTCGGATGCCGACCGGATATCTGTCACAAGAGCTTGGCGCAACTCCAATCCCGGGAGGTCTTCCAACGCTCGCTTGGTTTCGATGCTTAGCATTCTCCTATCCACGTAGAAGAACGGCGATTCCTCGTCTCCCGCTGTCGAAGCATCCAACCAAGCCGCCCTTAAGGCAGGGGGTAATGCACTCAGCGTCTCAACTAAGCCATCCCACCCCTCATCAACGGCGACGACAGGGCCATATCCAGGTTGCCCTAGCCCATCCAACGCGTTGTTGATAAGCGTGACCTCCACGCCACTCCCCGCGAGAGTAGCCGCACAGGCGCAGCCCGACACTCCCCCGCCGACTACCAGGACTCTTGGCCGCCTCACTCCGCCCGGCCGCTGCCTTTCCGCCTTAGCGGATTCCGAACGCGTGCTCACCACAACCGGTTCCTTCTTGGCCGGTCTCTTCGTCTGCGGTTTCTCCTCGTCCTTATTAGGCACACATTTCGTCCCCAGGTCGCGCGAGTTGCACTTCATTTCCCCAGACAGAACCTGCTGAAGATCTCATCCAGCAAGTCCGGAGTCAGCTCCTCCCCCGTGATCCGTCCCAGCGCCCCCACTGCCGATCGTAGATCCTCACAGACCAATTCCTCCCCGGCCCGTCTGGCCACACCGGCTATGGCCGACCCCGTCCATTCGAATGACTCTTGTACCAGCGCACGATGCCGCTCATTGGCCAGAATGGGCTCGTCAAGGCAGAACTCGTGGCCCTCGGCCGCAGTCTCCTGGATGAGCAGACGAAGGTCCTCCAAGCCGTGCCCGGTCAGCGCGGAAACAGCAACGATCCGCCACCCAGCCTCTAGGGAGAGGCCTGTCTTGCCGCACGCCTTACCGTGCTCGTCATTTAGTCTCTCTCGACTCAGAAGCCCAAGACATTCTGCTAAGTCACACAACAACGCCTGAGCGTCTTCCACCAGGTCGGCCTTGTTCCCGATCACTATGGACCGGCGCGGGTCGAGTCCGCTCAGCAGCCGCCGGTCTGCTTCATCCCAACCGGCGGCGAGATCGACCACGACCAATATCAGATCTGCTTGCTCCATGGCTTCTACGGACCGCGACACTCCAAGTCTCTCCACATGGTCGCCACTGCTGCGCAGTCCCGCAGTATCCACGAGTTGAATCGGGATACCCCCTATCTCGACCAACTCCTCGACGGTATCCCTCGTCGTTCCCGGTATATCCGAGACGATAGCTCTTTCTCTCATAAGCAGCGCGTTCAACAAAGAGCTCTTCCCAACGTTCGGCTTCCCGACGATCGCCGTGCGCACACCCTGGGACAACGCTCTGCCCACAAAAGCGGTATCCAGCAATCGCCCAAGATCCGATTCCACGGATGAGAGCTGCCCTCCCAGGCTCTCCCAATCCAGCTCTTCAACATCCTCATCGGAGAAATCCACTGTCGCCTCTATCTGCGCCAGAAGGCCTATGAGACACCGTCTCGTGGCTTGTAGTCTCTCGGACAAGCCGCCGTTGAGTTGCCGCACCGAGGCCCTCAAGGCCGCCGTGCTCCGAGCGGCGACGATAGCCGCTACGCTTTCCGCCTGCGCTAAGTCGATGCGTCCATTATGAAACGCCCTACGAGTAAACTCTCCGGGCTCAGCCGACCGTGCTCCCGACCTGATCAGCAGTCTCAGAACCGCCCGTTGTGCCGCCACGCCTCCATGGCAGTGCAATTCGACTACATCCTCCCGAGTGTACGACCGCGGCTTTCGCATCACCGCCATTAGACCTTCGTCGATCATCTCGGAGGTATCCGGATCCACAACGTGACCGTACAGCAGCGAGTAGGTCTCCTCAGCCCCCAAAGGCGCACTTCGCTGTGGTCGGAATACCGCTCCGGCAAGAGGGATGGCGTCAGGTCCACTCAACCTGACTATGCCGATCGCCCCGGCGCCTATCGCGGTCGATATCGCGACGATAGTATCCTCGGGCCACGACGGCGAAACCGGCTCCGAGGCCACCAGCGATGGAGTCATCTGCTTCGCGTCCACCCTAGAATTCTCCGCGCACACCTGTGACTAATCGATCCTTCGCGGTCCTCGACGCCGACTATGAACACGCCTCCCTTGGGTGAAGGCGCTGTCCGAACGAACCTCCACTGAAGGCCGGCTCCGTGTGGGCTCCATGCGAGTCGGTGTGGTGCAGTCGCCAATCTGTCGGCTAGCGTACTGGTGTTATTACCACCGAACGATTGGGCTCTCTGCCCTGACTGGCAGTACCAACGTCCTCCCGGTCACGGAGGGTCAAGTGGACGATCTTCCGCTCTGCCGGGGTCATGGGATTGAGCTGCACCGGACGTCCCCTCTTGGCCGCCTCATCAGCCTTGCGCAGCGCCACACGTTCGATCTGACTCCGCCGACGCTCCTTGTATCCCTCAGCATCCAGCTCGACATGCTTCCGCGGATGCACGCCGGAATACACTGCGATGCCTGCGAGATACTCTACCGCATCAATCGTCTGACCGCGCCTACCAATGAGGATCCCAAGATCGTCGCCGGTGACTTCAGCGTGGAGTTCCTCCGCACCCTCAGTCACACGGACCTGAGCTATCAGCCCCATCTCTTCAAGTACCCGCTCCACGAAAGCCCGCAGCTTCGCCGCGCTCGTGCTGTTCTCTTCGTCCTGGAGCCGCCTCTCGTCATAGGAGGGGCCTCCTTCCCCATCCCCAACCTGACGTTCGTCCTCATACTCATCATATTCGTCGTCGCACTCATCGTCCTCGAGGTCATCGCGCAACAACTCCGGGGGTTGCGTATCAT
>JAAYCW010000105.1 GCA_012729575.1 Actinomycetota bacterium | reverse complement strand
GGCAATGTCAGTGGTATCCGTGGCACCGCAACCCCCACACGCCACCGTGACGAACAGTAGGCCTAGGATACCGACCACACGTATCGCCCGGCCTCCAGACCGTGTTCCCATACTTCCCCCCTCTTTGTGTCGTCACCAGCCATGAGACAGGGAGCAGCCTACCTCTGCGAAGTGGCTGTGCAATCAGACCTTGGTCTTACGGCAGGAGATCCGTCGGCGACGACCGGCAGCGAGATCCCTGTCCCTACGGACAAAGACCGCGTCGTGATTGGGCGGGCCGGGAGGCGACTGTGCATAGTCGCAGCGTTTACCTGATCCTCAAGAACTTCCTCTTGCCCACCTGTACGACGACGCCACGCAGAGCCTCGGGTGCCATTTCGGCCTTGGCGTCCTGGACGGTGACATCGTCGACGCGCACTCCGCCCTGCTCGATAAGCCGCCGGGCCTCACCGTTGGATGAGGCAAGTCCCGTGGAGGTCAACAGGCGCGGCAACCACACCCTCCCTTCGACCACGGCCTCGGCAGGCAGCGCCGTCTCCGGGATCTCCGCGGGCTTGTCCTTCTCTTTGAAGACCCGGTCGAAGTGAGCCCGCGCGTCTCGCGCGGCTTCGGCAGAGTAGTAGAGGGTCACCAGCTTCTCTGCAAGGTCGCGCTTGGCCTCAGCCGGGTGGTAGGCTCCCTCCTGGAGCCGGTGCTCCACCTCATCCACCTCCCGCTTGGCGGCCCCCGTGAGTAGGCTCCAATAATCGACCATGAGAACATCCGGGATGGACATGACCTTTCCGAACATCTCCTCGGGAGGATCGCAGACCCCTATGTAGTTGCCGTAGGACTTCGACATCTTCTGCTCGCCGTCGGTGCCGACGAGCAGCGGAACGGTCAAAATGCTCTGTGGCACTAGTCCGTAGGCCTCCATGATGGGCCTGCCCATCAGGAGGTTGAACTTCTGGTCGGTTCCTCCCAACTCGACATCGGCGCGTACGGCCACGCTGTCATAACCCTGGAGCAACGGGTACATGAACTCGAGCATGGAGATGGGCTCGTTCGCAAGATAGCGGCGAGAGAAATCATCCCGCTCCAACATACGGGCGACCGTCACAGTAGCGCTGAGGGTTAACACCTCGTCCATACGGAGAGGCGCCAACCAGTTGCCATTGTAGGTGAGCTCAGCTCTGTCCATGTCGAGGACCTTGGCTGCCTGTTCCACGTACGTACTGGCGTTGGCGGTGATCTGGTCGTCGGACAACCGCGGACGACTCTTCGAGCGGCCGGACGGATCGCCCACCTTACTCGTGTAGTCCCCGATGATGAGAACAGCCGTGTGCCCGAACTTCTGGAACTGAGCCAGCTTGCGCAGGACCACGGTATGGCCTAGGTGGATATCGGGAGCGGTCGGGTCGACTCCCAGTTTCACCCGCAGCGGCCGGTCTTCCGTCCTGGCTCGTACCAGCTGATGGAGCAGCTCCCCCTCCGGAAGGACATCCACACTGCCAAGCAGCAGCTCCTCGTATTCCTCGCGTATGTCGGCGGGTATATCCTCGGGCGTTACTATCTGCTCCATCCTCCACCTCCCGGGCGGCAGAATACCATGCTCTAGGCGCGGCTCACCCTGGTGAAACCGGAACAAGCGATGACGTCGACGCCCTGTCTCTCGTAGTTGTCGATGATCAGATTCATGCCGAGCGAGTCGGATGACATGTGTCCGGCGATGACCACGTTCATATGTTCGGCCTTTGCCTTCTTGCGATGCTCCTCGCCCATGTGCATGCCTAAGATGGTACCGACCCCGGATGAGGCCAGGCGGCCCAGAGCTTCGATAGGACCGGAGGTGCCACCCGTCATGTCCACCATGATCTTCCCCGTCCGCCTCTTGCCGTCACCTTCGTATATGACCGGCCCCGTACCCTGCAGCACGGCTTCCCGATACTCGGGGATTGACTTCAGCAGATCGAGGAGCTCGTCTACTGTGGCGTCGGTACCGAGATCGTCACACTGTGCCTGTAGAAAACGGTTGACGTTGTTGTCCGCCGGCGTGTGGCAGCACATGTATGGCAGGTTCAGGAGCCGGGCGGCCGACAGAGTCTGTTCGTTGTTGCGGGGGTGCAGCGCCCTTCTGATTTCGGACATGCGGTCCTCCAACACCGCGTCTCCATAGGCCAGCGACACCCCAAACTTGCTCCACACATCGGCCTGAAGCCCCATGACCTCCTCAAGGCGTGCCACCGCCCGGCCCTCTGGGTGATGGGCGAACAAGAGATCGATCTCAGTACCTCGCGACTTCAGCGTATCAGCCAAGAGCACCTCCCCCACCCCCAGGTCGATGCCGGCGAGCAGTCTGGACACCTCCGTGTCCGGGTCACCAACAAGGATGCGCGTGTCCGCGAACGGGTTGATCAGAGTCTCCTGATCGAACTCCCATCTCTTGTGCTCCGGGAGGTCTTCGAATGCCTTCTTGGCTCTCTTGAGCACCAGCTCAACCCCGTCCCGCCCCCGCGGATCCGCCTCGAT
>JAAYCW010000104.1 GCA_012729575.1 Actinomycetota bacterium | reverse complement strand
TAACGTTTGGCGCTGTCGAACGTCTTCTGCCCCCCCGCGGACAGCGTACCCGCGAAAAGCTCGGCGCCGTCCTGGTTGTCCTCGCGCACCACCAGCCAGCAGCTGCGCTCTGTGACCGTGACCACCAAGGCCACATTCTCCCCTGTGACCGACACAGTGGTCGTGGACGACACACCGGCCTCTGGTGCCGCCGTAGTGGTTGGGCCGCCGGTGGTGTTCGTAGCGCTGCTGAAGCTGCTGCTGTCGAGGGCGACCGAGTCATCCTGCCCGCGGCCCGAACCGAACCAGGCCAGAAGGAAGATGGCGATGACGGCCAGGACCCCCACTATCAAGTACCCCCGCTGGCTGCGACGGACCCTTTGTTTCTTGCGTTCGGCCGATGTCTGCGAGCGCGACTTCTGGACAACCTCATTGCGCACCACCGACTCTTCCCTGCGCACTTCGGGCCGATCGCGATAGTCCTGGAGCAGTTCGTCCGCATCCAATTTCAGGAAGGAGGCATAGGTCCGCAGGAAGGCCTTGGCATACGTCGAACCGGGAAGGACCTCGTAATCGTTCTCTTCGAGGGCTTCCAGGTACTTAGACCGGATCTTGGTGACGTCCTCGACGTCCTTGATGGTGAGGCCTCTGCGGATCCGAGCCTCTCGGAGGCTGTTGCCTATATCAGACACAGGATTCGGGCGACACCTCTCGAATCAGGCGCGCCGCGCTGCGGACGAAGCGGCGCGCGTCTTCTACCGGATCGGGACCCGTGGTGAACTCAAGGACGAAATCTTTCCCATCCACACACGACCTCTGATACAGAGGGTCATAGTAGTCGACCAGCAGCCCCTCGACAACGTCGGTAAATCTACCATCATCAAAAGCTGTTTCCAAGGAAAGCAAAGTCTTGCGCGGTAATCGCCGGCCGATCGCTTCGAGGCCTCCGCGGAACCGCTCGACTTCCTTCTCATCCCACCCTTCGGGCGCATACTCCCGCAGGATGCGGCCGGACCGCTCACTTACCGGAGCTGATACATGCACGGGCATGCCGGTCCGAATGGCCTCGGCCACGCCCGCAGGGACGTGTATCGCCCCGATGCGTCCGCTCTCCCCCTCCAACACCAGATAGCCACCGCGAGGATGTCGCAGCTCCTCGTAGAGGAGGGCGTCGAACTCCTTCTGTCCTCTCTCGACCGTTTGGTTCAGTCCGCCCATTAGCGAGCCCCGGTGGCAGGCCAGTCCCTCCAGATCCACCGCCCAGGGCTGAGGCCGCTCCACCTCCGGGCTTATCTCCGTGAGGGCCCGTATCAGAGCTGTCTTGCCGCTGCCCGTCGCCCCGTAGAGAGTGAGGACGGGCACAGGAGGCTGCCACCTGTCCAACCCCGCCAACACCTCGCGCCGATAAGCACGGTAGCCCCCGGCCACGGTGGGCGTGTGCACGCCCACCAGCACGAGAAGCAGAGCTACGTTACGGCTGCGCTCGCCACCGCGCCAGCACATGATGGCCAACCGGCGTCCGCGGGGTTGTGAACGAGCCAATTCGACCAGGTTGCCCAGATACTCGGCAAGGCCAGGACTTGCCAGCTCCACCCCCATCATGCGGGCGCGAGCAGCCCCGTCCTTCCTGTAAACGGTGCCGATGAGGGCACGCTGATCGTCGTCGAATAGGGGTAGATTGACGGCCCCGGGCATGTGCCCCTCGGCGAACTCAGAGGGAGAGCGGACGTCCACAACTTGGAACCCCCCCTCCATGACTTCGGCCGCGCTGACGGAGGGTACCCGAAGGTCAGTCACCAGCCTCCCCGTCCTCGTGGTCTTCTTCGGCCCTCAGCACCGTGAGAAGGTTGTCGACCTCATCAGGCTCCACCATGATCTGACGGGGCTTGCTTCCCTCCCACGGGCCGACGATACCTCGCCGCTCCAACATGTCGATCAACCGGCCGGCCCTCGTGTACCCCACCCGCAGGCGGCGTTGGAGCATCGATACCGACGCGCTGCCGGTCTCGATGACCAGCTGGGCTGCGTCGGCCAGCAGGTCGTCGGCGTCGGGATCGAAGGGATCCTCTTCACTCTTCTTGGCTTCCGCCGGACGACGCAGCAGCTCCTCCCGGAACTCAGGCTCGGCCTGATGGCGCCAGTGATTGACGAGAACCGCGATCTCTTCCTCAGTGATATAGGCCCCCTGCACGCGCTGCATGTGGCTCGACCCCAGCGGCTTGAAGAGCATATCGCCCATACCCAACAGGGTCTCGGCGCCGTTGACATCCAGGATCACGCGGGAGTCGGTCTGGCTGGATACGGCAAAGGCTATGCGCGAGGGGATGTTGGCTTTGATCATCCCGGTGATGACGTCGGCGGACGGACGCTGGGTGGCCACCACCAGGTGGATACCAACGGCCCGGGACTTCTGTGCCAGCCGGATGACGTAGTCCTCCACCTCCTGAGGCGCGGCCATCATGAGGTCGGCCAACTCATCGATGACAAGCAGGATGTACGGCAGAGGACTCTCTCCCCGCCGGGCCCGGGTCTTGTTCATCTCGGACAGATTGCGGGCGTGGTCCAACTCCATCAGCTCGTACCGGTCTTCCATCTCTTTGACCACGTTGTGCAGGACGCCCGCGGCATCCTTCATGTTGGTCACAACCGGGACGAGCAAGTGCGGGATGCGGTCGTAGTGGGACAGCTCCACCTTCTTGGGGTCGATCATGATCATCCGCACCAGTTCGGGCGTGCTCCGCAGCAGAACCGACGAGACGATGCAGTTGACGCAGCCGCTCTTCCCCGAACCGGTGGTACCGGCGATGAGCAGATGGGGCAGCTTCGTGAGGTCGGCATAGACAGGCTTCCCAGAGATGTCCTTGCCCAGCCACACCATGAGTGGTCCCGCGGACTTGGGGAATTCGTGGTAGATGTCGCCGAGAGTGACCCAATCGGGTCTTTGGTTGGGGATCTCCACGCCCACGGCCGACTTGCCCGGGATGGGCGCCAGGATGCGGATCTCGGTGGTGGCCAGAGCGTAGGCCAAGTCGTCCTTGAGCGACGACACCTTGTTGACCTTCGTGCCCGGGGCGAGCTGCAATTCGTACCGGGTGACCCGGGGACCTACCACCATCCCGATGACGCGGGCGTCGACCCCGAACTGAGCCAGCGCCTGTAGAAGGACCGTGGCGATATCCCGCTCGCCGGCGCCCCGGCCGGTGGCCGCGGGCGCGCTCTTGCGAAGCATGGCGGGCTCCGGAAGCACGTACGTGGGTTCAGCCGGTACCGGTTCGACCCGGCGTGCGGGCTTCGCCAGACCGGGAAGCGCCTCTTGCCTTGGGCCTGCCTGCGAACCCTCTGGGTCCTCACCGTTTTCCGCGCCTACCGGAGACGCGCCCGGGGCCAAGCCACCGTGAGGAGCCGTCGCGAGTGAGGTCGTGGCCTCCGCGGCCGCGCCTACGGCGCCCGGGTCGGCGGTCATACTCTCCAGGGAGTCGTCCCCCATCGACTGCGGGGCACCCACGGTCACCCGCTCCATGCCGGTGGAGCCGGCAAGTACGCCTGTTCCCTGGTCGGGACCACCGTACAGATCGGAAAAGACCTCAGCGCCGTCCAGAACACCCCCGCTCCCGGCGGAGCCCGCATAATCCAGAGGCGCCAGAGGACTATGCGCAGACGGCCGTCCCCTGGTCCAGTCGTCGAAGGCGTCACCAAACGGTCCCGGGGAGCGGCCCTCGCCATCGATGGCTTGGACACCCCCAACCTGGGCACCCGCGGCCTGAGTCAGGTCCACCGGGCCCAGGGTTGGTCCGACCCCGGTACTACCCGTATCATCCTGCCAGCCCGCGGACCAAGGAGAACGCCTGGTCGGAGCGTCGGCGTCATACATCCCGTCTCCATCGTCATCTCCGCGCCGTCTGGTCAGAAGCGTGCTGCGTTCCGCCGAGGTCTTGACCACCTGGGCCGCTCGCTGGGTCCTCCTTCCCAGCCACAGCGCGGTCACCCCCGTGACCATACCAAAGCCTATCAACGAGGCCAGCCAGCCCACGATGCCCACCCCTGTGATCCCCGTCAGACTGTGGACGGCCCCGTAGAAAGCCTCTCCCAAGCCTCCGGCCCGGTGTTCGAAGTCGGCCCGGACGAACAGCTCCTCCCCGTGACCGGCGAAGGGTGGGAACCCCCCGGCCATGAGCAAGAACACGCCGAACAAGAACACCACGATCCCCCAAAAGCGCAGGGAGCGCCAGACCCTCCACTCGAGGACGGTGGTCACAGCCACCGCTATCAGGGTGAGCGGCACCAGGAAAGCCAATCTGCCAAAGGCGAACACCAACGCGGTATCGATCCCTCTGCCCACGACACCACCCTTCTCGGTGGCGATGAGGGCGAAGAACAGAAATACGGCCACGCCGAACAGCACCAGGGCAGTGATCTCCCGGGTCCTCTCGGATCTCGATTCCCTGCCGGCACGTTTTCCCTTCGGCCCCGCAGAGCGTACACTGGCGCGCCCGCTCTGCGCGCTCGCTGCGCGGCGCGTGTGGGTATTACGCGTAGTGCGCGCCGTTTCGGTGCGCGCCGTTCCCTCTGAGGCCCGTCCGGCCATGGTCAGACCTTCTCCACCAGGCTACACCTCGACGATCACCGGCAGGACCATCGGCCTCCTGCCGGACTGCTTGCGCAGGTACTTCTGGAGGACATCATGAACTTGGTTCTTGACAAGCCCCAAATCGCTCACCTGTTCCATCTCGGGAGACCCCAGCAACTCGATGACCAGCCTTCTGGCGGCCTCGGTCAGCTCCTCCGGCTCCGCATGGGCGAAACCCCGGAACACCACCTCCGGCTCGCCCACCACCTTACCGTCCTGAGCACTCCTCACCACGACCACCATGACCAATCCGTCACTGGCCAGATGTTGCCGGTCGCGGAGCACCAGCTCCTGCAGATCGCCCATGGCGAACCCGTCCACCAGGATCATGCCCGCCTGCACCCGCCCCGTGACTTCGGCGTGGTCCGGCTCGAGCTCGAGAATATCTCCGTTCTCCAGCAGGAAGATGTGATCGTCGGGGATACCAGTAGCCCGTGCCAGCTCAGCATGGAAGTAGAGGTGGCGGTGCTCACCGTGCACCGGCATGAAGAACTTGGGCCTGACCAGATTGAGCATCACCTTCAGCTCCTCGGCGGCAGCATGCCCGGACACGTGTACGCCGGCCGACGCCTCGTAGATGACCCTGGCACCGGCTGCAAACAGGCGATCGATGGTCCGGTTGACGCTGGTCTCGTTGCCGGGCACCGGGCGCGCGGAGATGATGACCGTGTCACCCTTCATGATCTCCACGGAGGGATGGTCGCGCGACGCCATGCGGGCCAGAGCGGACAGCGGCTCCCCCTGGCTGCCGGTGGAGAGCACCACCACTCTGTCCGGCGGCAACATGGCCACGTCTTGAGGCCTGACGATGAGGCCCTCGGGGACACTTAGATATCCGAGGTTGGAGGCGATGTTGACGTTCTTGACCATACTCCGCCCGATGATGGCCAGGGAACGTCCGTGCCGGGCCGCGGTGTTGATCACCTGCTGGATGCGGTGGATGTGGCTGGCGAATGACGCCACGATGATGCGGCCCTGTGCCAGAGCGAAGATGCCGTCGAGCTTCTCACCAACACTGCGCTCCGGTCCGGTGAAGCCCGGCCGGTCCGCATTGGTGCTGTCCGAGAACAGCAGAAGCACTCCGTTGCTCCCCAACTGGGCGAAGCGATGCATGGCGGTAGGCCGTCCGTCGATAGGCGTTTGGTCGAGTTTGAAGTCGCCGCTGTGGACTACGGTGCCCACCGGTGTGTGGATGCCCAGGCCCACCCCATCCGGGATGCTGTGCGATACCTCCAAGAACTCGATTCGGAAGGGCCCTAACTCCAGGTCCTTGCTCGGCGAGATCTCCTTGAGTGAGGTCTTTCCCTGCAGCCCATGCTCTCCCAGCTTGGTATTGAGGAGCCCCAGGGTCAACCGGGTCCCATATACCGGAACGTTGACCTCCTTCAAGAGATAAGGGAGGGCACCCACATGGTCTTCATGACCGTGGGTGACGATGACCCCCAGCACCCGGTCCTTGTTCTCCACCACGTACGAGAAGTCGGGCAACACCAGATCGATGCCCAGCATCTCGTCGTCGGGGAACATCAACCCCGTGTCGACGACAAGGAGCGCGTCACCGTACTCCAAGACCATCATGTTCTTGCCGATGGCCCCCAGACCCCCCAGGGGTATGACTTTAAGCGCGTGCATCGTCACAGATGGTGATCGGAGCCTCCACGTAGTCCGGGTCTATATCGGGACTGCCGGGCCGTCGCCTCGGGAGGCGCATGCCGAACAGGTTCTATAGGATGTTCTCCAAGCCGACGACGAGTCCTTGCAACCCGCGAACGCGTTTGACGGCAAGGATGACCCCCGGCATGAAGGATTCCCGCGAAAGGGAGTCGTGCCTGACAATCAGGGTCTCCCCCAAACCGCCGAAGATGACCTCCTCGTGCGCGACCAGGCCGGGCAGACGCACGCTATGGATGGGCACTTCTCTCTCCAGCTCCCTCTCGCGCCAAACCTCTTCGACCAAGGCGCGTGTGAGCAAAGAGGTACCGGAGGGGGCGTCAAGCTTGCCGTCGTGATGCAACTCCACAATCTCGCAGGCCCGGAAGTACTCAGCCGCCTGGCGGGTGAACTGCATCATCAGCACCGCGCCCATGGCAAAGTTAGGGGCGACCAAGACCGGCACGCCTTGCGACTCCGCCTCCTTCTCGATGTCGGCCAGATCGGATGGACCCAGGCCGGTAGTCCCCACCACCACCGGCACCCTCCCGCGGACGCAGGCCAATACGTTCTCGCGTACGCTGGAAGGAGTGGTGAAGTCGACCACCACGTCGAGCTCCACCGCGGCAACTGCCTCTTCCAGGTCCGCGAACCGTTGGGCATCCCCAGCCGAATCGCCTTCTTCCCGCAACGACCCTTCCCAGGAATAGGCAGGATCTATGGCGGCCGAGAGTATTAGGTCCGCGTCGGCCCTGATGGCCGAACAGGTCATGCGGCCCATACGGCCTCGGGCGCCCGAGACCGCCACCCTGGTCTGTACTTTCTCAGTCTTCGCTGTGCCGTCGCTCATCATCGCCTCCTACATCAAGCCGGCAAGACAGTCCTCCGGCACCGCACGGGCGAATTGGTCTTCATCCGCGCCTATCCCCACCACCGACAGGGCATCCGGCCGATACACGTTCCCCGCCAACTCCATCAGTTGCTCGCTCGTTACCGCGTCGATACGCGCTGCCAACTCGTCCAGGGAGAGGATCTCCGTGTCGGTCAGCACTCCCTTTCCCAAGCGGGTCATGCGGCTGGAAGTACTCTCCAGGCCTAGGATCATGCGCCCTTTGAGATGCTCTTTCGCACGTCGCAGCTCTTCGTCCTCGACCGGCTCGGTCATGAGGCGCACCAACTCGTGCCCCACAGTATCCATGACGGCCCCAAGACGCTCGGGGCGGCAACCGAAGTAGAGGCCGGTGAGGCCGGTCTCCGCGTACATGCCCGAGAACGAATAGACGCTATAGACCAGACCACGCTTCTCCCGTATCTCCTGGAACAGACGCGAGCTGAGCGATCCGCCGAACAGGCTGTCGAGCACCGACAACTGGAAGCGACGGTCGTCACTGCGGGCCATGCCGACCCCGCCGAGACACATGTGCATCTGCTCGGTCTCCTTGGTCAGGAAGCGTCTCTGCGGACCCACCCTAGGAGTCACCAGAGCCCGCTGCGGATCCATACCGTCGGCAACGTTATGACGTTCCAGCAACAGGGTTCGCAACTCGTTGTGGTCGACGTTGCCGGCCGCCGCTACCACCATGTCGCTGTACTGGAAGCGCTCCTTGTGGTAAGTCCTAATGTCTTCTTCTCGGACGTCGGAGATGGTCTCCCGCGTCCCCAAAATGGGATGAGCCAAGGGATGACCATCGAGCACGACCTCGGCGAGAACATCGTGGATGAGATCCTGGGGGGAGTCGTCCACCATGGCGATCTCCTCAAGGACCACCTCCCGCTCCCTGTCCAGGTCGGCGAAGGTGGGCGCCACGAGCATATCGGTCATGACATCCATGGCCACCGGCAGCTGATCGTCCAAGAACCGGCCGTAAACGACCACATACTCCCGCGACGTGCTGGCGTTCAGCTCCCCACCAAGGGTGTCGAAGACCTGAGCGATCTCCTCGGCCGTGTACTTCGCCGATCCCTTGAATAGGAGATGCTCGATGAAGTGCGACGCACCTATGAGCGGCGCGGCTTCATCCCGCGAACCTGCCGGAATCCAGAACCCGAGACACACAGACCGCAATCGGTCGAGGCGCTCGGTGATCAGGCGCTGTCCGTTGGGAAGCTGCTCCAGACGATACTCGTCAGTGGGCACTGCCTTCCTTTGCCGAGAGGTTCTCCAGCAGACGGAGGCTTATCTTCTCCTTGCCCCCCTGCTGTTGTACATCCAAGACCTCCACCCGCACCAGATCGCCCCGGTTGACTACCTCTTCCACCGTCCCCACGCGGTGATCCGCCAAACGAGAGATGTGTACGAGTCCATCGGTACCCGGTTTGAGAGTGACGAAAGCACCGAACGAAGTGGTGGAGGCCACTCTGCCCTCGACTATGTCTCCCACCTCCGTCTCTCTGGTCAGGAGCGCGATGCGCTCCAGGCAGGAGTCTCCCAGCCTGCCGTCGGTCGCGAAGACCTTGATGAGACCATCCTCGGCCACATCGATGGTGCACTCGAACTCGGCTTCCATGCCCCGGATGGTCTCTCCACCCTTGCCGATGACCGCTCCGATCTTCTCCGGGTCGATGCGGATGGTGCCGATGCGCGGCGCGAAATCGGAGAGTTGAGGTCGCGGGGCGCCCAGAGCATCATGGATCTTCTCGAGGATGAACATGCGGGCCTTGCGCGCACGCTCCAAGGCATCCTTCATGATGTCAAAGGTCACGCCTTTGATCTTGATGTCCATCTGTAGAGCGGTGATACCCCGTTCGGTGCCGGCCACCTTGAAGTCCATGTCGCCCAGATGATCCTCCACCCCGGCGATGTCGGTGAGTACTACGTAGTCGTCGCCCTCTTTGATGAGACCCATGGCGATTCCGGCGACCGGCCGCTCGATGGGGACACCGGCGTCCATGAGCGCAAGTGTCGACGCGCACACGCTGGCCATGGAGCTGGAGCCGTTCGATTCCAGAGTCTCCGACACGAGACGGATGGTGTAGGGGAAGGTCTCCTCATCTGGGATGAGCGGGAAGAGCGCCCGCTCGGCCAAGGCACCGTGACCGATCTCCCGCCGGCCGGGACCGCGCATGAAGCCGGTCTCGCCCACACTGAAGGGCGGGAACTTGTAGTGATGCATGAACCGCTTGGATTCCTCGATGTCGAGGCCGTCGATGCGCTGCTCGTCACGAGCGGCACCGAGGGTAAGGAGCGTCAGCACTTGGGTCTGGCCCCTGGTGAAGAGTCCGGAGCCATGGGTCCTCGGCGCGACCCGCACGTCACAGTCGATGGGACGTATCTCGTCCACTCCGCGTCCATCGGGGCGCTTCTTGTCGACGGCGATGACCCTGCGCACGGTCTCCTTCTCGACTGCGTCGAAGGCCTTCGCCAGCGCGGCCGTATCGGCCCCCGGGTCTGCAGCCCCTTCCGTCGGAGGCCACTCCGCCAGCACGGCCTGCTTGACCGCTGCGACCGCGTTCATCCGCTCCAACTTGTCCAGGATGTTGCTGGCCTCTTCGATCTCCCTGCCAAAACGAGCCTTGATCTTCTCCACCAAAGCCTGGTCGGGCAGCTTCTCCGCGAACTCCATCTTGGGCCTGCCGACCTCAGCCGCCCAAGCGCGTATGGTCTCCACTTGCCTCTTTATGGCTTCGTGGGCCACTTCCAGCCCGGCTAGAATGTCGGCCTCGTCGACCTCGTCGCAACCCGCCTCGACCATTCCGATGGCATCCGCGGTCCCGGCGACGACCAGGTTGACGGCGCTCTGATCGATCTCGGCATAGGTCGGGTTGACCACCCACGATCCGTCGACCTTCGCCACCCTGACCGCCCCGATGGGACCGAGGAACGGAGCCTCGGAGATGCTGAGAGCGGCGGACGCACCCGCAACAGCCAGCACGTCATACGGATTGGTCTTGTCCACCGAGAGCACAGTGACTACGATGTGTGTCTCTCTATTGAACCCTTTGGGCCACAGGGGCCGAATGGGGCGGTCGATGAGCCGTGCGTTCAGAATGGCCTGATCACTCGCCCGTCCTTCTCTCTTGATGAAACCGCCCGGGATCTTTCCCGCGGCGTACATCCCCGCTTCCACGTCTACCGTGAGGGGGAAGAAATCCACGTTACGTTCGGTGCTCGCCACAACCGCCGTGACCAACACCATTGTGTCGCCCGAGCGGACCACCACGGCGCCGCTCGCCTGTTTTGCCAATTTGCCCGTCTCGAAGGTGACGGTCTTGTCACCCAAGGTTACTTCTGTCTTGCTTACTCCGCTGGCCACTTTCTTCTCTCCCGTCTGGGAACCTCTCCGGCCCCCATTCCTACCAATGACTACTTCGCTGCCGCTTCCCGCCGGCGTCGCCGGCTGCCTTACCTACGCAGGCCCAGATCCTTGATCACCGCCCGATAACGCTCCACATCCTGCTTCTGCAGATAATTGAGAAGCCGACGCCTATGCCCCACCATCTTGAGGAGGCCTCGGCGAGAGTGATGGTCTTTGGAGTGGGTCTTCAGATGCTCGGTAAGCACGTTGATCCGCTCGCTGAGGATGCCTATCTGCACCTCTGGGGACCCCGTGTCTACCTCGTGCTTCTTGAACTGGTCGATGATCTCGGTCTTACGTTCTTTGCTCAGCATGCATGGCCTCCCTGGGCTCCTTGCTCCCAGCAGGGACGCTACGGTCCGAGCCGAGATGCAGGTTTAAATGCCGGCGCCCTTTTCCCAAGACGCCCCACCCGGACGCAGGCGCCCGAGGCGGTGATGTAGGTTACCACAGGGAGACCCACGGCACCCCGCGACCTGGCTACCCCTATGGAGTAAGAGCACGCGGACACTCTGGGCACTCGGTCCGATCAGTAGATGTGGATCGCGCCCCCCACTGGAACCAGAGGAAAGAGTTCGTCCATATCCCAGACCGGCACCCGCACACAGCCGTGGCTGGCAGGATAGACCGGCACCGATGGGTAGCCGTGAATAGCAAGCACACCCCAGCTCCGCAGATATAGAGGCTTATAGCGAGGACCGTCCCATTGGTTCGACTTGCGCGTGATGTTGAAGGTCCCGCTCGGAGTGGTGATGCCCACACTGGGATTACCGGTCGAGACGGCCAGGGTGCGCGTCACCGTTCCGCCCTCGATGTAGAGGAGCACCTGCTTGGCCTTGTTGATCTCCACCCATGTGCCGGCACCACCTCTACTCGGGCTGGGGCTTGCCGCGGTGAGCAGGCGGGACCATACAGTCGGCCCGACCACGCCATCCCGAGTCAGACCTTCCCATTTCTGGAATGCCAGAACCGCCTGCCGGGTGCGATGATCGAATACCCCATCGATAGGGCCCGGCCGATAGGTCAACGCGGCCAGCTTTTGCTCCAGCCAGACGACTTCCGGTCCACCGGCCCCCGAAGACACCGTGGAGAAAGCAAATCCATCGGGAAGATCGGGGGTGGAGACCAACAGCTTGACCTGCGCCGCGACGGTCGGCGCCAGGCCGATGAACTCAAGGCTCTGTATGGAATCTCCCTTGTCCAGCAGCCATGAGGCGGCGGCCGCGGGGACCCCTTTGGATTGGACCAAGAGCAGGATCCCGCCCGCCTGAGCCAGATAAGGACCGGCCGCCAAAGCATCCGGGAAGTTATCGCCCACCGTCACCCCCAGGGAGGCCGAGTCCATCCCCTCCGCGGTCGCAAGCTCAGCCAATCTCGCCGAGGTATCGTAGCGGTCCTTTCCGACGACCCGAGTGAACGTGAAACCCGGCACACCAACCTCGACATAGGTACCGACCACCAGCCCATTCGTGACTGCTAAGGAAACCAGCGCCTCCTGCGTGGCCGCAGGCACCGGTCCGCCGCGCGGGGTAAGAAGGATCGGCCAGCCCTTGAAGGCGGCCAACGGCGCTACCGCCAGAGCGTCTGGGAAGGAGTCTCCCGGGACCATCACCACTCCCGTCACCTCTCCCAACCGGCCTCTCACCTCTTCGGCGACCAGGCGTGCCGTGTCATACCGGTCGGCGCCGACAAGGGGGATTATGCCCCCCACCGCATCCAACTCGGGGAAGGCGGCGCTGATCTCGCCGATCACGGGCGACGGTAGCCCCACCACGTAGATCTTCACGGGTTGGAGACGCTCGATCTCGGCGCGTGTCGCCTCATTCAGGGTGGCGGACCGAGTAAGCAACACCGGTCCCCCATACGCCGCGGCCAGAGGCGCGGCACTGAGAGCATCCGGGTAGTTCTCCCCGGTGGCGATCACCACGGCCTCCACACCTGGACCGTACCCATTCTGTGAGATCTGGATGGCCGTCTGATAACGATCGGCCCCGGCTATCTTGTAATAGGAGGGCTCGGCCAGAACCTCCGACGGCCAGACCGCGACGGCCATCCCGAACAAGAGCAACACCGCGATCAGAAGGACCATCGAGGTCCGAATCGACCCACCCGGCAGGTGAACGGACGGCGATCCGGCACCGGCCTGATGAGAGAGAGTAGCGCGACTTCGATGACCGACTGCGAACATGTTCCCCTCCACGTTGGCGCGACTGATTGCCTATACATGCCCCGGCACGCGCACAAGAGAAACATCTCTACCCGTGGCCGGCGACCGATCCGGGTGCCCGGTTGATCGGTCTTAGTCGACCAGTCTAGCGAAGGTAGCCATCGGGAGGAAGGGCTGTACGCGCTTACGCGTGATCTCGAAGAGGGACTCCGGCCCAAGCGCGGCACCACCATCCGTAGTGACGGCCATGACATATCCGGCCGCACGCGCCGCCTCGATGACCGTCTCGTTGTAGGCCCCGCCCGGATAGCTGAGGGCATAACCCACTTCACCGGTGGCTTCGCTAATGGCGTCACGGGAGTCCGCCAGCTCCGTCTGCAACCGCTCGGCCGGGATGCGGGTCAAGTCGGGATGCGACACGGTGTGCGACTGTACCGCCATACCCGCCGCCACCATCTCCCTCAGGTGGTCCCAATCCATGCTCCCCTCTTCCCCCACAGCCCTCGTGATGACGAAGAACGTCCCCTTCAGTCCATACTTCTGCAGCAACGGGAAGGCCACCTCGTAGTTGTCGAGGCCACCGTCGTCGAAGGTGAGGATCACCGGCTTCGCCGGGAGCTCTCTGAGACCGGCCAGAGCCAGGTACACATCGTCCAGGCCCACCGTCTCGTATCCGTTGGTGACCAGATACTCCATCTCCTCGACGAAATCGGGAGTGCGGACCGTGAGGCCGTCGGCATATGGACCCGCCGGCGGAGGCTCATCGTCTACATAGTGATACATGAGCACGGGCACAGCCACGTCTGCCGCATCGGTGGGCAAGGGTCCCGACAGTGCGGCCATCTCGATCTTCGAATACTCCCCCGCGCCTCCGAAACCCGCTCCGAAAGCCGCCCCCAGCCCCAAAGACTCGGCGTCCCTGAATCGCAGCTCCGATTGAGATGCGTTCAGAGAGAATGCCGTCCCCACCACCGCCACCACCATTACGACGAGCAGCAACACGGTCACCGCCGGCAGGCGTGAGGGCCCCGCGCGAGGTGGCATCAGGATGTGTCCGCCGTGTGTGTGTCCGCCGTGCGGGCATCCACCGCTCGTTCGGCGTCCGGCAGGGAGGCGCCGGCATGCACGGCCAGCGCTATTTCCACGTCCCGCTTGATACGCTCGGCCAGGGAAAGAGCATCTCCAAAGGTCTTCTGACCGCGGATGCGCACGAGGAAATCCACCGCAAGCCGGCGACCATACAAGTCACCGTTGAACTCGAACAGCAGGGTCTCGATCCGCACCTTGCGGCCCGACTCGAAGGTGGGATTGGTCCCCACACTGGTGACCGACTCGTATACCCTGTCGTCGTCCACCGTAGAGCGAGTCACATACACCCCCAACCGAGGCAGCGCCAGCCTTCGAGAGACGATCAGATTCGCGGTGGGAGCCTCCAGCGACCGGCCCCTCCCGGCCCCGCTGGACACCTCTCCCTCGAGGCGATGAGGGCGTCCCAGCAGCCGAGCCGCCTCCTCCACCCGGCCGTCCCTGAGCGACTCTCTGATGCGCGTGCTCGAGATGACCTCGCCGTTCTCTTCCACCAGCGACACCGGCCGCACCTCGAAGCCGTGAGTACGGCCGTATTCGAGCAGCCGTTCCGCCGTCCCCGTTCCGCCCCGACCGAAGCGGAAGTTCTCCCCCACGAACACCGTACGCGCCCCCAGTCGTGTGGAGAGAACCGCACTGCAGAATGACTCCGGAGACAAGCGGGCGAAATCCCGGTCGAACTTCACAACCACCATCTCATCCAAACCGAGTTCCTCGAGAAGCCGGCCCTTTCGTTCCACAGAGGTGAGCATCCTCGGCGCCGACCCGGGGCGAAGTACCGCCTCGGGATGTGGGTAGAACGTGACCACCGTAGCGAGCGCCCCGGTCGCCGCAGCTTCCTCGGCGGCCCGACGCAGGATACGCTGGTGGCCCCGATGAACACCGTCGAAGACTCCGATGGCCACCGCCCTGCCCTGTGCGGGAGACTTCCGGACCTGCTCCAGCGAGGAGTAGACCCGGATGCTCATGCCGTCCTCGGAAAGACCACGAGGGGCTTGGCGGTATCGTCCTTCTGTTCGTAGATGCCGAGTAGGCCGTCCGGACCGTATACGCAGAAGCGCCCCTCCGGACCCCCACGCAGTTGATTCCCGTTGGCCGCCAGACATGCCTCCTCCGCACTCACCTCATGCCGGGGCAGAAACTGAAGCGCCTCTTCCAGGCTGAGCACTCCCAGGCCGCCTTCACTATAACGTTCCGGGGACAGATCTTCCGGTGATGAGGCCTTGTCCACGCAGAAGGGTCCCACGCGCGTGCGGCGCAGCGCTGAGGCATACCCTCCCGCTCCCGTGGCCCGGCCGATACTCTCAGCCAGGACCCGGGCGTACGTGCCGCTACCGGTCAGCGCCAGTAACCGGGCGGTCTGAGCCTCGACGTCGAAGTCGATCATGGTGAGATCGTAAACCATCACTTCGCGCTCGGGCGTCTCGGCGAACTCTCCCCGATGCGCCTTCTTGTATAGGGGTTCTCCGTCCACCTTGACCGCGGAAGTCAACGGAACTCGTTGCTTTATCCGCCCTCGGAAATCGTCGAGAGCAACCACGACCTCCGCCGCCGTCGTGCATCCACCCGTGGGCGTGATCGCACCGGTCGGATCGGCGGTCGTGGACACAGCCCCGAACTGCACGGTGAGATCGTATTCCTTGGGGAGCGCCATGAGCAGATTGGAGATGCGGGTGGCTTGGCCCATCAGCACGAGTAACAGCCCGCTCGCAAAAGGGTCTAGGGTCCCCGCGTGCCCGACGCGTTCTCTCACTCCCCGGCGGGCGCGACGCACCATGTCGAAACTGGTGGGGCCGACCGGCTTGTCGACCAAGACCACCCGGGACATCATGGCCACCAGGTCGCCGCCGTCACAGCGCGGTCCCGACCTCGGTCTCTATCCAGTCAAGTACCGTCGCCAGGTCTTCATCGACGGTGAAACCGGCCGCCCGAGCATGCCCCCCTCCGCCGCGCTTGTGCGCCAACTCGGCCACGTTGAGACTTCCGTCTGTCGACCGGAGGCTGACTTTGGCCTGCACGCCGTTCTCGCCCGACTTCTCCCGGACCAGCGCGGCCACGCGGACCCCGTGGATGCGACGGAGAGTGTCGATGAGACCCTCGGCGTGTCCCTCGTCCGCGCCGGTCTGCACGAAATCGTCGTTGCCCAGCCAGGAGACGGCCAGCGCGCCTCCCAAGCGCACTTCGAGGTGACGGAGCGCCCGCTCCAATAGCAGCAGCTTGGGCAAGGGGGTGCTTTCGTACACCTGCCGGTAGACCCAGGCCACATCGACCCCGCACTCCTGTAGAGCCGCGGCCGTGCGGTGGGCGTCTGGTGTCGTATTAGAGTACTGGAACCGCCCTGTGTCGGTGACCAGTCCCACGTAGAGAGCCGTAGCCACTTCCCTATCCACCGAGAATCCCCCGGCTTCGAATATCTCGTGGAGGATGACGGTGGTGGAGGCGGCGTCTGCGTCCACCAAGTTGTACTCCCCATACCCCGGATTGTCGGCGTGATGATCGATGTTTATCCGCACCACATCCTCGGGGAACCCATGTGAATTCGAGCGCAATAAGGAGGCACAGTCGAAGAAGTAGATAGTGGTCTCGGGCTCGAGTGACGGCGGCCGGCCTCTGAGGACACCTCTCACCTTCGGCAGGAACAGATACTCCGGGGGGATGCCGCTCTCCCCTGGAACGTAGCCCCGACATGGTATCCCCAGTTGCTCACACATGAGCAGGAAGGCCGAGAGACATCCAAGAGCGTCCCCGTCCGGAGCCTCGTGCGACACGGCCAGTATCCGCTTCTCGCCCCGCAGCCGCTCCGCCACCTCGGCGGGCGTCACAGAACCGGCGGTAGGACCCTCCGTCATTCCGCCTCTCCCTCGTCGTCGGCGGAGGCCTCGTCGGTGATTTCGTCCGGAGCTCCGGCAGGTTTCTCGCCGGGAACGTCCTCCGGCGCCAACCCTTCGACTCCGCTCGATTTGAGTAGAATCTGGATACGCATCCCCTGGTCTATGCTTTCATCGTAGACGAACTCCAGCACCGGAATGCGCTTCAGCGGCAACTCCTCGCTGATCAGCCGCTGGAGATAGGCCCGCGCGGCCGAAAGCCCCTCAAGGGTGGCTTCCTTCTCGGCCCGTTTCCCGTACACAGAGACAAATACCTTGGCGTGCGCCAGATCGGGGGCCGTCTCCACGCCGGTCACGGTCACAAACCCTATCCGGGGGTCCTTCACTTCCTTCGTCAGAGCCGTCCCGATTATTTCCTTCAGCGCCTCGTTGACCCGGCGCATCCTATATGAACCCACGTTACGCATCTATGTCCACCACCTCGATCGCGCAGGTCGTAAGCACCCACTCCTGGGAGTCCAAATATCCCCTGATCCGATCCAAGGCTTCCTCCAAGACCTGCACATCGGAGGAAGCCACAGCCAAGATCACCCGCGATCTCTGCCACAGGTCCTGATAACCCACCTCCGCGAACGAGGCCCCGTGCCGCCGGGTCACCTGATCCCGGATTCGGCGGAGATACATGCGCTTGCCCTTGAGCGAGCCGTTCTCGGGGAAGTACAGCTCGGCCGTGAGGATGCCGACGAAACCCTTGCTGCTCTTATTGAGTTCGGGCAACTTCCTTGATCTCGTATGCCTCGATGACGTCGCCTTCGTGGATGTCGTCAAAACCATCGAGGTGCAGACCACATTCGTACCCCGACGCCACTTCCCGGACATCGTCCGCGAAACGCTTTAACGACCCGATGCTGCCCTCGTGGACGATGGACCCATCTCGGACCAACCGCACCTTAGCCGCCCGGGTGATCTTGCCGGTCAAGACGTAACACCCGGCGATCGTCCCGATCTTGGAGGCATGGAAGACCTGCCGCACCTCGGCCGTCCCTAATTCCGACTCCACCTGCTCCGGTTCCAAAAGGCCAACCAGCGCGGCCTCCACGTCCTCTATGGCCTTGTAGATGACCCGGTAGGTCCGGACGTCCACCTGTTCCTGTTCGGCCAGACTCTTGGCCGCCACAGAAGGCCGGACATTGAAGCCTATGACCACAGCCTTCGAAGCCGCGGCCAGCATGATATCGGATTCGTTGATGCCGCCGACTCCGGCGAACACCACCTCCACCTTCACCTCGGGATGCGTGATATTGCGTAGGGACTCCTCGAGAGCCTCCACCGAGCCGGACACATCGCCCTTGATAACCAGAGGAAGCTCCTTGACCCGGCCCTCCTTGACCCGGCGGTAGAACTCCTCCAGACTTGTCGCTCCACCCCGGCTCTTGGCCAATTGCTCCTGCCGCAGCCGGGCCGTCCGTTGCTCGGCCTTCTGCCGGGCCTCACGTTCGTCCTTCACCGCCATGACGAAATCGCCGGCCGACGGAAGCGTGTTGAAACCCAGGATCTGCGCGGGCATAGACGGTCCGGCCTGCGTGATGGCGTTGCCCAGGAAGTCGAACATGGCCTTCACCTTGCCGTAGGCCTCTCCGCTCACGAGAGCGTCTCCCACCTGAAGGACCCCACGCTGCACCAGGACCGTCGCTACCGGGCCCCGCCCCACGTCGAGCTGGGCCTCGATGACCACTCCGGAAGCCGAGGTGTTGGCGTTCGCTTTCAGCTCCTGGACCTCGGCCACGAGGAGAATCATGTCCATCAGCTCGTCGAGATTCGTCTTCTGCTTCGCCGACACTTGGACCGTCACAGTATCGCCACCCCAGCCCTCGGGAACCAGCCCCTGATCGGCCAGCTGCTTCATCACCAGATCGGGGTTGGCATCCGCCAGGTCCATCTTATTGATAGCGACCACGATTGGGACCTCAGCCGCCTTCGCGTGACTGATGGCCTCCAGCGTCTGAGGCATGACCCCGTCGTTGGCGGCCACCACGATGACCGCGATATCCGTGGACTTGGCTCCACGCGCGCGCATGGCCGTGAAGGCCTCGTGCCCCGGGGTGTCGAGGAAGGTGACCTTCTTTTCGTTGTGGGTCACCTGGTACGCGCCGATGTGCTGAGTGATGCCACCAGCCTCGCTCTTCACGACCTCTGTCTCCCGGATCGCATCGAGCAAAGAGGTCTTCCCATGATCCACGTGCCCCATGATCGTGACGACGGGAGCCCTCGGAATGAGATCGGCCGGGTCGTCGACAAAGATCTCCGGACCTTCCTTCTCCTCTTCCGCATGCTCGATCTCAACTTGACGCTCGAACTCCTCCGCCAGGATGGCGATTGCGTCATCAGAGAGCGACTGAGTAATCGTGACCATCTCCCCCAATTTGAGGAGCGTCTTGATAAGCTCGCCGGCCGCCAATTCGAGAGCCTCACTGAGATCTTTCACGCTGGCGCCGCTCTTCACCGTAACCGGCGACTCACTGCCCGGAGGGGCCTTCTTCTTGGGCTGGGGTCTCTCCGCCTCGCCGGTGGCGGGGCCGCGGCGATCGCGCGGCCCACCTCTACTGCCCTTCCGCCCCGCCTGGGAGTCGATTATGACCCGTCTCTTCGCAGGCTTATCGTCTCCCCGCCGTACGCGCGAGCCCGCCGCGGGGCGCGTCGGTCCCACCAAACCGGTGGCCTCCGCAGCCTCGGCCCAGATGTCGGGGATGGGGGCCGAAGCCACCCGCGCCGACCGATCGCGCCGTTCTCCGCCTTCGCGGCCGGGTCCACTTCCACGCGGACGCCCCCCGGAAGAAGGAGCGGGACGAGGAGCCGTAGCCTTCGGACCTGAAGTGCTGGGTTCAGCGGGTGCCGGTTTGGGTGGAGCCGCCGCTGCCGCCTTTCGAGCAGCTTCAGCCTTCGCCGCCTTCTCCGCCTGGATGCGGGCAAGCTCTTCCTTGCTCACCACGTTGCCCGATGGCTTGACACCCTTGCGCAGCGGTACGCCGGGCCCAACAACGGTGGGCAGGTCGTCCAACCGCGGTCTGCGACCGCGCGGTTGCGCAGGCTTACGGGGCGGACGCGCCCCCTCGGGACGAGGCGGGCGTGTTCGGTCTTCAGCACCGGGGCCTGCCGCTGATGCTCGGCCTTCGGACGGTCCTGCCGGCCGCCCGGGAGC
>JAAYCW010000103.1 GCA_012729575.1 Actinomycetota bacterium | reverse complement strand
CGCGCGAACAGCCTGTACTGCCGGCTCCAGTTCACGCTCGAGTACTCGCGATACTGTCGCCGACAGCACAGGCTGTTCTAGCTCCAGGGTTTTGGGGCCGGTCACGCTCATCCTTCGCGCCGTCGGCCCGCTTATGGGATGTCCTCACTTGACGGGAGCGGCGCCGGGCCGCGCTCGTCTTGCTTACGCTGCCGGCGTCGCCGCGAGGCCGTCTTGAGCGTCGGTGGGCTGCTGTCGCTCCGCGGCTCGGTCAGGCGTCGTTGCCGGGCCAGGACATCCAGGCGACCTTCTCCACAGGGCGTCGCTCCGGCACCGGGACGTTGGGGACCGTGCCCTCGTTCCACTCCTTCGAGACATACAGATTGCAGTAGCAGCTGCCGTACTCCGCCACATCCGCTTCCCGATAGTCACACGGGCAGATTATGTCCTTATCAGCCTCGCGGTCTCCCGAGGCGAGCCGGCAGGGACAGCACATGTATCCGTACCTGTCCTTGTTGGTGAGAAGGCCCTCGATAAGCTCCTTGACCAGCTTCTCATTCTTGCTGAAGTAGTAGCCTTTGGGCTCGTTGACCTTCTTCAGGCGTTCGTATAGCTCGTCTACTTTGCTCATAGTCCCAGTGCCTCCAGGATCTCGACTTCGCGATAGCCAACGATGACCTTGTCGCCTATCAGAGTGGTGGGGAAGGCGGCCTGCGGGTTGACCTTGCGTACCTCCTCCAAGGTCTTCTTCATCTCGTCCCGCGGCAACAGGTCGACATCCACCGAATCGTACTCGACGTTGTGAGCATCGAGCAGCTTCTTGGTGTTCCTACAATGGCCGCAGGTACTGAGTGCGTAAACGAATACTTTCGGTTGATCCCTGTCCATGTTCTCACCTTTCGCATGTACGATATGTACGGGTCTTGTCGTTCCCGAGTCGTGCGCATTGCCGCAGACATACCCGGACCGGCCTCAGAATATGCACAAGGGAGAGTGAGTTGACCGTACTGTCCGACATACCCATCACGCTGGATATCGACCGGCTGGCTGAGAGGTACAGGATCGCGCCTGGGTCAGACCACGCCCAGGTGTTTGAGGAATTGGTGGCCCGCGCCCAAGACGTGGCGAGACCTAAGGCTCTCTACGAGGTCTGCTTCATCGACGAGAAGGGTGATGACTGGGTCTCTGTGGGAGGGGTGAGGCTCGCGAGCCCGGCTCTGAGGAAGAACCTCGACCAGGTGGAACGGCTCTTCCCCTACGTGGCCACCTGCGGGACCGAGATCGATTCATTGGATATCCCACCCGGTGATATCCGGCAGAAGGCCTGGCTGTTCTTCCTCAAGGGTGAGTTCCTGCAGGGGGCCGTGGCCTATCTCGATGAGTACGTGAGGCGGCACCACCAGATAGCGAATCTCTCCAGCATGAACCCGGGGTCGGGAGACGCCACCTTGTGGCCCTTGACTGAGCAGGCTGCGTTGTTTTTACTGTTCGGCGATGTTGAGGGAGCGATTGGGGTCAGGTTGACGGAATCCTCGCTGCTCATCCCAGAGATATCAATCTCGGGAGTGTTCTTCCCCACCGAGGCGGATTTCGAGAGTTGCCAGGTGTGCCATCGGGAGCGCTGTCCCACCCGGCGGGCACCCTTCAGCCAAGAGGCCTGGGACGCGCTATACGAGGACTTAGGAGTAGGGTAAGCGCCGTGGTTGAGATGGATGAGCGGCCGAGCGGGGGAGACCCTCGGGGAGACGGAGAGGGTGCGCCGTCCAAGGAGTTCGTCTCTGAGGTGATCACACCTGTCGGGAGTTCCTTCGACACTTCGTCCATGGCGGTCGGTGAGCCGGGGTTGCCAATGCGGTTTTGCTGGCGGGGGAGCGAGTACCAGGTGGCAAGGGTCCTTGAGACGTGGAAGACCACGGGCGGTTGCCGGCACGGGAGCGGGGAGAGGTACGTCCGCAAGCATTGGTTCAGGATAGAGACCACCGATGGTAGCGAGATGGAGATCTACTTCGACCGTCAAGCGCGGACCAGGCGGCCCAAGCAACGTTGGTGGCTGGCGACGGTCAAAAGTGCGGCGGTTGGCGATTAACGGCAGCGGGACGCGGGCACTCGCCGACCCGTGGAGATCTGTGACTGAGGTGGGAGCATGGTTGGCGGCAGGGTCTTCCAAACGCAGCGCTTATGACCTACCGTTATGCCGATGGCCTTCCAAAGACAAGGAGTAGTTCGCATGATCAAGGAGATCGCCGCGCAGCAGCTCGATACCGAGCGCTTCATCGCGGAGAAGGTGGAGGAGATTCGAGGCGTCGTAGGCGACGGCATGGCCATCAACGCCCTCTCCGGCGGCGTTGATTCCTCAGTCGTTACCATGCTGGGGCATCGCGCTCTGGGCGATCGTCTGAAGACGGTCTTCGTGCAGAACGGTCTCATGCGGGCGGGCGAAGCCGAGGAGGTGACCGGTTTCTTCCGCGATCTGGGAGTGCCGGTGCAGGTCGCAGACGCGCGCGACGAGTTCTTCGCGGCGCTGAAGGGGCTGACGGATCCCGAAGCCAAGCGCGAAGCCATCACCCAGACCTTCTATCGCGAGGTTTTTGGCCGCATGGTCCGGGAGAGCGGCGCCAAGCACCTGCTGCAGGGGACCATTCTCACCGACGTGGACGAGACCGTGGCCGGTATCAAGCGGCAGCACAACGTGTTCGAGCAACTGGGTATCGACCCGCAGGAGGCCTTCGGCTACAAGATCCTTGAGCCGCTCATCCAGCTTCGCAAGGATGGCGTGAGGAAGCTCGGTGAGACCCTGGGGCTGCCCGCCGGACTTTTCGAGCGTATCCCCTTCCCGGGACCGGCGCTGGCTGCTCGTGTCCTGGGAGAAGTGACACCGGAGCGGGTCGAGAAGATCAGACTGGCCACCCAGGTGGTCGAGGCGAAGCTGGGGGGCTACGGGGCTTTCCAGTACTTGGCTATTTTGCACGAGGACCGGGTCACCGGCATGCGCGACGGCCGGCGCGATTTTGGCCTGCAGATAGAGGTGCGCTGTTGGGACAGCCTGGACGCGCGGACGGCCACGCCTACCCGGGTGCCGTTCGAGGTCTTGGAGCAGATGGCGCAGGAGATCGTCGACGGGGTGCCCGGCGTCGTCAGCGTCACTTACAACATAGCCTGTAAGCCGCCCTCCACCATCGAAGCGGTCTGATGGGGCACGGGCACCTGAAGCCCAGGGAGTGTTAAGCTCAGAGCAAACCTACGATCGAGGTGTGATTCCATGGAAGTCAGACTGAACGCCAACGCAGCCCAACCACTGTCGACCAAGGTCTTCTTCAGCAATGAGGAATCGTTCGAGGTTGCCTCAGTGATCGTCATGGGCAAGACGGACGCCGTCCTGATTGATGCGCAGTGGACGCTTTCGAGCGCTCACAGGGTCATCGCAGAGATAGTTGACACCGGAAAGAGGTTGAAGACCATCTATCTGACTCACGCCCATCCCGATCACTACTTCGGTGCGGGCACGGTTGCCCAAGCCTTCCCGGAGGCTCGGGTGGTGGCCATCCCCTCGGAGGCCGACATCATCAACAAGCAGTTCTTCGGCAAGATCGAGATCTGGGAGAGCCAGATAGGCGCGCACAACGTGTGCAGGACCGAGACCCACGTCGAGTCTCTGGAGGAGGAGTACCTCGAGCTGGAGGGACATCGCCTGGAGATCATCTCCAAAGTCATCGGTGACATGCGCTACAACACGATGGTATGGATGCCTTCCATCAAGACGCTCTATGCCAGCGACGTCCTCTTCAACCAGGCGCATCCTTTCACCTGCGAGGTGACCGCGGAGGAACGCAAGCAGTGGCTGGTGGAGCTCGAGAAGATCGAGAAGATGGGCGCTGAGGTCATCATCCCGGGCCATCAGAGACCGGGTATGCAGTTCGACCTGAGCGCCGTGGAGTTCACCCGTGAATATCTGCATGCCACCGAAGAGGAGCTGGCGCGTACGAACGACGTGGCCGGCTTCTACTACGCGATGAGCGAGCGGTTCCCCGAAGCGCATCTGAATCATCTCAGCAACGAGATGAACGCCAACGTGTTCAAGGGAGACCGGGACTGGAACTGGCGAGAAGAGCACTGAGAGGGGGCTGGGCATGATCACGCTGTCGTTGAAGGAGGGGGGCACTATCCTCGGAGAGATCGGGGAGGCTGACCTGCAGCTTCTCATCGATCAGCTCGTGGAAGAGGATGAGAAGGACACGGATTACTACGTGACCCCGATGACCATAGAGCTACTCGAGCGGGCCGGAGCAGGGCTCAACCTCATCGAGATGCTCAAGCGGGCGGTCGGTAACTCCGATGGGGTGGATGTGGTCTGGAAGGATTCTTAATTAGGGAGCGAGGCCGGCCGGGCATATGAATCTGCGGGAACTGATCGATAGCGATAGGAAGACGCTTTTCCTTGACGGGGCTATGGGGACCCAGTTGGGAGAAGTCGGCCTGGAGATGGGCGGGCAGAACAACGTCACCCATCCGGAGGCCGTGCTTGCCGTGCACCGAGAGTATGCGGCGTGTGGGGTCGATCTGCTCATCACCAACACCTTGACCATGAACCGGGTCAACATTGAAAGCCACAACGTGGGTGTGGATGTGCGTGAGGTGAACCTCGCCGGGGCCCGGCTGGCCCGGGAAGCGGCCGGTGAGGGTCAATTCGTGCTTGGCGACATAAGTTCCGCGGGGAAGATGCTGAAACCCTATGGGCAGCTGACGGAAGTAGAAGCGCAAGCTGCTTTCGCGGAGCAGGCCGAGATCCTGGCCGAGGGTGGCGTGGACGGTTTCATCATCGAGACGATGATCGATCTCCGCGAGGCCTTGTGTGCACTGCGGGCTGTAAGGGCAGTGTCAGACCTCCCGGTCATCTCCACGATCTCCTTCAACACGGCGAAGAGCGGTGGGCGGACGATCATGGGGGATTCCGCCCGCGATTGCGCGCAGGCCTTGACCGAGACGGGAGCCGATGTTGTGGGCGCGAACTGCGGCAGCCTGGATCCCTTTCAACTGGCGGTGATTGTCGCGGATATGAGAGAGTTGACCGAACTGCCCATTGCCGTCCAGCCCAACGCCGGCCGGCCCAGGATGGTCGACAAGCGCACGATCTTCGACATGTCGCCCTCCGATTTCGCGGCCGGAATTCATGAGTGCATGGAATCGGGAGCCCGCATACTGGGCGGCTGTTGCGGCACGTCGCCCGCTCACATCAGAGCGATGATGGATCTCCTCGCGGGCTAGGGCGTGCCTGGAGCGACGCGGCGCCCGCAGTTATGCGGGCGGCTGCTGCAGGAGCCGGCGCCGCAACAGGTCGAGGGCCGCAAAGGCGGCACGCTCTCTGATGTGCTCGCGCTGCCCGGGGAAGTGCAAGCGCTCCACCGAGGTCACGCTTTTCACCACGCTGCCGATGTAGACAAGCCCGACGGGCTTATCGTCGCTGCCGCCTCCGGGCCCAGCCACCCCCGTGGTCGAGAGGGCGCAATCCGCGCCGGTCAGACGGCACACGCCCTCGGCCATGGCCGCGGCCAGCTCCATGCTCACTGCCCCCCGGACCGCAAGCACATCGGCGGGGACGCCCAGGACCTCTGTCTTGATGCGGTTGTCGTAGGCCGTGACACCTCCGAGGAAGTACTCGCTACTGCCTGGCATGTCGGTGATGCGTTTGCCCACGAGGCCGCCCGTACACGACTCGGCTACGGCTACGGTGCAGCCGATCCGGCGCAGAAGCTTGCCCACCACCTCAGCCAAGCTCTCGTCATTTAGGCTGTAGACCCGCTCCCCGAGGATCGCGCGGATCCTGGTCTCGACGGCCTCCAGTCCACCTCCGCCTCCAGCGGCGGACGGTCCTCGCAGGATGACGGTGACCCCGTCCAGGTGCGCCCGGGTACCGATGGTGACGGCCGGGGCGTGCCAGTCGAATTCTGAGAGCGTCTCAGCCAGCGTCGACTCGCCGATGCCGAAGGTGCGGATGCGTCTGACCGTCTGAGCTGCGCGCGCGCCCTCCGGGCGCGCGCGCAGCAGTGGTTCCACCGTGTCTTCCCACATCTGTTGTAGCTCCCAGGGCACACCGGGCAGGGCCACCACCAGAGTGTCTCCCTGCTGCAGGTGGAAGCCCGGTGCCGTTCCGGTCAGCGGGATGGCGGTCGCGCCCTGAGGGATGGAGGCCTGTTTCCGGTTGCTATCGCCCATGACCATACCTCGGGAGACGAAGCGGGCCCGGATGAGCTCAAACAAGTCTTCCCGGTGTTCCAGTGGACGCCCGAGAGCCTCTTCCACGGCTTCGCGTGTGAGATCGTCGTCGGTGGGTCCCAGCCCTCCCGAGAGGACGAGGATCACGGGATGGCGTTCGAGAGAGGCCCGGATGGCCCGTACCATCGCTTGAAGATCGTCGGCGACGCAGAGCGCATGGGTAGCGAAGATGCCGAGGTCTAGGAGTCTCTGGCCCAAGTAGGCCTGGTTGGTGTTGAGCGTGTCTCCCCGAAGCAGTTCGTCACCGCTGAAGATGATCTCGGCTGCGGCACCCTGGCGGTTCGTCTCACTCACTTCAGGTCCACTCCCTTCGCTCCTTAACAGCGCTCACTCAACGGTGTATCATACCTTCTCGCTGTCGAAGTGCTGATGGAGTGAGGAAGATGAGGAGAGCAGCCACATTTGAGGCCGAGCGGCGCCTGGGCGCCATGATCCCTACTGGGACCGGTCTGTGGTGGCATCATCGGCACGGCGCACCATTCCACGCATTCCACGGCCGGCATACCTCGTGGATCTAGCCCCTCGCTCGCGGCGAGGGGCGCCTCCAGCGGCCGGATGACCCGAGCGGGTCTGGTCCGGTCCCGGCGCAGAAGCGCGCCATCTGGTTGGTGAACGATCAAGAAGGGGTAAGGATGCAGGACAAAGCCGACAAATCAGTAGAAGGTAACGCCGCAGAGGGATTCGCCGCGGGTGCGGTCTCCGATCCTTCTTGCGTCAAGTACGACTCCAAAGGTCTCGTGCCGTGCATAGTCCAGGAATGGACCACGGGTGAGGTCCTCATGCTCGCTTATATGAACGCCGAGTCGCTCCGCCGGACCCTCGAATCGGGTACCACTTGGTTCTTCAGCCGTTCTCGCAACGAGTACTGGAACAAGGGAGCGACGTCCGGTCACTTCCAGAAGGTTCGCGAACTGCGCCACGACTGCGACAACGATACGTTACTCGCCATCGTGGAACAGACCGGCGCCGCCTGCCATACAGGAGATTTCACCTGCTTCGACGGCCGATGGCTTAGCTCTCCCACCGGAGAGCGCCCGCCGTTCCTTGCTCGCCAAGAGAAGTAGGCGGCCATGACATCCGGCAGCATCAGCGCCGCGCCTTCCCGCGAGGAGGTGCGGGATCTCAGCGCGTGCCATAACGTCATCCCGATCGCGCACACCTTTCTGGACGACACCGAGACCCCCGTGTCGGCCTTTCTCAAGTTGCGCCAACCGTCCGGTTGCTTCCTCTTGGAGAGTGCGGAGCAAGGGTTGCAGCTGGGCCGCTACTCGTTCCTCGGCATCAAAGCCTGGGAGAGCGTCCGGCTGACGGGTGACACTGTGACCGTACGCCACGGGGGCATCGACTCCCAACATGACCTCGCGGCCAAGGGGGGAGACCCGTTCGCCTTCATGGCCGATCACCTCAGCCATTATCGGGCTCCGGTGGTCGAAGGGCTGCCGCCGTTCGTGGGCGGTGCCGTCGGCTACTTTGGCTACGACTGCGTTCGGAAGGTCGAGCACCTTCCGGATTGCCCGCCCGACGATCTCGGGCTTCCGGATATGGCCTTTCTCCTAACGGATGTGATCGTCGCGTTCGATCACCTACGCCACACCATCACTCTTTTGACCAACATCTTCTGCGACGAGGAACCCGACTTGGACGTGGCCTACCGGTCGGCCCTCTCGCGTCTGACGGAGGTGAAGACCCGGTTCCGTGGACCCATTCCACCGCCCAAGTGGGACTTCGACCGGACAGGTGCCAAGCATGCCGCCAGGCCCGACCGTGACCGTCCGGCTGCGGGGGACGTGTGCCAGGCGACATCGGTGCGTTCTAACTTCGAGAGGGCCGGTTTTATCGCCGCCGTAGAGCGGGCACGAGAGTACATCCACGCCGGTGATGCCTTCCAGGTAGTCGTTTCGCAGCGATTCGAGCGGCCGGTGGATGTGAGCGGGTTCTCTATTTACCGGGGTCTGCGGGCCGTGAACCCCAGCCCCTACATGTACTACATCGCGTTCCGGGATTTCGAGGTGGTGGGTTCGAGCCCCGAACCCCTCGTGACGGTCACCGGCCGGAGGGCGCAGACCAGGCCGATCGCGGGGACGAGACCTCGGGGCTGCACGCCGGCGGAAGATGCCGCCCTGGCCGAAGAGATGCTGGGTGACGAGAAGGAGCGGGCCGAACACCTTATGCTGGTCGACCTGGGCCGAAACGATCTGGGCCGGGTGTGCCAAGCCGGGACCGTGAAGACCCAGGAGTTCATGGAGGTAGAGCGCTACAGCCACGTGATGCACATGGTGTCTTCGGTGGCGGGCGATCTGGAGGACGGCGTGGGGCCGGCCGACGCCCTGCGGGCGGTCTTCCCCGCGGGCACCGTCTCGGGGGCTCCCAAAGTGCGGGCTATGGAGATCATCGACGAGCTGGAACCGACGCGCCGCGGGCCCTACGCCGGCGCCATCGGTTATCTGAGCTATTCGGGCGATCTTGATTCCTGCATCTACATACGCACGATCCTGGTCCGCGACGGCCATGCCTATGTGCAGGCGGGTGCAGGCGTCGTGGCCGATTCGGATCCCGAGCGCGAATTTCACGAGACCGAGAACAAGGCCCGGGCCATGTTCCGGGCGATAGAGCTGGCGACCACTCAAGAGGATTGGGAGTAAGCCATGATGATGGCTACGAGACAAGAGACGCTCACCATGGAGCAGAGCTTCGCTCGAGTTCAGGAGGCCGCCGGTTTCCCGGCGCCGGGCCTGAGCGACCTGCGCATAGTGGTCATAGACAACTACGACTCCTTCACGTACAACCTGGTGCAGTACCTGGGAGAGATCTCGGGGACGAGGGTCCGGGTGTTCCGCAACGACGAGGTCTCGGTGTCCGGCATCCTGGAGGAGGATCCCACTCATGTGGTGGTCTCTCCGGGACCCTGCACCCCAGATGAAGCGGGGGTCAGTGTGGAGGCCATCCTTGCCCTGGGCGGCCGTGCGCCTGTTCTCGGGGTATGTCTTGGTCACCAATCCATAGGCCAAGCCTATGGGGGCAGAGTGATCCGAGGAGCGGCGCCGGTGCACGGCAAGACCTCGCTCATCCATCACGACCATCGGACCATCTTCGCCGGACTGCCCCAGCCGTTTGTGGCCACCCGCTACCACTCGCTGGTGCTGGATCGTTCACTGCCACCCGTCCTTGAGGTGTCGGCTTGGACCCAGGATGGCGTCATCATGGGAGTCCGCCACCGGGAGTTCGCGGTCGAGGGGGTGCAGTTCCATCCCGAGAGTCTGCTGACGGCTGTAGGCAAGGATCTGCTCCGCAATTTCCTGAGCCATCGGGGAGCGCGGCGATGACGGCGGCGGTGCAACAAACCCAGACACTCACGCCCAGGCCGGTGCCCGCAGACGGCCGACCCCCGGTGGATGGACCGCAACCGGGTGACGGGCCGGGATCGGCACGCGACCGGGCGCTGCCGTCGGACCAAGGGCCGCTCTTCAGCGATACTCTGCAGTGCCTGGCCGAAGGTCGAGACCTCTCTCGTTTGGAGGCCGCATGGGCCTTGACGCAGATCATCGAGGGGACGGCGGGCGAAGCCGAGGCGGCCGCCTTCCTGATGGGCCTGCGGGTGAAAGGGGAGACTGCGGACGAGATCGCCGGTCTTCTTCAGACCATGCGCCGGCTGGCCGTGCCGGTGGATACGGTCCACCGAGGTGCTCTGGTAGACATAGTGGGCACGGGTGGAGACCGCCTAGGTACCTTCAATATCTCCACCACTACATCGCTCGTGGTGGCCGGAGCGGGTGTGAAGGTGGCCAAGCATGGCAACAGAGCAGCCAGTTCGAGGTCGGGTTCCGCCGACGTGATGCAGGCTCTGGGTGTCAGGGTCGACCTCGGGCCCACTGAAGTGGCGGCCTGCATCGAGCAGGTGGGTATCGGTTTCATGCTGGCTTCGGCGCATCATCCGGCCATGGGTAAGGTGGGAGCCGTACGCCGGGCTCTCGGAGTGCGCACAGTTTTCAACTTCCTGGGGCCTCTGACCAACCCGGCCGGTGTGAGGCGGCAGCTGTTGGGAGTCTGTGCCCCTGAATATCTCGAGGTGCTGGCGGGCGCGCTCGCACGCGTAGGCTGCGAGCGCGCACTCGTCGTCTGCGGTCACGGCGGCATGGACGAACTGTCCGTCAGCGGTCCGAGCTCGGTCATCCAAGTCGAGCATGGGGTGGTGGGGCGGTCCTATGTGCTGACGCCCGAGGAGTGCGGTCTCCCGCGCAGCGACCAGAGCGGTCTGACCGGCGGCGATCCCACTGAGAACTCGTTGATCACCCGAAGCATTCTCTCGGGCGCGGGCGGAGCCGCCCGGGATGTGGTCCTGCTGAACGCCGCCGCGGCTCTCTACGTCGCGGGTGAGGTGGATCGCATCCCCGATGGAATAGACCGTGCCCGCGCCTCTATCGATTCGGGGCGAGCCGCCCGCGTACTGCAGGACCTGGTGACTTTCAGCAACGAACTGGCGGCGGACCGGCCGTGAGTGGGCGTGTGATCAGGGGACCTTCGGAGCATTCGGAGAAGAGGGCCGGGACCTACCTGGACCGCATCGTCCCCTTGGTACGCCGCGGGATTGAGGAGCGAAAGCGGCTCTTGCCCCAGACCGAACTCGAGGCCATGGTTCCACCAGACGCACGGCCGTCTTTTGCGGCGGCGTTGAGCGGGCCCGGTGTCTCACTGATAGCTGAGGTCAAACGCGCCTCGCCCAGCAAAGGGACGATCCGCCCGGACCTGGACGTGGGCGGGATCGTGGAGACTTACGAACGGGCCGGTGTTGCGGCCGTCTCCGTGCTTACGGAAGAAGACTACTTCCTGGGTAGCGTAGACGACCTGAGAACGGCAGTCGCATGCACGCATCTGCCTGTATTACGCAAAGACTTCATCTTCGACCCCTATCAGGTGCACGAGGCCCGTGTGTATGGGGCCTCGGCGCTGCTTCTCATCGCCGCCCTCCTTAGTGATGATGAACTTGTGAGTCTCACCGAACTGGCGGCCGGACAGGGTCTGGAAGTACTGTTAGAGGTGCACAATGCAGAGGAGATGAGCCGGGCGTTGCAGATTGACGGCGCGATCATCGGCATCAACAACCGAGACCTACGGACGTTCGAGGTCTCACTGGAGACGACCGCCCGCTTGGCCGGGTACGTACCTCCGGGGCGGTTGCTGGTGGCGGAGAGCGGCATATGGGATCGCGCAGATGTCGAGGCTCTCGCCCCATGTGGAGTGGACGCCGTGCTGGTAGGGGAGAGCATCCTGCGGACGGCCAACGTGGAGGAAGCTGTGCTGACTCTACTGGGACGGGCCTCGCCGGTGGTAGGGACCGGTGGCGCGCCTGCGAGAGGGAACCACGTGTCGCAAAGGGAGGATCGATGATCAAATCGATATTGGTGCCTGTGGACGCGTCCGCCTACGCCCGGGCGGCGTTGGAGCACGGAGTGGAGTTGGCCAAGCTGTACGGTGCGCGGGTGACGGGTCTCTATGTGCTGGACATCCGCTATCTGGAGATGCCCCCATCTCTAGACTACTCATACACGTTTGAAGCAGTACCGCCGACGGTGGTCCCGCCTGACGTCATGGAGAAGTTCAAGGTAAAGAGCGAGCGGATCCTGAGCGATTTCGCCAGAGAGGTCGAGAAGGCGGGACTGCCTGTCGAGACCCGGGTCGAGGAAGGCGTACCGGGCCAGGTCATCGCAGACATGGGTAACGTGCACGACCTCGTCGTCATGGGCAAACGGGGTGAGTACGCCAAGTGGGGCCGCGATCTCCTGGGCGCGACGGCGGAGTCCGTCGCGCGACGTTCGGGCACGCCCGTTCTGCTGGTGGAAGAGAAGGCCCGCCCGGTGGGCAGAGCGTTGATCCTGTTCGACGGTAGCCACTCGGCCAACAGGAGTCTCAAGATGGCCGCCGATCTGGCGGAGCGTGTGCCTGTGGAGTTGCGTGTCCTCACCGTGGACGACGACGCGGACAGAGGCCGGTCGACGCTGGGAGAGGCCAGGTCTTACTTGGAGCCGCTCGGTCTGAAGGCCACCTACTCGGTGCTGCCGGGCAGGGTCGTGAAGTCGGTTACCTTCTCACTGGCGGAAGAACCGGCTGATCTTGTCATCCTGGGTATGCGTGGCCATTCTCCACTCCGGCACTTCATCTTGGGGCGGACCACCGAACAGGTGATGCGTTCGGTGGGACTGCCCGTGCTGCTCGTACCGTGACGCCTCCAGGCAAACACGGACCTACAGCCGGGCAGCAGCCGCGTCCCTCGCCCTCGTTGCCGGGGAGCGCCGGATGGCCCGTGCCGTTGGTCAAGGTGTGCGGCCTGACCCGCGCTGAAGACGTAGAACTGGCCTGGATTCTGGGAGCTTGGGCGGTCGGATTCGTGTTTGCCCCCAGTCCGCGCCGGGTGACTCCTGCGACCACCCGCGCGCTTGTGGAACGCGCCGTAGCGGCCCTAGCGACCGGAGGCCGGAGGCGACCGGAGCGGAGTCACGTCGCCGCAGGCGCGCCTGCGGGCAGTGCAGGGGCCGGCGCAGCGACTGAGAACTCGATCGCCGGCATACCGGGTCGGGAGCGTCCTTACCTGGTGGGAGTCTTTGGAGACGTCCCGGCCGGCGAGATCGCGGAGTCGGTGGCCGAGGCCGGCCTCGACATGGTCCAGCTTCATGGGGTGAAAGGGCCGGCCGGAGGCGACGTTAGGGAGGCGCTGAGAGAGATGATGGACCATCACAGACGCCTGCCTCTTATCATCCGCGCCGTACCGGTCGACCCAAGCGAGACCAATGCCCGGTCCTTGAGGGCGCGAGTGGCCGAGATGAGGACAGGAACGGACGCCGTGCTGCTCGACACTAGAGGGTCGGACGGTTTCGGAGGCACCGGTAGGGCTTTCGCCTGGAGCTTGGCCCGGCAGGTGGACGATGGTCTACCCCTGCTGATAGCCGGCGGGATCACACCTGACAACGTCAGGACCGCGCTGCGCGAGTCGGGCGCTTGGGGCGTGGATGTGTCGAGCGGTGTGGAACGGGCGCCCGGCACCAAGGATCCCGTTCTCCTGCGGAGGCTCTTCGCCGCCTTGCCCACTAACAATAGGCACATCAGACAGGAAGGATTAGATCGGTGACGCTATCTCAACGTTTCGGCCGGTACGGCGGCCGCTATGTACCCGAGACGCTCGTCTCTGCCCTCGAGGAACTGGAAGCAGCGTACGAGACCTATCGTGACGACCCGGACTTCCTGGCCGAACTCCACCTGCTGCAGGCCGATTACGCCGGCCGGCCGACTCCGCTGTTCCTGGCCCGGCGACTGTCGGAGTGCGTGGGCTGCCGGACGTACCTCAAGCGAGAGGATCTCGCTCACACCGGCGCCCACAAGATCAACAACACTCTCGGGCAGATTCTTCTGGCCGTACGGATGGGTAAGAGGCGCATCATCGCCGAGACTGGAGCCGGGCAGCACGGGGTGGCCACCGCCACGGTGGCTGCTCTTTTCGGGTTGGAATGCCATGTGTACATGGGGGAGGAGGACATCCGCCGCCAGGAGTTGAACGTTTTCAGGATGAAGCTGTTGGGGGCTGAGGTTCTGCCGGTCACCTCAGGCAGCGGCACCCTCAAGGATGCTACCAACGAAGCCATCCGGGATTGGGTGGCGAACGTCGAGACCACTCACTACATCATCGGCTCGGTGGTGGGTCCGGCCCCTTATCCGACTCTGGTGCGCGACTTCCAATCGGTGATCGGTGCCGAGACCCGCGAGCAGATTCTGGCCAGGGAAGGCCGGCTTCCCGATGGATTGGTGGCCTGTGTGGGCGCCGGCAGCAATGCCATCGGCCTGTTCCACGAGTTCGTGGATGAGGCCGCGGTGCGACTGGTGGGAGTCGAGGCCGCCGGCCTCGGCTTAGACAGCGGCAAGCACGGGGCTTCTCTTGCCCGGGGCACGGGAGGGATACTGCACGGCTCTTTCTCCTACGTCCTTCAGGATGACGAGGGACAGATCCAAGAAGCCCATTCCGTGGCCGCCGGTTTGGATTACCCGTCGGTGGGGCCGGAACACTCCTACCTCAAAGACGTAGGCCGGGTGGAGTACAAGAGTGCCACCGACGAAGAGGCTCTCACCGCCTTCCAGGCGCTGTCGCGGCTGGAAGGGATCATTCCGGCGTTGGAGAGCGCGCATGCGGTCGCCTACCTGCTGCGCGACGACGGCGGCAGCCACGGCTTTGGTACCGACGATGTAGTGGTGGTCAGTCTATCGGGGAGGGGCGACAAGGATGTGTACAGTGCCGCCGCAGCTCTGGGGGTGGCGATATGACCACCTCGAGCGCCGGCGTCCTGACGAAGCTGTTCCGTGAGGCCGGACGTCCGCTGCTCATGCCGTACGCGATGGGCGGCTATCCGGACCCGGAGTCCTGTCTGAGGATCCTGGGCGCCTACGTCGATAACGGAGCCGACCTCATCGAGGTGGGGATACCCTTCTCGGACCCCTTGGCGGATGGTCCGGTCATCCAGGCTGCGTCGCAGGCGGCTCTGAGCCGGGGAGTGAGTCCCGCTGCTGTGCTCGACATCGCCGCAGCGGCCGCCGGGGAGGGAGCCGGCGTAGTGCTTCTGAGCTACCTCAATATCATCTTGGCCTTCGGGACAGAGCGTTTCTTCGATCGGTGCCGCGACGGAGGGATCCTGGGCGTGGTGGTGCCGGACGTTCCTGTGGAGGAGGCTGCGGAGCTACAGACGATCGCCCGGGAGCGGGGTGTTGACGTGATCCTGCTTGCCGCCCCCACCAGCACCAACACTCGTCTGGCCCGCATCGCGGCCGCGGCATCCGGCTTCATCTACTGTGTCTCCACAGCCGGCGTCACCGGCGCCCGAGCTTCGCTCAGCGCCGATCTCCCAAGATTCATTGCCCGGCTTCGGACCCAGACGGACCTGCCCCTAGCGGTGGGTTTTGGTGTGAGTACGGCTGAGCAGGCGGACGAGGTCGGAAGGTGCGCCGACGGAGTCATCATGGGGAGCGCACTGGTGGACATGGTGGCCGGAAGCGAACGGTTGGAAGATGCGCTGGCGGAGATCGCCGACACGCTTCAGCGGGTGAGGAGGATGCCTTCCTTCTCCAAGTAGTCTCTGAGCGCCTGCGGCCGCATGCCGTAGAGTCCGGACAAGTAGGTTAGGTCCTCCTTGCGGATGGTCAGCATGTCCCGGGCAGGATCGTTTCGCAGCTGGCGCAGGAACGATAGATAGGTTTCGAGGGGTCGCCGCTCCTCGGGCGAAAGCCTCTCCAGTCCCGCCAAACGGATGCGCAGAGGGGCGCTGCTGACGAGCGCTCGTTGGTAGTCGGATTCATCCCCGATGTCGAGTATGGACATAGGTGATTGACCGTAGATCGAAGCCAGTTCGCTCAGTCGCTCGAGGCTCAGACTCCGCTTGCCGCGCTCGTAAGCGCTGAGGGTGGAAACAACGAAGGAATCTCCCGATCTGGAGCAGACCTCTTGAAGGCTGAGCCCGCGGTCTTGCCTGATGCGGCGGAGCTTCTCGCCTACCAGCTCAGCATAACGCTTTTCGCGATCCCCCTGTGTCTCTTCCATGCGAAGAAGTGTAACTCCTGTACAGTCCGAAATCTACTGGGACGTAATTCACCGTCGCGGCAACTCATACAAGCCCTATGGCCCTTGGATTCGCGATACGGTCGACGACTCCTTCAGGGCGCTTCATGGATAATGGAGGGATGCCGAAGGCGGGGGTCGAACCCGCACGAGGTGTGAGCCTCACTGGAGTTTGAGTCCAGCGCGTCTGCCAATTCCGCCACTTCGGCACGATGCAAGCGCCGGCTATTATAATCGATACGTGACCGAGCGCATGTGCGCATCGAATATCCGGATGACCTGGGGGTCGGTGCGGATCTCGTTGCCGGCCACAGGGACCGCCGCGTCATCGTCTCGTTGCCGGCCGACGCGCCGGGACTTTGAGGCTTCGTTTTTGACATCGGAATGGTGTAGAGTAGTGATTGACTTCGTACTTCTGATGATAAGTGGAGTCGTGATCCGCGACGCCGGGTCGTAATTTGGAGCTCACCTAAGGTATCAGGGTCGACGTATACCCGTACGAGGTGGGCCTGACCGGTAAGACACACGACGTGGAGGTAAATCGGATGCAAAAGCTCATTATCACAGTGGCCACCACCGGCGCGTGGCCGACCAAGGAGAACACCCCCAACGTTCCCCTTCAACCAGAGGAGATTGCGGAGGAGGTTTACAATTGCTGGAAGGTCGGCGCAGCCGTGGCTCACATCCACGTTCGCGATGACCAGGGCAAGGCCGCCATGGATTTTGGCAAGTTCGAGCGTGTGGTGGAGCTCATGCGGACCAAGTACGCGGACTGCGACATCATCCTGAATCTCACTACCTCAGGCGGCGTGAATCTCAAAGAGGAAGACCGTCTACGCCCCTTCTATGAGCTGAAGCCCGAGATGGCCTCCTATGACTGCGGTTCCATGAACTGGCTCCACACCGCTGTGTTCGAGAACAACCCCCAGTTCCTGGAGAAGTTGGGTCACATGATGCAGGAGGTGGGCGTTAAGCCCGAGATCGAGGTCTTTGACCCCGGCATGATCTACAACGCGCAGTACTACATCAAGCAGGGCGTCTTGAAGACCCCCTGCCACTTCCAGTTCTGCATGGGTTGCGCCGGCGGCATCGCGGCTACCACCAAGAACCTGGTCTTCATGAAGGACATCATGGACGATGTGGCCCCGGGTTCCACTTGGAGCGCCTTCGGCGTCGGCAAGGGCGCCATGGAGACCCTTTACGCCGCTGTGGCCATGGGCGGCAACGTCCGGGTGGGCATGGAGGACAACGTCCTTTACAAGAAGGGCGTCTTGGCCGAGAACAACATGGTCTTTGTCGAGCGCGCCAAGCGCGTCATCGAGGAGTTCGGCTACGAGGTCGCCACGCCGGCGGAAGCCCGTGAGATCCTGAGCCTGCCCCCCAAGAAATAGGGTTTCGAACGGCCGGGCGGCTCAGCCGCCCGGCCGTTCACTACAGGCCGTGCGTAGTGCGGCCGCCGGGCGAGCCAGCATCCGCACCGTGTCCTCTACGCCAGGCTGTCCAATCCACAAGGCGACGCAAGGTCGCGCGACATAGGGAGCGAAGGTATGAAGAAGGTCTCGATCAGCGACGCGGTGCAGTATTTTCCCCCGGCACACAACGACTGTGCCTGCTTCAGGTTGCAGGGCAAGGAGCAGACAGGGATCACTCAGTTCTCGCTCGGTTGCACTCACTTTCTCCCAGGCGGGGGGGCCGACTTCAGCCCCGAGCGGCCGTTCGATACTGTTTACATCGTCACAGAGGGCGAAGTGACCATCATTGACAAAGACAACAATGAGATCACTCTGAAGCCGCACGATTCCATCTATATTCCGCCGAATGAAGGCCGTGCGATCAAGAACAAGACCCAGTACCCGGCCAGCATGCTCGTTGTCTTGGGCGCCGCCTGAGCCGACAGGATAACGCTGGGGCAAATACAAAAACCCGATCGGGAGGTTCGAAATGGCTGAAGAGACACCCAGGAAGACCGTAGAGGAGTTGAGGAACATCTTCGATCTCACCGGCAAAGTCGCGGTGGTGACCGGTGCCGGCGGCACTCTGGGTCACGCCCTTGCCAAGGGTCTTGCGGTGTTCGGCGCCGATGTTGCCTGCTGGGATATCAAGACCGACATCATGGAAGACGTGGTAGGCGAGATCAAGGATCTAGGCAAGAAGGTGACGGCGAGCGCGGTCGATGTCACTGATGACGCAAGTGTCAAGGGCGCCATGGAAGACGTCGTCAAAGAGTTCGGCCAGTGCAACATCATGGTCACAGTTGCCGGCATCGGCGGCAATCGCCAGCCTGCCGAGACTTTCAACATCGATGAGTGGCAGAAGGTCATAGACGTGAACGTCCGCGGCACGATGCTGTGCGCGAAACACGCGGGCGCGCAGTATGTCGCCCAGGGCGGCGGCGGTAAGGTCATCACCATCGGTTCGGTGCGTGGCTTCCTGGGCCATCCGGGTGGATATGCCGCCTACGGTACTTCGAAGGGCGCCGTTCATCTGCTTACCAAGCAGCTTGCGACTGAGTGGGCGAAGTACAAGATCAACGTGAACGCCATCGCTCCCTCGATCTTCTGGACTCCGCTCACGCAGCAGGTGCGTGATAATCCGGAGATGGTAAAGATCTTCATGGCCCGCATCCCGCTGGGTCGCGCGGCCGAGTTGGACGACTTCGTGGGTGCGTGCGTGTATCTCGCCTCCCCGGCCTCCGACTACGTGACCGGTCTCATCCTCTCCGTCGATGGCGGTGCGGTGGCCGGATGAAAAAGCTGGAAGACGTCAAGAAGATCGCCATCATAGGCGGAGGCGCCATGGGTCACGGCTGCTCTATGGTGTTCGCCGGAGCCGGATACCCGGTCGGGCTTTACAGCCGTAGAGCCGAGACCTTGGAGAAGGCCGTTGTCGGCATGCGCAACGACCTCACCTTTCTGGCCGATCGAGGCCTCGGGAAGCTCGAAGATGTCGAGCCGACCGTGGCCCGCGTGGCGACCACCCAGAACATGGAAGAGGCGCTCGAAGGCGCCGATTTCGTGCTCGAGTGCGTGGCCGAGGATATGGCGCTCAAACAGGACATTTTCCAGAAGCTAGACCAGTTGTGCGACCCGGACGTGGTCCTGGCCACCAACACCTCGGTCATGAGCCCCACCGAGATCGCGAGCACCTCGCAGCACAGGGAGAGGATCCTGGGCACCCATTGGTGGAACCCTCCGTTCCTCATCCCGTTGGTCGAAGTGGTGCAGACCGAGGAGACGCCGCAGTGGGTGATCGATCTCACCATGGACCTGCACCGGGCCATCGGGAAGCGCCCCGTGCACGCCAAGAAGGACGTGCCGGGCTTCATCGCCAACCGGCTGCAGCATGCCTTGTGGCGGGAGGCCATCTCTATCGTGGAGCGCGGCATCGCCGACCCGGCTACCGTGGACGAGAGTCTGAAGTATGGCCCCGGCCTGCGTCTGCCGGTGATGGCTCCACTGGAGAACGCCGACATGGTGGGTCTCGATCTCACCTTGTCCATCCACAGCTACGTGCTCAAGCATCTGGAGGATTCTCACGAGCCCTCGCCTCTTCTCAAGGAGAAGGTCGATAAGGGCGAACTGGGCTTCAAGTCGGGGGGTGTGGGCTTCCAGACCTGGACGCCCGAGGAGCAGAAGGCCCTGCGTGCCAACATGCTCGACTACCTGACCAAGGCCGTCAAGCAGATGAACGAGAAGGAAGCATAGCAGCGAAGCAGGTATCATACTGATGTCGGCTTCTAAAGCGACGGACGAATCGGGTCTGCTGGCCCGTCAGTCAGTAGAGTAACGAAAGAAGGAGATGAGTAAGGATTATGGGGAAAGTATGGGTTGATCTGACACATCCATTCAGCGCCGAGATTCCTCGTTGGCCGTATTTTGTGAAGCCGGTCATCGACTCGATGCACACCATGGCCAAGGGTGGCGTCCTCACCCAGCGCGTCGACTGCGTCCAGCACACCGGCACCCATGCCGATGCTCCGCGTCACGTCATGGAGCGCGAGTTCGACGGCCGTCGCGCTCGCTACACCCACGAGATGCCGGTCGACGCTTATACCGGCGACGCCGTCTGCCTTGAGATCAATATTCACCCGTGGGGTCTGATCCTTCCCGAGCATCTCGAAGATGCCTGCGAAAGGGCGAACATCAAGCCGTCGGAGCTCAAGGGTATGGTCGTCTGCCTGAACACCGGGATGCACCGCCTGTTCGACGACTCCAAAGAGTATTACCACTACGCCAAGGGCACCGGCATCGAGGCCGGCAAGTGGTTCGTGAAGCAGCAGGTCAAGTGCGTGGCCATGGACTCGCAGGCCCTCGACCATCCACTCCACACCGCCATGGGCAAGAACGGCCCGCCGATGATGAACCTGCGCGGCGCTACCGGCAAGCCGATCACCGATGAGTACATCGAGAAGTTCGGCATCGAGGCCTACGCCGAGTTCGACAAAGAGG
>JAAYCW010000102.1 GCA_012729575.1 Actinomycetota bacterium | reverse complement strand
TAGGTCTGTCTCGCTGCGGTGTCATCCGTGCGATGGTCAGGTCTCTTGTGTTTTGTATGCTCTTGGTTGTCCTGCAATATTTGTCCACACATGCAAGCGATAGCTACTTGAATTCCGCGTCGGCGCCTGATTCTCTGCGCTCTCTCACACCTCGACTGCTTCCGGGGACATCGGTGCATCCTCTCCGGTCTTCTGTCGGGGCTCTGCCATGGTAGCTCCTCAGTCTCGATCATGTTGCCATCCGTAACGCGGAGCGACTAGACTGGAGGCTCCACACGGCCTCATATCTCTTGTGCCGTCGTGTGAGTATCTTCCCTACGATCGCATGAGAGGACATCATCGTGAGCAACTCCACGGGCGCAGACGTCGTAGTCATCGGTTCCGGCGTCGCCGGTCTTTCCGCGGCGTTGACGGCAGCAGACAGGGGAGCGAGGGTCGTCGTCTGTGAGAAGCAGCGCGCGCTGGGCGGCACCTCGAACTTCTTCCAAGGCACCTTCGCGGTGGAGAGTCGCATGCAGCGGGCCAGGTTTGTTACCTACACGCGTGATCAGGCCTTCAAGAGCATCATGGAACACAGCCACTGGAGGGCGGATCCGCGCCTGGTGCGGACCATCGTCGACACGTCCGCCGCTACCATCACCTGGTTGGAAAAGCAGGGGGTAGAGTTCATCGACCTGATGAACAACATGCCCGACGCGCCTCGTACCTACCACGTCCCCAAGGGGGCGGGGGAAGCAGTGGTGCGGGTGCTGGCTTCCCGAGCCAAGGAGCGGGGCGTGACTTTAAGAGTGGCTACTCCGGCGACAAGGCTCATCAAGACGGGAGGTGCCGTCAAGGGAGTCATCCTAGAGGTGGACGGGCAGGAGAGTGAGGTAGAAGCCGCGGCGGTGGTCATCGCCAGCGGCGGCTATGCGAACAACAAGGAGTGGGTCAAGAAGTACGCGGGGTTGGACCTGGATCTCAACGTGGTACCGGTGGGTAACGTGGGCAAAATGGGTGACGGTATCCGCATGGCCTGGGAGGCGGGGGCCGGCAGAATGGGTCTGGGCACTCTTGAGCTCTTTCGCGTGGGCCCCATCGGGCCGGGGCACTCTGAGAAGACGCCTCTAGAATATGCCACTGTGCAGCCCGACCTCTGGGTGGACGCCGAAGGAGTGCGCTTCTGCGACGAGACCATCGGCTTCTACGAGTCGTCCATAGGCAACGCGAGCGTCCGCACGAAGCAGTGCTGCAACTACAGCATTTTCGATAGCACGGTGGTCAAGCGCCTGGCGGAGAACGGGATCGACAAGGCCCACGGCACCGGGCTGACGCCCGGCTCGAAGCTCATGGAGCTGGAGAGAGACGTGGAGGCGGCGGTCCGCAAAGGGGACCCTGAGGTCTTCGGGGCGGACTCCGTGGCTGAGTTGGCGGTCAAGATGGATGTCGATCCCGGCACATTGCAGCGCAGCGTCGACGAATACAACAATTTCTGCGAGAAGGGCCACGACGACCTCTTCGCGAAGGACCCTGCTTACCTGCGGCCTCTCAGGGGGCCGCGCTTCTATGCCACCCGGGCGCGCGCCATCTGTCTGGGGACCATCGGGGGCATCAGGATCAACGAGAGGTGTGAGGCCGTCGACGACAAGGGGAAACCCATCCCAGGACTCTTCGCGGCCGGGTACGATGCGGCCGGAGCGATGTACGGAGACACCTATCCGATACGGCAATGCTCGGGCATGAGCTCGGGTTTCGCTATCAACTCCGGGCGTATCGCCGGTGCGACTGCCACTGGGTGACCTCCATGTCTGGGGATCATGTGGATTGCGGTCCTGACACCAAAGGGTCATACTTTCCGAGGCGCTCATGGTGCCCGAGATGGTCGAGGTACCAAGGTGTCGCGTGTGATGGTTCGGCGGCGTCGGTAGACGGCCGGCCCATGAACTGGCAGTGACGATTAGGAAGGGAATCACAGGATGAGTGCTCTGATGGGCAAGGCGGTGGTCAATTTCGGTCCGGGGATCCCTTGGGAAATGCGTGAGTATCCGGTGCCCTCTCCCAAGCCGGGGGCGATGGTGCTTAAGATCTCCATGGCGTCCATTTGCGGGTCTGATGTCCATGCCTACTTGGGTGAGTTCGGCGGGCCGAAGGGTGTCAGGCAGAAGCCTTCGATACTGGGACACGAGTTCGTCGGCAGAGTGCACGAACTGGGCGAGGGTGTCTGCACGGACACCGTAGGCCGTCGTCTGGAAGTGGGCGATCGGGTGCTGTGGTCACCGTCCATGCTCTGCGGGAGATGTCCCTCGTGCCTGCGGGAGGTAGTCCCGTGCCCCAACCGGAAGGAGCACCAGGGGACCACTTCCGACGACTGGCCGCACTTCAAAGGCGCGTTCGCCGAGTACTACTACCTCAACCCAGGCCAGTGGGTGTACAAGGTACCGGATGTGGTTCCCGATTCGGCGGCCGTGTACGTGGACTGCGCCGCGGCGACGGTGGCTTACGCGCTCACCAAAGTCGACTTCCCGATGGGTTCTTGGGGCCTCATTCAGGGAGCGGGAGGGCTGGGGCTTTGCGCTGCCCCCATGATGAAGGACCGAGGAGCGAGGGTGATCGTCGTCGACAAGCGCGCCGAGAGGCTGGAGCTGGCCAGGGCTTTCGGCGCCGATCACACCATCGACGGCACGGAGTACCCGACCCCGGAGAGCAGAATAGAAAGAGTGCGGGAACTCACCAAGGGTGTGGGACCCGAGGTCGTCCTGGAGGTTGTTGCGGGCGCTCCGGAAGTGGTGCCGGAGGGACTCGAGATGCTGGCCATCGGCGGCACCTATCTGACCGTGGGTCTGGTGGGACCGTACCCGGTGACTATCGAGATGGGGCCCTTCATCAACAAGGGCCTACGTCTCATCGGTTCGGCTCAGTTCAAGGCGGCGACCATGGCCGACGTTCTTGATCTCATGGAGCGGACCATCGACAAGTACCCCTGGGACAAGGTGATTTCGCATACTTTCAGGCTTGAGGATACCGAAGAGGCGATCAAACAAGCTGCAGCCGGCAAGGTGGTGAGGGCGGCCGTCGTCATGGACTGAGAGAACGTCGCGCAGGGTGGCGACGGCGCCACCCTGCGCCGCCGATTGACAAGCCAGGGATGGCCCTGCTATGTTTCTGAACGGTGTTAGCTGAACAATGTTCAGTATCGCTTCGTGTGGGGGGTGGTTCCAACGCGGAGTCAGCGCGAAGTACCGACCAGGCCGGGGCTGTCGATCTGGCCATCTGGTTATCTCCTTCCCGGCACGACCACGCAGCCTGTGGATCTATCGTGTCCCCGGTTCTTCTTATTCCGATTTCTAACCGGCCCCGCGGGGCATGAGTGCGCGTCCACTGTTCTGGGTTAGGGCAAACATGCTATCGGAGAGGAGGAGTGGGTAGCCGTCTGTTACGGGACGAGAGCGTGACGTCTGTTCAGGAGGGATATCGATGATGAACCGTCTCTGCAAGTTATTCCCGATCGCGATTCTGGCTCTGCTGTTATTGATCAGTCCCCTGATGGCGAGTTGCGGCGATTCCGAAGAGGCTACGACCACCACGTCGGCGCCTACCGAGACCACGGCGCCACCCACTGAGACCACGACCGCGCCCACCGAGCCACCCACCGAGACTACCACTGCGTCCACGGCTGCGCCGTCCGCAGACAAGATCGTGCTCCGACTGCCCATGGGACCACCCGAAGGTGACCCATTGGTCGTTCCTGCTCAAGCGATGGCGGACAGGTTCAACGCCCGCACTAATGGGACGTATGAGATCCAGTGTTACCCGGGCGGCTCGCTCATCGCTGTACCCGAGCAACTGGATGCCTGCAGGACCGGGGCTACAGAGATGACCTTCACTGTCCTGGGCATGTATGCGGGCCTCGATCCGCGGATGGCTATCGTCGAACTGCCTTTCATCTTCAACAACGCCGAGGCGTTACAGGCCGCGCACGACGAAAGGATGGTCGCTCTCTATGACAGCATGATCAGCGAGCGGTTCAACCAGAAGGTGCTCGGCCTCACTCATATCGGGTTCGTGGAAGTGATCGGCAGGAAGCCCTTGAAGACCTTGGAAGACTGGGACGGACTGCTCGTGGGTGTCAACTCTGCCGCCCACGTGGATGCGTTCCAGGCTTTGGGGGCCGAAACGGTCATCATCGACTGGACCGAGTCGTATTCCAACTTAGAAAAGGGAGTGGTGGACGCCGTTCAGGGGGCGACGACCTACATGTGGATAGCGGAGTTGTACAAGGTGGGCAAGCACTCTACCTGGATGGCGGGTCTGGCCGGCAACTACGGCATGCACATCAACTTGGACGTCTGGAACGCCATGCCCGCCGACATACAGCAGATCTTGCAGGAAGAGGTCACGGCGGCCTGCGTCGAACTCAACCAGGTCCATACTGATATCCTCAAGCCGAACTACGACAAGCTCGTCGAGAATGGCTGTGAGGTCTTCATAGCGGAAGGAGCCGAACGCGACCGCTGGAGAGAGGCCTGCGCCCCCATCGTCGAGGAAAGGTTGACGGGCTTCGGGGACTTCGGAGTGGAGTTCATGACGTTGGTCGATGAGGCCAATGCGGCTCATCCGTGATGTGACCCGGACATAGCGGACAGAGGAGCGCTGG
>JAAYCW010000012.1 GCA_012729575.1 Actinomycetota bacterium | reverse complement strand
TCAGCCTGCGCCTGCGCGCCGTCTGGCGCGCTCGGCTCCGCAGTCGCCGGCGGCTCCTCGGTCTCTTGGAGCTCTTCCTTGGCGTCCCGCAGACCCTTCTTGAATCCAGTTATGGAACGACCCAAGGAGGAACCCAACTCGGGCAGCTTCTTGGGGCCGAAGATGATCAACGCCAAGACGACGACAATGACGATCTCCCACCCGCCGATGTTCGGCATCCGAAAACCCTCCTCGCGCACGCCTCTCGAACTGGGAGCGACACATTATCGCATGGCCAGGCTTCACCGCCCATAGGTCGCCGGGAGGGGGCGTGCTCTTGAAGTCAGAAGAGGTCCTTGAGCCGGCGACGTATGTCGGCGGTGTCGACAGTCTGCCCGAGGTTTCGGGTATCGCTTTCTCCCTGCATGGCGGAGCGTTCGGGGTCGATGAATTCCGACGCGAGGGTTAAGTCGAAGAGAGGCCGGACCCTCTCGTCCAAGAACCGCGTGAGCTGCGCATATCCATGCACGTCGCCGAAGCCTCGTGAGCGCTTATAGTAGCGCAGAGGGTAGCAGACGTGCAGCCAATCCTTGGCTCGGGTGAGGGCGACGTAGAACAGGCGGCGCTCCTCCTCAATCTCTTCCAGACTGCCGGTGGACATGTCCGAGGGGATGTTGCCGTCGGCGGCGTGGATGATGTAGACCGCGTCCCATTCGAGACCCTTGGCTGAATGCATGGTGGAGAGGATTAGGAAGTCTTCATCGAGCAGAGGTGGCCCTGCAAGGTCTTCGGCGTAGGAGGGCGGGTCGAGAGCCATCTCCGCCAGGAAGCGAGCCCGGTCGGGGAAGCGGCCGGCCAGCCACTCCAGCTGCTCCAGATCCATGAGACGGGCGCGGGCATTGTCGTAAAGCCGTTCGAGAAGAGGGGTATAGAAGATCCGGATCCGTTTGATCTGGGAAGCGAGATCGCCCGGCTTGCGACTCCCGATAGCGGACATCAGCGAGACCAGGCCGTCCCACATGGCGGCCGATGCGGAGGAAGGAGCCGGAAGCTCCATCCAAGCGGCGAATCCCGTGTGGGGGTCCCGCAGATGTTCCATCAAAGTCTGGGCCCGTTTCGGTCCCACTCCGGGCAGAAGCATCAATACCCGGCTGCCGGCCATGAGGTCGCGTGGGTTGTCCGCCAGCCGCAGGAAGGCCAGCAGGTCTTTCACATGGGCGGTCTCTATGAAGCGCAGGCCGCCGTACTTGCGGAAGGGGATGTTGCGGCGGGCGAGTTCCAGCTCAAGGGCCAAGCTGTGATGAGAGGCCCGGAAGAGTACGGCCTGGCGCTGGAGGGACAGCCCCGACTCGCGATGCTCGAGGACCTGCCGGATGACGTATTCGGACTGCTCATCCTCGTCTTCACAGGTCACCATCTGCGGCTTCGGTCCGCCCGCCCGTTGTGTCCAGAGGTTCTTGACGTGGCGTTCAACGGCTCCGGAGATCATCGCGTTGGTGGCGTCGAGGAGGGGCTGCGTGCTTCGGTAGTTCTGCTCCAGGGTGACGATGCGCGTGTCGGGGAACTGCTGGGGGAAGTCGAGGATGTTCCTCACGGTGGCCGCTCGGAAGGAGTAGATGGACTGAGCGTCATCTCCCACCACGGTCAGATTCTTCCCTTCGGGGCACAGCATTTCCAGTATCTCGGCCTGGAGACGGTTGGTGTCCTGGTACTCGTCGACGAGGACGCAATCGAAGCGGCTCCGCACCGAGCGGGCCGCCCGGCCGTCACTCATCAGCCCATGCCAGAAGAGTAGTAGGTCGTCGTAGTCGAGGACGCCTTGCGCCCCCTTGCGGTCGACATAGGCGGCGAACAATCTGCGCAGGTCTTCTACCCCATCTTTGCACCAGGGGAAGTAGGTATCCGCCGCATCTTCGACAGACTCGCGGGCATTCACACAGCGGCTGTAGATATCCAGGCAGGTGGCCTTCAGCGGAAACCGGCGGTCGTTCCTGGACAGCCCCAACTCCGTGCGCACCACCCCCATGAGGTCTTCGGCGTCGCCGCGATCGAGGATGGTGAAGGCCGGATCGAGACCGATCATACGGCCGTGAAGTCGCAACAACCGAGCGGCCGTGGCATGGAAGGTGCCGCCCCAGACCTTACCGGATGTGGAGGGGCGCCCGGCCGGGACCGGATCGGCCCGACCTGTCTCTATCTGCAGCCGGCGGAGGATGCCGTCGACCCTGCGGAGCATCTCACCCGCCGCCCGGCGCGTGAAGGTGAGTAGCAGAATACGCTCTGGATCGGTGCCGGTGGCTATCTTGTAGGCCACGCGGTGGGCCAAGGTAGCCGTCTTGCCCGTACCTGCCCCGGCGACGATGAGAAGCGGCTCCTCTCCATGGAGCACCGCGGAGCGTTGCCGGTCGTTCAGATCGACAAGGAGCACACCGGTAGATGTTCCATCGGTGTGAGACGGACGGATCGCGTCCGCGCTGTCGGGGGGATTGTCCACCTAGTCCACCTGGTCCAACTGCGGCCCGGCCTCCGTGTTCTCGCTTTCTTCACTTGCTGAAGGCAAGCATACAGGGTGGCGCGGATGAGCGGTGTGGTGCGGATGTGCTGTCGTTCGCGCCTCCTCGCCCGCGTTATCCAGCCGGGGCGGCCGGCAGTATACTGGCTTCAATGCCGACACTCCCAAATGGGAATCTTGTGCAGGCCATTGCATCGAGGGGCCGGATGGAGGTAAGGGATGAGTCATTCTCGGCATGTGGTGCGTGCAGGCATCGCGCCGCCGCTGACGTCGATACTCCTGGTCTTTGCGCTTCTTTTGCTGCTGATCGGTGTCGGTGTAGGCGCTGCGGGCTGTGGCCCGTCGGGCCTGGAGGAGGTGCGGCTGGACTCCGGACCCATAACCGGCGCTCTTGAGAAGTCCGACCAAGGGGATGTTTGGACCTTCAAAGGCATTCCCTATGCCGCCCCTCCGGTGGGAGAACTCCGGTGGAAGCCTCCTCAGCCGGTGGAGCCGTGGGACGAACC
>JAAYCW010000101.1 GCA_012729575.1 Actinomycetota bacterium | reverse complement strand
TACGCGGCACTCTATCTGGCATCCGACGAAGCCCGGTTTGTGAGTGGTGCCGAACTGATCGTCGATGGAGGCTACTCCGCCTGGAGATCCACACTGGCCGAGCCTGGGTCCAAGCCGGCACGAACCTGGTGGCGTCGTCTGCTCTCATGACGGAGAAGCTGAGGGAGGTTGATTCATGAGGACTTCGGCCGTGCTGGCCGTCTTGGGAGAGGACAGAGTGGGCATCGTGGCGGCGGTGTCAGGTGCCCTTTCGGAGGCGAATGCCAACATAGAGGATATCCGGCAGACCATCCTCGGCAGCATATTCTCGATGACCATGCTCGTTACTGTGGATGAGGATAGCGTCGCTTTCGACGAGCTGCAGAAGCGCCTTGTTGGGATAGGTCGCGACCTGGGGATGCAGATCACCCTGCAGCGAGAAGATGTGTTCCGATTCATGCACCGGATCTAGAGGGGCGGGTCGCACCGTGCCGCCCTACGAGAGGATCTGAGGAGGTCTCGTGTATCTCACCCCCGAGGAGATCGTCGAGACGCTGACGATGATCACCCAGGAGCATCTTGACGTCCGCACGATCACCCTTGGGCTTTCGCTCTCGTCCTGCGCCGACGCAGACATCCAGGTGATGGCCCGGCGCATCTACGAGCGGACCACCTCGGCCGCCGAACACCTTGTGCCTCTGGCTGAACGGTTGGAGCGGGAATACGGTATTCCCATCGTCAACAAGCGTATCGCGGTCACGCCGATAGCGGAGATCGCGGGTGCCACAGCGGCAGCGGATCTGACGCCGCTTGCGCTGGCTCTCGACCGGGCCGCCGCTACCGTCGGGATAGACTTCATCGGGGGCTTCTCCGCTCTGGTGCAAAAGGGTATAGGGGACGCCGATGCGCGTCTCATCGCCTCCATCCCTGAAGCGCTTTCGATTACCGACCGTGTGTGCGCCTCGGTGAATGTGGCCACTACCAGGGCGGGCATAAACATGGACGCAGTCCTTATCATGGCGCGGACAGTGCTGGACACGGCACGGAAGACCGTGGATCGGGACTGTGTCGGTTGCGCTAAGCTGGTGGTATTCGCCAACATGGTGGAGGACAATCCCTTCATGGCCGGGGCGGTCCACGGCTCAGGTGAGCCGGACGCGGTGGTCAACGTAGGTATCTCCGGTCCCGGAGTGGTGCGTGCGGTAGTGGAGGCGCTCCCACCGGATGCGGACCTCACGGTGGTGGCCGAGGCAATCAAAGCCACCGCCTTCAAGATCACGCGTGTGGGCGAGCTCATAGCTCGGGAAGCGGCGGGTAGGTTGGGAGTGGCCCGGGGTATCGTCGACTTGTCGTTGGCGCCTACACCGGTGGAAGGGGACTCGGTGGCCGAGATAATCGAGGCCATGGGCGTGGAACGGTGCGGCGGACCCGGGACGACGGCGGCTCTGGCGCTGCTGAACGACGCCATCAAGAAAGGGGGAGCCATGGCTACCAGCGCCACGGGAGGTCTATCAGGGGCCTTCATCCCCGTTTCAGAGGACGCGGGCATGATCAGAGCGGTGGAAGCGGGCGCGTTATCGTTGGAGAAACTGGAGGCTATGACCAGCGTCTGCTCTGTCGGTCTGGACATGGTCGCGGTTCCCGGTGACACGCCGCTGGAGTCCATCGCCGGGATCATCGCCGACGAAGCGGCCATCGGTGTCATCAACGGGAAGACCACAGCCGTACGCCTGCTGCCCGCGATTGGCAAGACGGTGGGGGAGCGGCTCTCGTTCGGCGGCCTCTTGGGGGAAGCGCCGGTGATGCCTGTGAACCCCTGGGCCGGCTCGGTGTTTGCGCGCCGCGGCGGCCGGTTCCCGGCGCCGTTGGGCAGCCTACGCAACTGACGGCGCCTCCAGTTGGCCTTCGGTTGGGGGCGACGACTAAGCCGGTGCGGGCCGGCCGGCCCGCCTGCGCATGACCATTCGCGCTGGCGCATAACCTGGTGCAACAGGTATCTTATACACCCGTTGAACGAGCTACGGACAGGGGAAACATCGTGATCGTACGCACCACGGCCTGGTCGGCCGGTCCCGGCTGCCATGGCGGATGTGGGGTTCTCGCCCATATCGAAGACGGCAAACTGGTCAAGATCGAAGGAGATCCCGACCATCCCATCAATCGAGGAAGGCTTTGCGCCCGCTGCTTGGCTATGACCCAATATGTCGATCACCCAGAGCGTCTCCGCAGCCCCCGCAAGCGGGTGGGAGAGCGCGGGGAGAACAAATGGGTGGACATCTCCTGGGAAGAGGCCTACGACCTCATCGAGGAGAAGATGGGCAACATCCGCGAGGAGTACGGCCCCGAGAGCATGGTCTTCTCCATGGGCACAGGCCGTGATGTGGGCGCCTGGATCTGCCTGCTTGCCTACAACTACGGCAGTCCCAATGTCATGTTCGCTCTCTCGGGTATCGGCTGCTATAGCCCGAGGATCGCGGCGTCGGAGACTGTACTCGGTGACTACTGCGTGTTCGATGGTGGGCAGTGGCTACCTAAAGGCCACGACGACCCCCGCTACGAGGTGCCCGAGACCATAGTTATCTGGGGCTACAATATCAACGCCTCCTGCCCAGACAACATATTCGGCCATTGGGTGACCGATCTCATGAAGAAGGGCAGCAAGGTCATCTGCATCGATCCGCGGCTCTCGTTCTTCGCGTCGCGGGCGGACAAATGGCTGCAGCTGCGGCCCGGCACCGACGGCGCTCTGGCCATGGGCTTTCTCAACGTGCTCATAAACGAGGGGCTGTACGATCGAGCCTTCGTGGAGAAATGGACGAACGCCCCCCACCTCATCCGCAGTGACACAGGGACGTTGCTGCGCGCCTCCGACTTGATTGCCGGCGGCTCACCCGACGATTTCGTGGTGTGGGACACGGTAAGCGGGGCTCCCGTCATCTGGGATTCCGCCAACCAGGAGTTCCGATCTCCCGGAGTCGCGCCGGCGCTGGAGATTCCTGCCGACCAGTGCGCTGTTCATCTCGCGGACGAGTCGTCGGTGCCGGTGAAGACCGTCTGGTCGACCTTCTGCGCCGAAGTGGCGAAGTACCCGGTGGACAGAGTGGCTAAGATCACCTGGCTGAAGCCGGAGGACATCATAGAGGCGGCCCGGCTGTACGCCAACAGCAAGCCGGCCACCATCCAGTGGGGCGTGGCCATCGATATGACCCCGGCCATCACACCCACCTCCATGGCCATAGCGGCTCTGTGGTGCATCACGGGCAACCTGGACACGCCCGGCGGGCAGGTCATCGCCCGTCCTGCGTTCGGGGCGGTCGCCTACGCATTGCCCGGACAGCGGGGGCCGATAAAGCTCCCCGACATGGAGTCCGACAAGACCCGGATCGCCCGGGATCGCTACGGAGTGTTGAGTGAGTTCATCTGGCGGGCCCAGACCGACGTGACCTTGGAGCAGATCTTCACGGGCAAGCCGTATCCCGTGAAGGGGATGTGGATTCAGGCGTGCAATCTCATCGGGGGCATAGGATACGACCCCAAGCGCTGGGTCAAGGCGCTCAAGAAACTCGACTTCGTGTGTGTGGTCGACACCTTCATGACTCCCACGGCGGAACTGGCCGATATCGTGTTGCCCGCGGCCACCTTCTTGGAGAAGGACGGCATACGCAGCTGGTGGACGCCCCTTGAGAGCATCGTGAAGGCCATGGAAGTAGACGGCTGCAGGCCCGACAACGAGATCAACTTCGAGCTGGCCAAACGCTTCAACCCCGACATCAAGTGGGCCAATCTGCACGAGCTCCTGGACGAGATCGTCAGTCCGTCGGGGATGACCTTCGATGAGCTCGCCGAGCGGGGCTGGGAGCTACCGCCCGACGGCGATCCCAGCGCTCCTTATCTTCGGCACGAACGGGGCCTGCTCCGTCCGGATGGAAAGCCGGGTTTCAAGACGCCCTCGGGTAAGATGGAGCTGTACTCGGTGCTGCGCGAACGCTGGGGCTTCGAGCCTCTACCACACCACGAGGAGCCCCCGTTCAGCCCGGTTTCCAGCCCGGAGCTCTACGAGCAGTACCCACTCATCCTGAGCACAGGAAGGCGTTCTCCCGTGTACTTCAACTCTGAGCATCGCAACATCCCCTGGTTGCGTGAGGTCGATCCTGATCCGGTGGTGGAGCTTCATCCGGAGACCGGGGCCTCTCTCGGCATCGGCGATGGCGAGTGGGTCTGGATTGAGAACATGTTCGGCAAGTGCCGGCTCAAGGCCAAGCTGACCCCCATTGTGCCGCGCTGGATGGCGTCGGCTACTCATGGCTGGTGGTACCCGGAGCATGAGGGAGCCGAACCTTCGCTGCGAGGAGTATGGGATTCGAGCACCAACCAGTTGCTGCCCATGGGCTATCAGGGCAAGGACGGACTCGGGACGCATGCTAAGTGTACCCTCTGCAAGGTCTACCGGGCGCACACCGCGCCGCCCGGAGCGTATGCGCTCCCGGGCGGCGGCGTGATCGGCGGGGCTACCAGTACGGCGGCCACCGGCGCCGGCCCCGCGCCGGGCCATGCGGCCCGCCGCGGCGGAGTGAGCACCGGATCGGGAAAGGAGGCCTGAGGTGGTGACGAAGCGCAAGGCCAAGGCTCCCGAGTGCGGACTGCTCATCGACTATGAATATTGCACAGGCTGCTATGCGTGCCAGGTGGCGTGCGCCCAAGAGCATCACTGGCCGGCAGGCATGGGCGGCATCCGGGTGCAAGAGGTGGTGCAGGCCCTGCCCAACGACAGAGCCTATCTCGCCTTCATCCCCTTCCCGACGGAACTGTGCGTGCTCTGCGCGGCTCGTACCCGCAAGGGGCTGCAGCCGGCCTGCGTACAGCACTGCATGGCGGCTTGTATGAAGTACGGAAAGATCGAAGATCTGGTGAAGGAGATGACCAAGCCGCGCATGGTGCTTTGGGCGCCGCGTGCGTAGGACAGGCTCGCGACGGGCGAGGGAGGACGATACCCAGATCCGGTTGCCTGAAAAGCGTCCTTCGGTCCCGATTGGTGCGGTAAGATTCGCCTTATGACAAGCCGTCTCCGCCTCTCCTGGAGCAGTCCCGCCGGCCGTGGGTTCATCATGCTCGCCGTCATGCAGATGGCCTATGGCTTCGCCAGCGCCGCCAACAACAGCACGGTCACCAATTACTTCGAGGAAGTCCTCTACTTCAGCGGGCCACAGTTCGGGTACATGACGGCCATTCGGGAATTGGGTGGCCTCCTTCTGATCATCCTCATGGCGCTTCTTTACCGGGTCTCGCTGCAGCGGCTCACCGCTGGGGCCATGTTGCTGATGGGTGTCGGTTTTGCGCTTTACAGCGTGGCCAGTGATTTCTGGACTCTCATCCCCTGGATGCTCATAGGGAGCTTCGGGATGCACACCGTCCTTCAGACCCAGTATTCACTGGGGATGAGCCTGACGACTCAGGAGAGAAGCGGGCACGTTCTAGGCAAGATGGCCGCCTTCGGCCAGTTGGGTACGTTCGCAGCGCTGATCGTGGTCTTCTTGGTCTTTCACTTCGGCCTGTTCTCGTTCGTCCCCACTTTCATAATCATGGGCGTGGTCGGGTTCATCGGGGCAGTGGCCATCTTCCGATTTCCCAACCTATTCGAGGGGGAAGAGCGGGAGATGGCGCCCAAGCGTGAGCCCATCGTCTGGCGGAGGGACTACCGTTTGTATTACTGGCTCAATCTTCTGGACGGGGTGCGTCAGCAGATCTTCTTCTCCTTCGGACTGTGGGTTCTCGTCAATCGCTTCAAACTCAGTGTGGCGGAGATATCACTGCTGCTGATGACGGTCACCATCGTAGGAGTGTTCTCATCGCCCTACGTGGGGCGACTGATCGATAGACTTGGGGAGCGCCGCGTCCTCCAATCGATCAACCTGGGTTATGTGGTGGCGCTGGGCGGTTATGCGCTTTCGGGCAACGTTTACCTCGCCTGTTTCTTCTACGTGATCTACTCCTTCATCTTCCCGTTCTCCACCATCGGCGCCTCTACCTACCTACGGAAGATAGCCGTCCCGGCGGACGTGGCTCCCAGTCTGGCCATGGGGGTCACCATTCTGCACGCTACCGCCGTGGTGGTCCCGGTGGTGGCGGGTTTCATCCTCAATTTCGTCGGATATCAGGTGCCCTTCTTCATCGCCTGTATTGCAGCACTGGTCACGGTCGCAGTGACTCACCGGCTGGATCCGGCTTCGCAGAGAACGGCGGCCCGGGTAGCTCTTGACGAAGCGAGATCGGCCGAACGAGCCAAGACGGCGGCTGCTGCCGCCGCCGACGCAGGATCATCTATGTAGCCGCCGAGCTGCCGGCTGCGGGCGGCGAAGCCGGGTTGC
>JAAYCW010000011.1 GCA_012729575.1 Actinomycetota bacterium | reverse complement strand
CTACCTGAACCCCTCCTGAACGGCCATCGGCAGCCGGAATACGGGGATTTGTAGCGGACAGACGATACCCTTCTCTCCGTGTCGAGACCGATTCGAGTGTCGAGACCGCTCCGGGTCAGTCCTTGTCGGGGTCGAAGCCGGTGGTCGATCGGTATCCAGGAGCGAACATAACGTGTCCGAACATGATCGGCCTGTCGACTCTCTTGAAGTTGAGAGGGCAGTGCGGCAGGTCTTTGGGGATGTATACCCAGGTCGTGCTGTCTATGACGAAGGTCTCGGCGTCATCGCCCTCGCCGATGGTGAATTCGATCTCAGCCCCGAAATCATCGAAATCCATGGGATTCCCGCCGATGAAGTAGAGGTACTCGGCACAATTGTGAACGTGGGGCTTAGGGAGCATGAGGAACGGTTTGTAGATGGGTTGCAGCACTTGAGTGAAGGGCTCGTCCCAGCCTGGTGCCGGAGTCTCCTGGTTTACCCCGACGTAGACGGGCTGGTCAGGATCTGTGTTGGCGGGGTGGGGGGCACCCCAGGGTCGCCTCAGAACATACTTGTCGTACTTGCCATCGGCCATGCGTGCCTCCATCGGTCAGGGTTTTATGTATTGATAGATTCATGCGATTGCATTGTCAAGGACGCGCGCCATCCGGCCGCAGACCTGGCCCCATAGCCCGGCGATGCGTTATCATCAGAGACCAGTAACCTAGTGGTCCACATGTGTGCCAGTCCAGGAGGTTTCGAGGCCATGCCCCAGGCGCCGGAAGTCATCGCCAGCGAGCCGGTAGCGGCTCTCACCGATAGGTACGGGGGGCCCGATCCGGCTGAAGTCGTGGCCCGTATGAAAGAACCCGACATGGCGGAGGTGCAGGCCGTCGTCTCCTGGCGGGGCGTGGTGCTTAACGGTGACGTTTGCCCGGTGAACCTTGCTCTCCAGTATCTGAGGCTCATCCAAGAGGAGTCGTGCGGTCGTTGCGGCCCTTGCCGCATCGGTGTGGACGTCATGCGTGAGTTGATCGAGAGGCTGGCCACGGGCGACGTGGGCGAGAACGGCGCGGAGGACTTGGTCGGGAAGATCCGCGACCTGGCCGAGTCCATCGAGGATTCCGCCTGGTGCGGCATCGCCAACACCATCCGCGATCCTATCCTCGCCATCCTGGACCTGGGGGCCGAACACTTCGCCGCCCATGCCGCCGGTCTCACCTGTGAACCGCGACCCGCGTATGGTTGGGTGGCTGCTCCGTGCCGCTCCACCTGTCCATCGGGCGTGGACTGTGCCTCCTATATCTTCCAGGCTCTGGAGGAGCATCCCCATCTCGCCACCACCATCATCAAACGCGATAATCCGCTGCCGGCCATCATCGGGAGAACCTGCCCGCATCCGTGTGAGACCAACTGCACCCTTGCTCAGATCGGTCAACCGGTGGCCATCAACAACATCAAGCGCTGGTGTGCCGACCGGGCCGAAGGCTTGGCCGACGACCGCTGCGCTTCGGGTTGTCTCACCGATCCCACGGCCGGAGCTACGCCCGAACTGATCGAGGCGGCGGGTGGTGCCGCGCTCATCGCCGGTGGGCCACACGAGGTCAGCGAACTGACCACTGCCCAGCTGAGTCAGAGGCCGGTGGAGGTCACCTGTCGTCTGGACGACAAGCAGGCGGCCTGTGGCAAGAAAGTGGCCATCATCGGTGCGGGCCCGGCCGGACTCTCGGCCGGATACTACCTGGCCCGCCGGGGTTACCGCCCCACCATCTTTGAAGACCTGCCCATGCCGGGCGGCATGGTGCACGTCGGCATCCCCGAGTACCGCTTGCCTCGTCACGTCATCTATCGCGAGGCGGAACTCATCCAGCAAGAAGGGGTCGAGATCCGTTACAACACCAGGGTGGGCCGCGACATCAGCTGGGAGCAGCTGGACAAGGAGTTCGACGCTACCTTCGTGAGCATCGGCGCTCACTTGGGCCGGCCGCTGGGCATACCGGGCGAGGATCTGCCGGGAGCCATGGATGCCATCGAGTTCTTGCGCAAGGTGGCTCTTCACGAGCCGGTCGAGATAGGCGATGACGTACTGGTTCTGGGCGGAGGGAACTCGGCCATGGACGCGGCTCGCACCGCGGTGAGGCTGGGGGCGAAGAGGGTGGAGGTGGTCTACCGCCGCACCCGCAACGAGATGCCTGCCAATCCCTGGGAGATCGAGGAGGCTGAAGAAGAGGGCGTGGTGTTTCACTACCTGGCTACGCCGGTCGAATGCAAGGGCGAAGATGGGGTCTCGGGGCTGGTCTGCCAGCAGATGGAGCTGGGAGAACCGGACGAGAGTGGCAGGAGGAGGCCTGTTCCCACCGATATGGCTCCCTTTGTAATGACCGCCTCCAGCGTCATCTATGCGGTGGGACAGAAGCCGGACTTTGAACCCTTCAAAGCCGACGACCAGATCCAGCTCAACAAGTACGGCTACATGGACGTCGACCCCCACACCCTTATGACCACCAAGCCCGGAGTGTTCGTGGGCGGCGACGCGGTGAGCGGAGGCGGCACGATCATAGAGGCTATCAACGCGGGCAAGGTGGCGGCCAAGTACATCGACAAGTATCTGCGGGGTGAGCCGGTGGCGGAGGACGTCGAAGACAAGACCCGACGTATCGCCGTTTTCCTGGGTGCCCAGAAGAGCTGGGAGAAGCTGGCCGAGAGCGTCGACTACGGCGCGAGAGAGCAGATGCCTATGGTCGAACCGGAGGTGCGAAAGACCAACTTCGACGCCACGGAACTCGGCTACTCGCTGGAGCAGGTGACGGCTGAGGCCGATCGTTGTCTGCGGTGTCATAGACCTATCCTGGTGGTCACCTAGTCCCAGAATCGTCCGTACCGCGCTGCCCGTTCCTAATCCTGGTCGCGTTCCAGTCTCTGCGTCTTATCGGACAGGAAGCAGAGGGCGGGATGCAGGGCGACCCGGTCGGTCCAGACAAACGGCCAACCGTGTGATGCGGGTGCGAGACACACGGCCAAGGGGACGAGCGTGGAGAGGTTGTGGACGCAGGGCTCAAGATCGTCGCTAGGTCGCACGATACAGCTACTCCTTCTGCGAAACTCCATGTGCTCCGTGGAGCGCAGGCAGGAACAACACCCGCCTTCGGTAGCCCGGCTGTCATAGCGCTCTCACGCCGTAGACCCGAAGCTTTGCGCCCCGCAGTTTCCCGAGGTTTGCCTTTATCGGAGCAGTCCGTCTATCCTGCGATGCTGTTTTCCCCCAATACCCCAATGCTGTGCCCGCACTTCAAAATGCAGCACATCTATTATCGTCAGAGTGCAATGACCACTTTAGGACGCGCTGTGTCTTCTGGAGGATTGCGCCTCGATTCCGTCCCGGTATCTTGTCACGCCCGTCACCTGCACCGGGGCGGCGCCACGACCGCGCAGGCCGTCTCAGTGCCAGAGAGTGAGCCCTGTCTCCGGGTCCATCTTGCGGATCACGGGGGGCCCGGACAATACGGTCAGAAGGATCTCCAGGTTGAACACTAAGGTCCCATCCGCGAGGTGACCGCCATAGGCATGGCCCTTCTCATCGGCCACCACTATGTGCACATGCACGATGGGTTCGCCGTTCAACAACGAGACGTTGCCCCACATGCCGGCGACCTCCAGCCGCTGATCGAATTGGTTCTCGATCCACTGCTGTTTGGGCTGATCGTAGTAGCGGATATTGGCTTTGGAGACCGCTCCCACGCCGGAGAGCCAGGCGAGATTGATGTTCTCGGCCAGAACGTATTCTTGCAGCTCCTTGAGGAGGTCGCTCCCGAAAGGAGGCTTGAGGATGTGGGCCTGACCTACCGATGCCTGTACGTCGAACATTAGCCATCACCTCGCATGGTCTATGCCGGCCGTTAGTCGTCCCATTTGAACTCTGGGGATATGTGCTGGTCCCAGATCTCCTCCGTGGCGTCTTCAAGCGCCTGTTGCTCCACAGGCGTCATCTCTGTGATAAGCGCTGAGGGGTCGCTGAGAAGACGGACCTCCAACTCGGAGGCGTCCACCCGGCCGTCGTCGTTGACGACGGCGTTCCGTTCCCGGAAGTAGTATGCGAGCTCATCCAGGTCCATCCCTTCGCGGTGCAGGATCACCCGCTCCTGGGTGCTGGGGAGGTCGCGCCTCAGGTTCACGAGGTACTGGTACCAGACGATATCCCAGGTGATGGTCACGATGGCGCGTGGTTCCTCGCCGGGTACGCGGGTCAGGTTGGCCTTGGGCTTGCCCAGACTGTTGCTGACGTCTCGGACTCTGTTTATGAACGGGCTTTCATTGTAGTAGCGCTGAGTCGCCTGGACTTCGTCTATGCGGAAGCTAATGCCGCGAACCTGTGGGTCGGAAGCGGGGGAGACGGGCTTGGCGACCTGTTCGGGAGTCGACGGCGGCTCACCGGCCGGTTCGGCGGAGGCATCGGTAGCGGTCTGGGCGGCGGCCACAGTATCGCCGGCAGGGAGGCCGGAAGCCGGTTCCGTGTCGGCGGCTCCGTTGCCGATGGCGGCCGGCACTGTCTCGCCTGTGACGGCCGCAGGCGAGGGCGTCTGCACACCTGGTTCAGCCTGCTCAGGCGCTCCGGTAGGGGCCGATGTCAGTTGTGTCCACAGATCTTCACCCTCAGACACCTGTTCGGGTTCGAGTGAGGTCTCGGAGGCTTGGTCCGACATCTCGACGGGCGCGGCGTCCAAAGCGGCGCTCTGCGTCGCGACCTCATCCGGGGGCGCAGCAGCGGGGACTTCGGCCGCGGCGGTCCCGGGCGCAGGGGCCGTACCGCCGGTGACGCCCCCCAGTGCGCCGGGCGCCGTCTCCAGAGTACTGGCAAGCAGGAACTCCGTTTCTTCCAGCCGGTTGCGCGTCTTGTCGAGCTCGCGTTCCAGCATCTGCAGGCGGGTCTCGATGGCCGTCTTATCCTGAGATCCGGTCAGCATCTCCGCGGCGAAGCGCTCCAAGGAGGAGGCCAGCCTCTCAAGCGCAGACTGCATCTCGCCTTGGAGGACGATCAGATCGGTCACCGGCAGGAGCAATTCACGGGTCTTTTCGAGAGGATCTACCTCTGCGGCCGTATGGGTGAGCTCGTCGGAGGCCGGGTCCGCCGTCTCCTCCGGCCAGATGACTCTCGACGGGTTATCGGACAAAGTATCAGGGGAGGCTTCAGACAAGGCCTCGAGCGGTTCCTCGGCCGAGACATCCTCGCCGGGGTGCTGTTCATCGAGCGCTGCTCCGGCGGCACACTCCGGGCACAATCGAGCCAGGCTGCCATCAGCGAACTCCTGAATCACGACTTCATCTCCGAGCTCGGCACCGCACACCTCGCAACGGTCCTGTGCTGCAAAGACGTCCTTAGGGGAATCCATTCTTAGCGCCTCCTTCCCGAGCGGTCCCATCACAGCTCGGGAGAGCGGATGATGGTGCACTTCAGTATATCAGCAGGCCGGGCTCAGGCCGACTCTGGGCCCTCGTACGGCCGGGGCGCGATCGGCGTTAGGGAGCGATGGGCGGCGTGCTAGACTTCCACGCTGTCGGATTCAACTTCATTCCCTGGCCGGAGGCCTCCCATGCCCGTAGCAAAGAAGATCGCTGATGCAGCCAAACACTCCTCTTGGATCAGGCAGATGTTCGAAGAGGGTGCACGCTTGGCCGAGACGTACGGGCGCGACAGGGTCTTCGACTTCAGCATCGGCAACCCATGCGTGGAGCCCCCGGGTGAGTTCCGGAGGGCGATGGAGGAACTGCTGCACGATTCTCAGCTTGGGCTCCACGGTTACATGTCGAACGCGGGGTATTGGGAGACGCGTGCGGCCGTTGCCGCCTATCTGGCTGAGGATCAGGGAGTCCCACTGACCGGGAACAACATAGTGATGACCTGCGGAGCGGGCGGCGCGCTCAATGTGATCTTCAAGGCCATCCTCGACCCGGGTGATGAGGTGATCGTCCCCGTGCCGTACTTCATGGAATACGACTGGTATGTGGGCAATCACGGAGGGATCCTGCATCGGGTTTCGACGCTGCCCGACTTCGACCTGGATATCGAGTGCATCGAGGCGGCCGTGAACGATCGGACGCGGGCCGTACTTGTGAACTCTCCGAACAACCCCACCGGCCGGATCTACCCCGCCCCCACCCTGGAGGCTCTGGGGGAACTCCTGAGCCGTAAGTCGAGAGAGAACGGACGCATGATCTACCTGGTTTCGGACGAGCCCTATCGGCACATCGTGTTCGATGGTGGAGCGGTGAGTCCGGTGATGGCGGCCTATGCCGGGACCATCATCGCCTCGAGCTACTCCAAGGAACTCTCGCTCGCGGGAGAGAGGATCGGCTACGTGGCCGCAAACCCGGCCATCCCGCAGATTGGGACGGTGATGGAGGCGCTTGTCATGACCAACCGTGTCCTTGGTTTCGTCAATGCTCCCGCCCTAATGCAACGTCTGGTGGCGAAGCTGCAGGGGGTCGGGGTCGATATCACACCCTACCAGCGCAATCGCGACGTATTGTGTGCCGGCCTGGAGGGAGCTGGTTTTCAGCTGTTCCGGCCGGAGGGGGCCTTCTATCTGTTCCCGCGCTCGCCGATCGAGGATGATGTTGCCTTCTGTCGCGAGATGTTGGAGCATCTAGTGTTGGTGGTGCCGGGGAGCGGTTTCGGGATGCCGGGGCACTTCCGGCTGGCCTTCTGCGTGGCGCCGGAGGTGGCGGGCGGTGCGTTGCCGGCCTTCCGCGAAGTGGGAGCGAAGTACTTCAAGTCCTGAGTCGTCCAGACATCTAACGGCCAAAGGGTCTACCGGCCGGATGCCACCGCATATAATGATTGGAGTCAGGGTGCAGGCGGATCGTCTGCGCCGACGCGAGCGGCCACGGGGGAATCCGTGAAATACGTGGTTATGATCATCGATGGAGCTTCGGGCTGGCCGGCGGCCGCCCTGAATGGCCGTACCTCTTTGGAAGCGGCCCAGACCCCGAATCTGGACCGGCTGGCCCGTGAAGGGACCGTCGGCATGGCTGGGAACGTGCCCGAGGGGATGGAGCCCTCCAGCGCGGTCGCGTGCATGAGTGTTATGGGGTTCGATCCGGCCGCATATTACGCGGGCCGGGGGCCTATCGAGGCTATGGCGATGGGCATAGAGCTGGAGCAGGGGCAGGTGGCCCTGCGCTGCAACCTGGTGACGGTGATCGATGGGCGGATGGTGAGCTACTCGGTCGGCAATATCCCCTCGGTGGAATCTCATGAACTCATAGCCGCTCTACGTGATGGATTGCCGGGCGTGACCCGGGACGGAGGGGGCGAGGGGCGCCTCGGCCTCCACGCCGGGGTGGGGTTCCGTCACATACTTACAGTCCGTGATGGGGCGGACCTGCTCGCCACGTCTCTCACCCCGCCTCACGACATCACCGACCGGCTCGTCGCCGATTACGGTCCTGAGGGTTCGGGGGCCTCCTTGATCATCGAACTTACGGAGGCCTCCAAAGGCATCCTTGCGATGCATCCCGTCAATGCGGACCGGGTCGCTCGCGGCCAACTCCCGGCTACGCAGATCTGGCTGTTCTGGCCGGGGATGAAGCCGGCGCTCATGCCGACCTTCGCGGCCAGCTACGGTGGCCGGCGGGCGGTATTGACCTCGGCGGTCGATCTGCTACGAGGGCTGGCTTTGCAGACGGGTGTCGACTACGTCTCCATCCCGGGGGTCACGGATGCTGGGGACAACGACTATGAAGGGCAGATGGCGGGGGCGCTGGACACTCTCGGCGACTACGACTTGGTGTTCGTGCACGTGGAGGCTCCTGATGAGGCATCTCACGCGGGTGATGTTGCCGGTAAGCTGCGGGCCATAGAGCAGATCGACGCCCTGATGGTTCCGCAGGTCTTCGAGATGCAGAGGCGGATAGAGCGAGGGGACGCCCCTGGGGAATCTGAAGGCGTGAGGCTGCTGGTCATGTCTGATCACCCCACCCCCGTGGAACTCAAGACTCACGTCGCGGAGCCGGTACCCTTCGTGATGTGGGGGCCAGGATGTACGTCCAACGGAGCCTCGATCTTCACCGAGGCGGCAGCCCGGGCCACGGGCTTCGCCGTGGCGCCGGGCTACCGCCTGATGTCTTTGTTCTTGGGCTGCGGGGCCGGCGAGTCCTGACACTGCCGTCCGGCCCCTCCGCCGCGGCCGGTCCCATCGGTCGGCCGCGCTTACACCGGCCTCTCGGCGTAGCCGGTCTTCTAAGCTTACGCCATCTTCTCGAATTCTTCTTTGCTGGCGCCGCAATCCGGGCATTCCCAAGAGTCGGGCAGATCCTCGAAGGGGGTCCCGGGCTCTATCCCCTGCGTCGGGTCCCCCACTTCAGGGTCATATATGTATCCACACAACAGGCATTGCCACTTGTCCATGGGTTGCTCCTTTCCTAAGTGAACCCGTCTCGGCGGGCTGGGCCCACCAGGCCCTGTTATCTCCACTTAGGGCTGTATTCAATCCCCCCTTTGGGTGGCGGGCGGACGGAGGGCCAGTGTATGTGCTCCGCAGCCGGGGTTGCAGGCATCGGTGTGACGCTCCCGAATCCTTGACGAGAGAGCGGACCGTTCTGTAGGATGAAGCGTTGGACTAGGCCTGTTGGGGGGCCGGTTTTGGCGCTCGTGGGGGACGCTCCAAAAAGTCCGCAGTAATAGTGGGGCTTACCTCGGTCCTGAGGTGCAACTCCGCAAGTAAAACGCCATGAGGGCTGACAAGGAGGCATGCTGCATGGAAGTCAAACCGTCAAGAACACCGGCGCGTGGTTGGAGGAGGCTTGCTCTCTTCCTGGCCATCGCGGCGGTCTGCCTGCTGGCCTTCGCGCCCGCTGCGCTGGCGGCTGAAGGGGGCGGGGGGGAAGCGAGCCTTGTCCTACCGGAGTTGAACCAGGTCAATTTTCACGGCATGTCCGGTAGCCTTCTTCTAGCCCTAGGCCTCATCGTCTGCGCCCTGGGCCTCTTGTTCGGCCTTGTCATCTTCTATCAGCTCCGCAGACTGCCCGCCCACAAATCGATGAAGGAGATCTCGGAGCTGATCTGGCAGACATGCAAGACCTATCTGCTCAAGCAGGGACAGTTCCTTATCATCCTATGGGTGTTCATCGCCATCGTGATCGGAGTGTACTTCGGCCTGTTGAGTGACTTCTCCGGAGGCCGGGTGCTCATCATCCTGCTCTTCAGCATCGTCGGTATCCTAGGTAGTTACGGTGTGGCCTGGTTCGGGATCAGGGTCAACACCTATGCCAACTCTCGCACCGCTTTCGAGAGCCTGAGGGGCAAACCGTACGGCATCCACGCCATCCCCATGCGCTCAGGTATGAGCGTGGGCATGATGCTAATCAGCGTGGAACTCATCATCATGCTCATCATTCTCATCTGGATCCCGCGTGACTACGCAGGTCAGTGCTTCATCGGGTTCGCCATCGGCGAGTCACTGGGCGCGGCCGCTCTGAGGATCGCCGGCGGTATCTTCACGAAGATTGCCGACATCGGCTCCGACCTGATGAAGATCGTCTTCAACATCAAAGAAGACGATGCTCGTAACCCGGGCGTCATCGCCGACTGCACGGGCGACAACGCAGGTGACTCGGTCGGCCCCAGCGCCGACGGTTTCGAGACCTACGGCGTCACCGGTGTGGCTCTCATCACCTTCATCATCCTGGCTGTGGCCGATCCGCTCATCCAGGTCGCGCTCTTGGTGTGGATCTTCGTCATGCGCGTAATGATGATCATCTCGAGTGGTGGCTCCTACTTCCTCAACGCGGCTGTCACCAAGGCGCGTTATAAGAACGCTAGGAAGATGAATTTCGAGAGTCCCTTGACCTCGTTGGTCTGGATCACCTCGATCGTGTCCATGATCCTCACCTTTGTGGTGTCCTATCTGCTGATCGGTGGTAACACTCTGGTGGGCGACGTGCATCCCAACTACTGGTGGATGCTCTCCATCATCATCAGCATGGGTACTCTGGCCGGCGCGCTGATACCCGAGTTGGTGAAGATCTTCACGTCGACCAAGTCGGCGCACGTGAAAGAGGTCGTTACCTCGACCAGAGAGGGCGGAGCTTCACTCAACATCCTCTCCGGCTTTGTGTCGGGCAACTACAGCGCCTACTACATCGGCTTTGCCATCATGGTTCTCATGGGAATCGGTTACGTAGTCAGCACCCAGGGCTTGGGCGACATCATGCTGGCCCCGGCCGTGTTCGCCTTCGGTCTGGTGGCCTTTGGTTTCTTGGGTATGGGCCCGGTGACCATCGCTGTGGACTCCTATGGCCCGGTAACGGACAACGCTCAGTCGGTCTATGAGCTCTCTACCATCGAGCAGATCGAGGGTGTGGATGCTGAGATAGAGAGGGACTTCGGCTTCAAGCCCGACTGGGATGTGGCTAAGGAGAACCTGGAGGAGAACGACGGCGCCGGGAACACTTTCAAGGCTACCGCGAAGCCGGTGCTTATTGGTACGGCTGTGGTCGGCGCCACTACCATGATCTTCTCCATCATCATGATGCTCACCAGCGAACTCACCGAGAACGTCGACAAGCTATCGCTGCTCCATCCGCCGTTCCTGCTTGGTATCATCATGGGCGGAGCCATGATCTATTGGTTCACCGGTGCGGCCACCCAGGCCGTTACCACCGGCGCGTACCGCGCGGTGGAGTTCATCAAGCGCCACATCAACCTCGATGTGGAGACCGGGACCGCCAACGTCGAAGACAGTAAGAAGGTCGTCGGCATCTGCACCCAGTACGCGCAGAAGGGGATGATCAACATCTTCTTGGCCGTGTTCTTCGGGACGCTCGCCTTCGCCTTCCTGGAGCCGTTCTTCTTCATCGGTTACCTGATCTCCATCGCGGTCTTCGGTCTGTTCCAGGCCGTCTTCATGGCAAACGCCGGTGGCGCTTGGGATAACGCCAAGAAGATCGTGGAGGTGGACCTGAAAGAGAAGGGCACCGACCTGCACGCGGCCGCCGTCATAGGCGACACAGTGGGCGACCCGTTCAAGGACACCTCCTCAGTGGCCCTGAACCCGATCATCAAGTTCACCACTCTGTTCGGTCTGCTGGCGGTCGAGCTGGCTGTGAGCATTGCCAACGACGCGGGCAACAACGTCCTCACCTGGATTCTCGCCGCCGTGTTCTTCTTGATCTCCATCTACTTCGTATGGAGGTCGTTCTACGGTATGCGTATCAAGAAGAGCGAGTAGGAGGCAGAGGGCGCAGGGAGTCGTCCGAGCACCGCGGGGTGCCGTCTGATTCCCGGCAGTTACCCTCAGCTCTCGTAGGTCCCGGCCGCCCGCCGCACTTAAGTGCGGCGGGCGGCCTCTTCTTCTCCCGGGGCGCACCTTGACGTCGCCGCCCAGAGGCGTAGAGTAAGCGGTTCAGAAAAGCATTGGGGAGCTGAACACAGGGATCGCAACTGCGCCCGGACCACTGAGAGGGAGGACTTCCTGAGATTGAGCGCGTTAGGAGGCGGAAGGTGAGTGAAGCGCGCACTTGGATAGAGGCCGATCTGATCGTGAGCGGCGCAGGAGAACTACTCACCTGCGCCCGCATCGGGACGGATCCGGGCGCTCGCTCGGCGTTGGGGATGATCCCCGGGGGCGCCGTCGCCGCACGAGAGGGCCGCATTGTCTGGGTGGGTCCGGGCGACGATTTGCGGGAAGAAGTCCGACTGCTGAGGGGCGGGCAGACGGTCGATGCCGACGGACGGGTGGTCATGCCTTGCCTGGTGGAGTGCCATGCGCACGTGGCCTACGCCGGCGACCGTTCCGATGAGTTCCAGCTGCGGGTCGCCGGGGCGAGTTACCAGGAAGTGGCTGCTGCGGGAGGCGGCATCATGAGCACGGTGCACGCCACGCGTTCCGCCTCGAGTGAGATCCTCCGGGCACTGAGCCGCAAGCGGTTGGATCACTTCTTACACTTCGGCGTCACCACCGTGGAGACCAAGAGTGGATATGGTCTGTTGCCGGACCAGGAGTTGCGCATCCTGGAGGTCTACCGCGACGTGGCCGCGGAGCATCCCGTCGATGTGCTGCCCACACTGCTGGCCGCCCACGTGGTCCCACTGGAGTATCTCGATGATCCGGACGATTACGTGAAGATGGTAGTCAAGAAGATGATCCCCGCAGCCGCGAAGCACAAGCTGGCCAGGTTCTGCGACGCCTTCTGTGAGCAGGGGGCCTTCACCGTCGATCAATGCCGCCGCGTATTGGAGGCCGGCGCCGACCACGGTCTGCTGCCGAAGCTTCACGCCGATCAGTTGAGTTACACGGGGGGCACGGAGATGGCGGCCGCACTGGGGGCTGTATCTGTAGACCACCTTGACCACGTGAGCGAGGCCGGCATCTCCGCTTTGGCGGCACGCGATGGTGGTAAACGGGTTCCTGTGGCGGTGCTTCTGCCGGGGGCCACGTTCTTTCTGGGGGAAGGCGGCTACGCTCCGGCCAGACACCTGCTGGAATCAGGAGCTCGCGTGGCCTTGAGTACCGATCTCAATCCCGGTTCGAGTCCCACGGCGAATCTGTGGTTGATGGCCAGCATGGGCTGTTCTCAGCTCCACATGTCGGCCGAGGAGGTCATCCGGGCCATCACCATAGAGGCAGCGGCTGCGTTGGCCGTCGATGACGAAGTGGGAAGCTTGGAGGTCGGTAAGAAGGCGGATATTCTCATCGTTGACGAGACCCGGCATGCAGAGATCCCCTATCGCTATGGAATGAACCCCGTCTGGCGGGTCTTCAAGGAGGGTAAGCTGGTGGTGGAGAGGGATCTCCTCGGAGAGGTCTAGCTGAAGGATTCCCCGGCCACGCCTCGCGTGTCGCGCGGCTATCTGCGAGTACGATTACCTGGGCGAGTGCGCGCGCAATTCGACCAGATTCTGAAACTCGGTGACCACGTAGAAGACGTCGATATCCACTCGGATCAACGCGCAATCCGGCGACGCCAGGAACGAGGCCAGACTGGGATGCTTGGCGAGAAACGCCTCCGACGTCCTGACGCGTGCCTCAACATCTGTCACCTCTCTCGCTGTACCGGTAGCGGTCACGGCCATGCCCTTGCGGAGATCGGTCTCTCTGTTGGTGCGGTCGTCGAAGAGGAGAGCCACTCGCGGATGAGTCACCAGGTAATTGAACTTGCGGGTCGAGCGCAGGGTGGCGAAGACCACGTGGTTCAGATCCTCAGCCGCCCAGAACGCGATCAGGCTGCAGTAAGGCCCCGTCTCCGACTCGGTAGAGAGGACGGCGAACCGCTGCCCGCGCAGAAGATCTTCGACCGATCGCCGTGTTTCATCGACGCTCTCCATGCCGGTCTCCTATAACGGTGATCGTGCACTACCTATAAGATACACCGCGGGACCTCCACGCGCCTATTCCTTGCCTCCGCGGCCGGTTCCGCCGGCGCTCGTGCTGTCTGGTCCGCGCCGGGGCCACCAGGCCCACCGTCCCAAAAGGACGGTGATGGCCGGAACCAGGGTGGTTCGTACGACGAAGGTGTCGAGCAACACGCCGAAGGCTACGGCAAAACCAATCTGGAGCAGCCCCAGGATGCTGCCGCTGATCATACTGGCGAAGGTACCTGCCATGATGATACCCGCCGAAGTGATGATGCCTCCTGTCCGGGCCAGGGCCTGCCGGGTGCCCGCCCGCGTGCCTTGGGAGGCTATCTCCTCCTTGACCCGGCCGATCAGAAAGATGTTGTAGTCCATCCCCAGGGCGACGAGCATCACGAACATGAACAGCGGCACCCACCAGGTGACCCCATCCGTTCCCAATATGTCGACGAAGACGAGCCGCATCACCCCCAAGGTGGCGCCGTATGACAAGAGAATGGTCAGGATCAGGTAGATGGGGGCCACAAGAGCCCGCAGCAGCAAGAGCAAGACCACGAATATCCCCCCGAGCACGATTACGATCGCCCGAGTCATGTCGCGGTCGGACGCGTCGCGCAGGTCGAGCAATACGGCCGAGTTCCCCTCGACCACGCCGTCGTAGGCTCCGTCCTCCAGAACCCGGCGCATGGTTTCGACGGTGCTGAGGGCCTCGGAGCTGTAGGGTCCGGAATCGAGTACGACCTGCAGGCGGGTGGCGGTGCCATCGGCTGAGATATACGCATCGCGGAGTGCCCGCAGGCCTTGGTTGCCATCGAGGTAGAGTTGGGGGAGAAGGATGGCGTTCGGCTGGGAGGAGAACGAGGCCTGCAGTTCCTCGAGTCCCTGGGCAAGCGAATCCAGCAGGGGAAGAGCCTCAGAGATCGCTTGATCGGTCTGCCCCAGGCCGCCCAGTTCCGCCAACGCACCTGTGGCCCGGAGGTGTCCCGCGTCCTGTAGTACCTCGGGGTAGGAGGCGCCCAATTCCACAAGATAGGTATATACGCCCAGGAGTTGCTGGGCGGCCGCCTCGAGGTTTGCGACCGACTCAGGGGTCGCGGGGGTCGCTGTAACCGCGCCTGCGTCGTCGCCCACGGTCGCAGAGTTCGGCTCGACGGCCGGGATCGCGTCGCGGATTCGCCCGGCCAGTTCTTCGAGCTGCTCGGAAACGACCAAAAAGCTCTTGTCCTCCAGCGATCCGGCGAAACTGCGCACGGTCGATACGTGCTCGAGACCGGCCAGGGCCTCGTGTAACCCCTCCATCCGAGCCATGCCTTCCGGCGTGTCGTAACCGGCGTTCTTGTCTACCACCACGACGTTGAGGGGCTGCATCTCTCCCGCTCCGAAGTGGGTGGCAAGAACCTCGAACCCCACGCGGGCCTCGTTCTCGTCGGAGAGGTCTCCGAGCAGGTCGAAATCCCGGGTGAGGTCGTTACCGTAGAGGGCCAAGGGGATCAGGAAGATCACAGGTACCAGGAAGGCGATGACGGGCCTCTTGACCACTCTCCGGGCCCACGCGTACCAGGCGCCGGAGTCCTCTATGCGGTGGGCCGTTCTGGGCCAGAACGCGCGATGACCCAAGAGGCTGAGCAGAGCCGGGGTGAGGGTCAGACCGGCGATGAGGGCGATGGCCACGCCGATGGCGATGCTGGGGCCGCTGGTGTTGTAGAGCCCGAGTTCGGCGAAGGCCATCATAGCCACGCCGACTATGACTGTTCCTGCGCTTGAGGCGATGGTCTCACCCACCGCGCGGACCGTTCTCCTCACTGCGGGGGCCGACGAAGAGGCGCCGGTCATCTCCTCGCGGAAGCGGCTGATGAGGAAGAGGCAGTAATCGGTGCCCGCACCGAAGAGGACGACGATCAGGAAGATGTTTGTGTACGAGGAGATGGTGAAAGCGTGATCGCCGAGAAACGCGATCACACCTCGCGAGATCAGATACGCCAGCGCGATGGTCAGTAGGGGTATCAGAGGGCTCACCGGCGACCGGTAGATCAAGAGCAGGATGATCACGACCAGGAGGATGGTGATCCAAGTGGTCGAGTCGACGCTTTCCCTCGTGGCGTTCGTGTAGGCGGCCAGAATCGGGCCGTCCCCCGTCATAAACGTGTCGATGCCTTCAGGTGCCTCTCGCAGCCGGTCCTCGATGGCGGCCAGGGCGTTCTTGGTCTCCGGAGTGGTCCCTATCGCATTGAAGCGCAGGAGGATGAGGGCGACCTGCCGGTCCTTGCTGGTCAGACCTGCCTTGGTTTGCTCGTCTGCCAGCGTGGGAGAGAGTACCTTTTCGACTGCCTCCAGAGGCGCGGCGCCGTCGGCGCCGCTCACCCAGTCGGTAAAGCCGGAGACGAAGTCCGCCGCCGCTCCGTGGTCCACACGGCCTCCCGGGCCCGTGTCGATCACGATGACGGCGCTTGAGGGCGAGACTCGGTCTGGGAAATGCTCCGCGACCACCTCGTGAGCTTCCAAGCTGGGTGCCGTTGTGGGGAGGAAGGCCCGTTGGTCGCTCACGGCCACATCGTCGATGTTGGGTGCGACGACGGTGAGCACGGCTGCAGCGACCACCCAGGAGGCTACGATGAACCAGCGGTAACGGACGGCGAAGGCGCCTAGCCGGGCGAACACGCTTCGGTCCCTGGTCCCGTCGTCGCCAAGGTCACCATCGGAGTCGCCCTTGTCCGCGTCTCGGCAATCGGGCTGCTTATGCCCGGGCTATCTTCTTGCGCCGCTTGTAGGTCTTCGTCAGCTCGAGGAAGATCCCCACGTCACGGTCGAGGTCGCTGTGAGTACCATCGAAGTAGAAGACCCGGATAGGGATATGGTCGTGGTCCTTGCTCACCCGTGGGTAGATAGCCTCTGTGACGATGCCGTTCATGCAGGTGAACGGACTGATGTCGACGATGCCGTCCGCTCCCCGCCGGTAGTAGGCGATAGCTCCTCCCGTAGAGAGAACCATCTCGCCCAGTGCCCCTGACTGTGGCAGATAGGGCCGGGCACACTCAAGCACCTCAGAGACGTGCGGTTCCGGACGCCGGGCGAAGATATCCTCGAAACCCTTGAGCAGTGCCCTCTCGTCTCGGTGCATGATGCGCGAGGTGATGAAGGTCTTCAGCCAAGCCTTGCGGAGTCGTTGTTTGTCCTCGCGGTGGCGGCGAAAGGCCTCTGCGTTCGTGTACCAGACCCATTCGCCCACCCCGGTGAGCCAGCACTCTCCCCCCTGGGCTTCGATGTGCCGGATGAGGTCGTTATTGGAGAAGGTGTTGAGACGGCAGAAGATCTCTCCAACCACCCCTATGAGAGGGCGGTCCTCGTTCTCGACGGGGATGGCCAGGAACTTCTCTTTGACCGTGCGCAGGCCCGCTTGGAGCGCGGCCAGGCGCTTCTTGTTGCCGACGTTCTGCCTGGCGACGATCTCACCCATCAGATCCAGGCATTCCGAGTACACCCTGTCGGTCTCGCCGGCGTTCACCTCGTAGGGCCGGGTCATCAGGAGCAGCTTGAGCAGCATGTCCTGGATCACCACAGCCCGCCAGGCGGTGCGGATGAGTGCTCCGGCCTGGTCACCGATACCGGCGTAACCGTCGGCCGAGGTGAAGGAGAGGATGGCAACGTCCTGATACCCTTGGTCATCCAGGATACGGCGCAGAAGCGAGATATACTGGCCGAAGCGGCAGGGCCCATTCGCTGTGGGTAAGAGGAGAGCGGTCTTCTTGGGGTCGAGACGCCGGTCTTCCAGTAGCTTCATATAGTCGCCCAGCACGATCCTCTGGGGATAGCACTCATCTCCGGAGGTGTACTTGCCACCCAGCTCGAGCGTACGGGCATCCTCGTCGGGAGTGACCCGGGTGTCCAGGCCGATGGAACAGAAGGCCGCGGCCAGCATGCGCGAGCCTCCGTACGGCATCCGGGTCAACCAGAGAGTGCGGTTTCTGACATCGATGTCGGTCTGCACCGGACTGGTGTCGGCGCTGTGCGCGGCCGGGGGCTTTGGTAGCGCAGCCAGGGCGGCCTTGGCCGCTTCTCGGGTGGCCTTGCCGTTGCCTCCCTTGGTGGCGGTTTCGGTATCCACTATGTCTCTCTCAGGGGCTGCTTGGTCTTGTCTTCACGGGTCCACCAACGCAGGAAGCCCTTGCTGTCCAGATAGGCCTCGCAACGGGTCATGGCCCCGGCGTCGTTTGTGTGTTCGTCGAACTGCAGCACGAGAAACGGGTCGGGGGAAGCGGCGCCCATATAGTGCTTCACATACGAATCGGGGCCACACTTGAAGTTGGTCATGTAGATGATATGCAGGTTGGGGTGTGCGGCCACTACCTCGGCGGCCTGCAAGATCTTGCGTCCGTAACTCCAGAACATATTGGGGGTAACGGCGTAGGTATCCATGCCCCACAGAGGTAGGAAGTCGAAGGGGATGATGTTGACCCCGTAGTACCGGCGGAGCTTGGCGGGGATATCCATGTTGACGCCGGAGTCGTAGATATTGTAGGGACGGCCCACCAGCACTATCCCCAGCTCATTGTGCTCGTTCAAGGTGGCAAGGGCGTCGGCGCCCGCGCTTATCAGACGGGCGCGGAAGTCATCCTGAGCTTCGTACGCCTCGTTTAGAGCGGCATCTACTACCTTGGCCCGTACACCCAAGGGCTTCAGCGCCGCGCGCATGACTTCGCGTGCGGCAGCCGGTCCTCGGCGGAAGTGCAACGTGGGTGAGAGGAACCGGTCGGCATGGGCCTCGAACTGCGGCGCCAGTCTTATGACGTGGGGCAGTGTCTGGCCCCAGGGGCAGGCGTGCGACTCGATCTTGGGATGGTCGGTTTCCTCGTTCAGCACGTTGGGGAGGAAGATGTAGTCGACCCCTTCCTCTACCAACTCGGCTACGTGACCGTGGGCCACTCGGATGGGGAAGCAGGGCTCGGCCACCGCTCCGTCGATGCCCAACTGCCTGATCTTCTTATCGGTCTGTCGCGAGAGCACGACGTCGAATCCGCAGCCCTTGAAGAAGGTGGCCCAGAAAGGCAGCCGCTCGTAGGTATACATCGCCCGGGGGATGCCGATCG
>JAAYCW010000010.1 GCA_012729575.1 Actinomycetota bacterium | reverse complement strand
GTGGTGGTCGAGGCGAGCAATCCGGTGGCCTCGTCGAGCAGGGGAGCCAGGCTCTCGATGAACCTGTCGAGGAGTGCAGCCGACTCATCGGGCGCCCGTGAGGGTGAGCCCAACGTCTCGATGATGCCGTATGCATCGGCAAGCGTCTCGCCCGTCGATCCCTGGGCGACGTCGCGGCCGAGGTTCATAGCGTAATAAACCTCGAGCATGGCGGCATCGGCCAAGTCGAGGTCCCTTTCGGCCAGGGCCTTGCGGCAGGTCAGAGCTCGGGTGCGGGCCTGCAACCCCCGGTAGAGGCCCATCAGCGGGTCGTCATCTTCTACGCCTTGGCTAAGGTAGATGGCCAGCTCATGTTGGACTTTGGAGTTGTCGCGTAGGAGCCGATCCCACTCCGTCATCAGAGATTCCGTAGTCGAGGTGGTGGTCGCCCCGGTGGTGGCCGTCTGTGTAGTGATCGGGCCGGACGAGGTGGTGGTGACAGGCTCGTCGCCATTGGAGGAGCAACCGGCGGCCATGGAGCCGATGGTGAGAAGAGAGAGCAACAGGACGCTCAGCGCCAGCGCTCTTCTGAACGTGCGGATGCCCACGAAAATCCCCTCCCGGGAACATGGCGGAGTGGGAGGGATTCGAACCCTCGAGACGAGTTACCCCCGCCTACACGATTTCCAGTCGTGCTCCTTAAGCCAACTCGGACACCACTCCGCGTGGCGTGTTCGGCCTTGAGCGAGACGCGATTATAACTCAAGAGACGGGTTCAGGATCGGTCCGGTCGCTAGGGCCAGACCGGCTGTCCTCCAACAATGATGGCCCAGATGATCAACGTCACTCCGGCCAAAAAGGTCCCCGGAACGATGAAGGCTCCGATGGGGTCATGGGTGATCTCAGAGGGGCGCAGGGTCCACAGACTGACGGCGCTGATCACCGCGCTGGCCACGATGGCGAAGACGATCTGCCTGCCTTCGATCCCCAAGTAGATGGTTACAAGGCCGTACGTAGCGAGAGAGCCCAGCACGAAGAGGAGTCTCTCGGGCCCGGTGATACGTTGCCCCGACCCCTGACCGATGAGCAGGATCACCAGGGTGGCGAGGAAGAAGCCTATCCCCATCAGGAGGTACCCGGCGCTGGTATCCAGGAAGGCGATCTTAGTGGCGAACTCTCCCTGGGCGAACATCTCGGGCATGGCCCGACGGAGGGCGTGGCCGGCGACGTGCAGGCCGTGCCCGACCATGCCGATGCCGAGACCGATCCAGAAGAGCCAGGCAAATGGGCTGGATATCGTCGAGTAGACATTGAGCGTGCCTCGGACCGTCTGGCCGATGACCAGAAAGAGCCGGGTGAACGCGAAAGCGGACAGCGCCGGCAGAAGGGTGAGGAACACAAGATCAATCGGCGCAAGAGCCCAAGAACCTTCTGGGATCGCTGCCCCCGCCCTGAGACCCTGGAACAGTTCCCAGGCCATCAGGGATATCATCAGCCAGAATACGCTCCGGGCGACGGGAGCCGTGGCCCTCACCTGGCTCACGCTTGCTATCACCGAGTCTTCAGCCCCTCACGGTCGATGGTCGGAACGGCACCGCCCGGCCATTCTATCGCGGTTCACCAGCGCGGGCCATTGCCGGTCCAGTTCGCACGACGATAGTCCGGGTCAGACGATGAAGGGTACCAGCGCCTTACGATCTTGGGGGTAGTCTGGGAAATGGTCTTGATACCAGCGGTGAGTCTTGATGGCGCGCGGCGCCAGGTTGGCCACAGTCCAGACGAAGAAGGCTAGGGCGCCCAGATTCCAGCACGCGAGCGCCCAGCCGGCCCACTCCATCATCTCGCCGAAGTAATTGGGACAGCTGATGTACCGATAGCCTCCGCCGTTAGGGATCTTGTAGCCGTTCTCCCCAGGTGCGCGGAGTCCGATCAGAACACGGTCGGAGTGTTGATTAAGGGCATATCCGGCCCAGAAGAGGAGCACCCCCAGGATGAAGCGGGGATCGAGCATCCAGGAAATCTGCAACTCCGGCCCCAGGGCGAAGAGATAGCGTCCGTTGAGGTAGCCGTTGCCGACGTTGAAGACTGCGCCCATGGCGATAACCGAGACTGTGATGCTCGGCCGGTGGCTATGCAGGCGGAAAGGGTAGACGAGCGACCGGTGGAAATAGTGGGCCACCCAGAAGAGGAGAAGCACGATGTTGACCGGATTCGACTTGCGGTCGCTCACTCCGTAGAGGACCAAGAAGGTGATAAGAACGGGGGTCTCCATGAGGATCCACCCCCAGCGGGCGTTGAGCCGCGGCCCCCATCCACTGCGTGTGAAGCGTCCGTACGGTGCGGTGATGAAAAAGAGCGCCACGAAGGTGGCGACGGCAAGGACCATCCAGGCCATGACAAGCCAGTGGTAGAAAGTGGCTTCGTCCATTCCTGCACTTATACCATCTAGGCGTCTTCAGCGCACGGGCGATTGCCGTTCTTAGCCGCGAATAACGCCCTTGCCTCCACGACGTGGTGCGTGCCGGGGGCAGAGGTGCGGAAGCGGTGTCCCAAAGGAGCGTAGAAGAGCGCCCGAGTATACTTCAGACGTATGGAGCAGATCATCAACGTCTTGGGGCCCACCTTCTTCGCGATAGTGCTCGGCTACCTGTTCGGTCGGGCGACTCGGGGCGCGGGAGCGGCTGCGTTGATCGATGTGGCCCTCTTCATCGCCACACCCTGCTTGGTTTTCTACTCGATGCAGGCAAGCACCATCGTGATCAGCGAGGCCCTCTATCTATGGGCTTCGACCGTCCTTGTCATGACCGGGAGTTTCGTACTGGCCTGGCTGGCGTTCGGCACCCGTAAGAAGGGCGGGCCGGGTCTCTATCTGCCCATCGTCTTCTCCAACACCATCAACATCCCCCTCCCCATCATCTATCTGGCGTTCGGTGATGTGGGAGTCGCTAATCTGGTGCTCTACGGGATCCCGAACCTTCTCTTGGTCTACTCGCTCGGTGTTTATGTGGCGTCCGGTCACAAAGCGGTTGGGCAGGGAGTGAAGACCGTCCTCAAGACTCCACTCGTCTACGCTGCGGTTATCGGCCTCGTCGTCAGTCTCACCGGCACCCGACTCCCTGCGGCAGTGGTCAACTCCGTGGAGTTCGTGGGGAGGGCGGCGGTGCCGCTGATGCTGTTGGTGCTGGGCATGAACATGGGGCGCTTCCGTTTCTCGCAGATCCCCCTGACCCTGATCGCGAGCGTGATACGGATGGGTGGGGGCTTCCTCCTCGGGTTGTCGGCGGTCTGGCTTCTGGGTCTCACCGGTATCCCGCGGGCGGTCGTGATATTCCAGGCGGCTATGCCGGGCGCCGTGGTCACCTCTGTTCTGTGCACCAAGTACAACAACCAAGCGGAACTGGCATCTTCGATCGTTCTGAGCACGACTCTGATGGCGGTGGGCGTCATCCCTGCGCTGCTCTACTATCTGACATGACGAGTGAACGGGACATCGGGCTGCATGGATGATGCGGCTGCGCAGACGATGCGAGGAGGCGGAGAAGCGTGATAGTAGGCCAAGCACGTCCGGCTGAGCCCAGCCCCTTTCTGCGCGACGGCCGTCCCTTCCGTGTGGAAGCGGTGGTCTTCGACTTCGATGGGACGTTGACCGAGCCGGGTGCCCTTGATTTCGCCGCCATACACGAGGCGGTGGGTTGCCCCCGAGAAGTGGGTCTGCTCGAGTTCTTCGCGGGGATGGGTGACCGAGACGAGCGGCGACTCAAAGAAGATGTCCTGGTGGCGGCCGAAATGGAGGCTGCGTCTCGCTGCGTTGCGAACAACGGTGCCGATGACGTGGTTGCGTACCTACGCGACCGTGGCATCCCCATGGCGATCATCACGCGAAACAGCCGTGAAGCGGTGGAGAGGGCCCTCTCGAACCTTCCCGGCATCGATCTGGCCCATTTTGCGGTTGTGGTGACCCGCGACACACCGCTGAGTCCCAAGCCTTTCCCCGACGGGGTCGAGTACATAGCCCGCGAACTCAGGATCCGAACAGACCGGCTACTGGTGGTGGGCGATCACACCTATGACGTGGAAGCGGGCCGGAGGGCCGGCGCTCTGACCATGTTCCTCCGCAACGATCCCCATCAGGCCGAGCCTGTGGGGGGCGTGGACTTTGTGGTGGATAACCTGGATGCGGCACTGCGGGTCATCTGCTACGGTCTTCCCCTGCCTTCAGGGAAGTTGCCCGCGGATCTTCTGGCGAGGAGTCTTGCCGGGGTCGATACCGGGGATACGGCGGTGCTGATAGGTGCCCGGGTCGGGGAAGATGCAGCCGCCATAGACGTGAGCGGCGACGAGGTGCTGGTGTTGGCTTCGGATCCCATAACGCTGGCCGCCGACTCGATGGCGCGGTACACCGTGCTGGTCAACGCTAACGATGTGGCCGCCAGTGGGGCCGTCCCCCGTTGGCTGCTCAGCACCCTGCTGTTCCCGCCCGGCTCGAGCGGTTCCGAGGTCCTGGCCATGATGCGCGATATCCGGGAGGCGTGCGCGGCCTCCGGGGTGGCTTTGTGCGGCGGACATACGGAGATATCGGACGCGGTATCCCGGCCGCTGGTGGTGGGGACGATGGCCGGAGTGGCTGCCGCTCGGGACCTGGTGGACAAGCGGAGGATGTGCGAGGGAGACCGTATCCTCCTGACCAAGGGGGTGGCCGTAGAAGGTACGGGACTCATCGCCAGGGAGTTCCGCGCGACTCTGCTCGGAAAGGGATCGACCGAGGGGGAGATCGCTGAAGCTGCGGGCTTTCTGGATAGGATCGGAATCCTTGAAGAAGCGGCTATCGCGCGGACGTTCTCGGGTGTCACCTGTCTGCACGACGTGACCGAAGGCGGCTTGGCCACCGCGGTCAGGGAGGTGGGCGCAGCCGGCGGACGCCGGCTGCGCCTCCATCTGGATAGGATCCCGATCTATCCGCAGACCACTCGTATCTGCACGGCTCTTGGGCTCGACCCATTGGGACTGATCGGCTCGGGTAGCCTCTTGATCACCTGCTCGCCCGTCGATGCCGGTGCTTTGGTCGAGGCGATCGCAGCTGCAAACATCGAGGTGGCCGACATCGGCGAAGTCGGCGAAGAAGGTCAGGGGATCGAGGCGTTCAGGGACGGCATTCCCGGTGAATGGCCGGAGTTTGCGTGCGATGAGGTGTCGCGACTGAGCCGTTCCCCGAGCACTCAGGCTCTGCGTCCGGATGTAGAGGATCCATGAGACTCCGCCCTCCACCTCTGCGAACGCTGACCTACGCGTTTCGTTCGCTCCGCATCCGGAACTACCGGCTCTTCTGGGTGGGGTATCTCGTGTCCCTGGCCGGGACGTGGATGCAGGACATCGCTCTCAGCTGGCTGGTACTCAGTCTGACGGACTCTCCGGCCGCCCTGGGTCTCACCATGACCATACGGTTTCTCCCGGCTTTGGTTTTCTCGCTGTACGGTGGGGTGCTTGCCGATCGCCTACCCAAGCGGCGGACCATACTGGTGGCTCAGTCGATCCAGCTGGTTGTGGCCTTGGTTCTGGCCGTCCTGACCTCGACCGAACTGGTGACACTGGCCCTCATATATGTCCTCGCTGGGATACGCGGGCTGGCCGACTCGGTTGAGAGCCCCGCGCGGCAGGCCTTCGTGCCCGAGATGGTGGGCACCATAGAGTTGGGTAACGCCGTCGCCCTCAACTCGATGCTGTTCAATGCCGCCCGGATCGCCGGTCCGGCCATCGGGGCGGTGGTCATCAGCACTCTCGGCATGGCCGCCTGCTTCTACATCAATGCTGTCACCTTTGTCGCCGCGATCGGGTCTCTGTTGGCCATGCGGGTGGCGGAGTTGTATCTCGTCCCCCGGCCGCCCAGAGACAGTACTTGGAGCCAGTTGAGGGAGGGTTTCAGATACGTGCGGGCAACGCCCGAAGTGGTGGTCATCTTCATCGTCGTGGGCATGATCGGGGCTTTTGGATACAACTTCCAGACCCTTCTCCCCCTGGTGACCAAGTACATCCTGGGGGCGGGAGCGTCGACTCTGGCTGCGGCCACTACCACGATGGGGGCCGGATCGGTGGTGGCCGGCCTGTTGGTGGCGTATCGCGGTAAAGCCAGTATGCGCATGCTGCTGGGGGCTGCCGGCATCTTTGTGGTCCTCCTGCTGGTGATCGGGCTGTCGACCTGGAGTGCCCTCACCATGGTGCTGCTGTTCCTCTCCGGCTTCGTGGGCGTGTTGTTCATGACCACCGCGAACACCCGTTTACAGCTGGGTGTGCCGGACCACCTGCGGGGACGCGTTATGGGCATCTACGTCCTCCTCTTCATCGGCACAACGCCCATCGGGAGCTATCTGATCGGCTTCCTGGCCGAGAACCTGTCGTCCCGACAGCGGACCGCCGTGCAGGCGACGGTACTCTGCATGGCCGGCCTTTGCGCGGCCGGCGTGGTGATCGCCCTCATCTATGGGCGCATCAAGAGGTCTAGAACCGCGGACTAGTGTGGCTGAGTAGTCCGGCCGGGCTTGGTGAGCCTGGGCAGTTCCCGCCCTTCCAGCGCGTTGATGGCCCCTAGGGTATCTGTCGACAGCGGCCTGCGTCTGCAGTTGACATAGTCGTAGGAGACGATCACCGCGTCCCCTTCGGCGGCAAGACTCCCCATCCTCTGGCTGTATGCGGCATGCTCCATTATCAGCCGGTCATCGCCGATCGAGGCTACCCGCGCGCCTACGGACAGGGTGTCGGGGAACTTAACCGGGGCCACGAAACGGCAGGTCACGGACTTGATGATGAGGCCGCTCTCCTGCCAGCTAGGTCCGGGAGGGTCCATCCCCAAACGCATGAGGTAGTCGATGCGGGCAGTCTCGAAGTACTGTAAATAAAGGATATTGTTGACGTGGCCCAGGGAATCCATATCGCCCCAGCGCACGACTATATCGACGACCACCGGATAATCCGTCAGCATCCTATCTCCCCACGCACACGAGTCTCGCTCCATCGGGATTCTAACCTGCGACAGTTCCTCAGGCCACATCGGGAGGTCATCCAGGACAACCTGCTGCCCCGGGGTATTGATTTCTATATGATATCATAATATTATCATAATAGTGGACGATCTCGGGCCTCGTGGTTGGAAGGAAGCGCAGCAGAAAGGAAAGGCCGTATCTGTGAGCGTCATCGAGGTAGAAAGGCTTCGCAAAGCGTACGGGGACACGGTGGCAGTCGACGATGTGTCGTTCTGTGTGGACGAGAACGAGATCTTCGGACTGCTCGGGCCCAACGGGGCGGGCAAAACGACCACGGTCGAGTGTGTTGTGGGACTCCGGCGGCCGGATCTCGGCACAATCAAGGTCCTTGGGCTGGATCCCCAGACTCAGCGCGACCGGCTTCGTGAGAACGTCGGGGTTCAGCTGCAGGAGAGTGTGTTGCCTCCCAAGATCAGAGTGCGCGAGGCCGTGGATCTCTACCGTTCCTTCTACCGACGGCCGACCGATGCCGACCGGCTCGTCGATCTTCTGGGTCTCTCGGGCAAGCGGGACGTCTACTTCAAGAACCTATCGGGCGGGCAGAAACAGAGACTCTCGATCGCGCTCGCACTGGTCGGTGATCCCCGAGTGGCCGTACTCGATGAGCTGACCACCGGGCTCGATCCTCAAGCGCGGCGCGACACCTGGGAATTGATAGAGGGAGTGCGGGATCAAGGGGTCACGATCATCTTGGTGACACACTTCATGGACGAGGCCGAACGGCTGTGCGACCGAGTGGCTCTTGTCGATCGCGGGAAGGTGGTTGCCCTCGATAGTCCGGACGGGCTGGCCCGGCGGGTGGGGGGAGGCACGCGAGTGCGTTTCACGCCCTCAGCCCCCTTTGAGGACCGGGTGCTCACCGAATTGCCTCAAGTGCGGAGCCTGGAGCGCCAAGGTGAACAGGTGGTGGTCCAAGGCGGAGACGACCTGGTGAATGCCGTCATCCTCGCGCTGAGCGGCATGGGAGTGACCGCCCGCGACGTGCATGTGGACGCTCCCTCTCTGGAGGACGCGTTCGTGACGCTGACAGGCCGTGGGTTCCACGACGCGGAAGAGACGACTTCGACAGAGGAGGCACCGTCGTGACGGCGCCGCTCTCATCATCCGAGGTGCGGCCCCCGGGCTCCGCTTTTCGAAAGCTCGTGCTTGTCGAGACCAAGCTCCAACTGCGGACCCCGGTGGCAATGGCGCTGTCTCTGGGGCTGCCCGTGCTCTTGTTGATCATCTTCGGGTTCGTTCCTCAGTTCAACGAGCCCATGGCGGAGTTGAACGGACTCACCGTACTCAGCCTCTACGCTCCCATACTCGGTGCCTTCGCCGTAGGTTTTCTGGGGCTGGTAGGGCTGTCCATGCCGTTGGCCGGCTACCGGGAACTGGGCGTTCTCAGGCGGATGTCGTGTACCCCGGCTCCGCCGTCCTGGATGCTCGCAGCTCAGCTGGTCATCAACCTGGCGGTGGCCGTGGTGGCGCTTGTCGTCATCAACCTGGGCATAAAGGCCTTTGGCGTCGGAGGTCCTCAGAATGTGGGGGGCTACGCGCTGGCCGTCTTTCTGAGTGTGGCTGCGCTCTTTGCCATAGGACTATGGATCGCGGCGATCGCTCGGAGCGCCAACGTCGCGAACGCCATCGGCCAGATCTTGTTCTACCCCATGATGTTCTTCGCGGGCCTCTACTTCCCCCGCGAGATGATGCCCAGCATTCTCCGTCACGTCAGCGACTGGACCCCGCTGGGCGCGGCGGTCAAGGCCATGCAGGCCGCCGCGGAAGGCAGCTTTCCCCCGGTGCAATCGTTGCTCGTCATGTTGGGTTACGCGGTGGTGTTTGGCCTCGCAGCGGTGAAGCAGTTCAAGTGGGAGTGAAGCGCAAGATCAGAGTGCATGCAACAGGGGCACGCCCGCAGAGGGCGACTGATGGGAGGAAAGATGGACGGGGAACAGATACAGCGGAATCGGGAGAGGGAGATCAGGGCGATCAGCGGGTGGGGAATGCTGGCGGCCGTGATCGTTCTCTTCTTGGGCGGCATAGCGCTTCTCGTCGTGGCTGCGATGTTGGAGGAGGCAAGAGGGCTGACCAGTGGACAGGTCTGGGCGTTGATAGCGCCGGGCATCGTCTTCTGGGTGCTGGGGTCATTCCTGTCGCCGGGATTCTTCACACTGGAACCCAATGAGACCCGGGTCTGCGTTCTCTTCGGCGCGTACAGGGGGACCGTGCGTGACGGCGGTTTCCGCTGGGCCAACCCCTTCTATTCGAACGGCCCGGTGGCCAAAGCGACGGCCGACGGCGGCGCGCGCGAAGCCGCGCGCGCGGGAGCCAAGAAGGGCCAGGCTCCCCGCGTGAGCAAGAAATACCCTCGCTACAAGATCTCGGTGCGGGCCCGCACCTACAACGGTCCTAAGCTCAAGGTGAACGACCGGCGCGGCAACCCGGTCGAGATCGCGACGGTGGTCATATGGAGGGTGCAGGACACCGCCCAGGCGGTTTTTGACGTCGATGACTTCGAGGAGTACGTGGAGACCCAGAGTGAGACGGCCCTCCGTTATCTGGCCAGTTCCTACGCATACGATCACGGTGAAGAGAACGAGATCACGCTCCGCAGCAACGTGGACGAGGTATCGCAGGCCCTAAGGGAGGAGTTGGAGCAGCGCCTCGCCCGCGCGGGCGTGGTGGTCGAAGAAGCCCGACTGACCCACCTGGCCTACGCGCCGGAGATCGCACAGGCCATGCTGCGGCGCCAACAGGCCGAGGCGATCATCGACGCCCGCCAAAAGATAGTCCACGGTGCCGTGAGCATGGTGGAGATGGCCCTCACCGATCTGACCCAGAAGGGCGTCGTCGATCTGGATGCCGAACGCAAAGCTGCTATGGTCAGCAACCTCATGGTGGTGTTGTGCGGTGAATCCGAGGTTCATCCGGTGGTGAATACCGGTACTCTCTATGCATAGAGTATGCTCTGAATCGTCGATGGCCGTGGAGCGGGACATCCCGCCGAGCGCTTTGGCCGAGGTGTGGGGCGGTGGCTGAGCGGAAGCAATTTCTGCTCCGTATCGATCCCCGACTGTGGGCCGATCTGGAGGCGTGGGCCGCGCATGAGTTGCGCAGTGTCAACGGCCAAATCGAGTATTTGCTGCGAGATGCGGTACGCAAGCGGAGGAGTTCACACGAGAAAGGACCGGAGGATGAAGGATCCACGGCTGGAGACACTGGCCGCTAACCTGCTGGATTACTCGCTGGAGATCAAGCCGGGCGAGAAGGTGCTCATCGAGGGAGAGTCCGGCTCGCTCGACCTCATGATCGCGCTGGTCGAAGGTGCGTACCAAAGGAGTGCCATGCCGTTCACCCATATCGGCGACACTCGTCTCCACCGGGCGTGGCTGCTTGGAGCCGACCGGGAGCAGATGGATCTGCGGATCTCCTGGGAGATTCAGCGGGCGAACGATATCGACGCCAGCATCAGTATCATGGCCGGCGACAACGCGTCGGAACTGGCCGATGTGCCGGGGAGCGCCATGGAGGCCCTCCGTCTGGCGGACAGACCGCTCATGGACATCTTCCTCCAGAAGAAGTGGTGCCTTCTGCGATTTCCGACCCCGTCCGCGGCGCAGGCGGCCGGCATGTCCTCGGAGGGCTTCGAGGACTTCTGCCTTTCCGTCTGTACTCTTGACTACGCGCGTATGGACAAGGCTATGGATCCGTTGGTCACTCTCATGTCCCGGACGGACAAGGTGCGCATCATCAGCCCGGGGACCGATGTCTCGTTCTCGATCAAGGGGATTCCTATCCAGAAAGCGGCGGGTAAGAACAACATCCCCGACGGCGAGGTCTTCACGGCCCCCGTGCGGGATTCGGTCAACGGCACCATCTTGTACAACACGCCCTCCCTCGAAGACGGCACCACCTACGAGCGGGTGCGTTTCACTTTCAAGGACGGCCGCATTGTTGAGGCCGATGCGAACGAGCCGGACAAGCTCCGCGAGATACTGGACACCGACGAAGGCTCGCGCTATCTGGGCGAGTTCGCCTTGGGCCTGAATCCGCGAATCGAGAAGCCCATGAAGGACACTCTCTTCGACGAGAAGATCGGAGGCAGCCTACATCTGACTCCCGGACGGGCCTACGACGATGCCGACAACGGTAACCGGTCGAGCGTCCACTGGGACCTTGTGCTCATCCAGACTCCAGAATGGGGTGGAGGAGAGATCTACTTCGACGATGTGTTGGTGCGCAAAGACGGGAGGTTCACGCTGCCGGAGTTGGAAGGCCTGAACCCCGAGAATCTCGTGTGAGCCTCGAAGGGGGGCGGAAGTGTGACCATAGCCCTCGGCGATATCGGCATCATGGGGTTGGGCGTGATGGGCCGGAGTCTGGCCCTGAACATGGCCGACCACGGTTTCCGGGTGGCCGTCTACAATCGCACTGATTCAGTCACCCGGGATTTCGCGATGCAGGCCGGACCGGAGCAGCAGGTGCGTCCCTGCTACTCGCCGGAGGAGTTCGCGGCGGCCTTGACCGTACCCCGAAAGGTGATGATCATGGTCAAGGCCGGTCAGCCCGTGGACGCAGTCATCGAGACGCTCCAGGACCTGATCCGTCCTGGCGACGTCGTGATGGACGGCGGCAACTCGCATTTCAGAGATACTATGCGCCGGGCAGAGCGTCTTGCCGCCGAGGGCGTCGGGTTCTTGGGAGTAGGGATCTCCGGCGGGGAGTTTGGAGCTCGGACTGGTCCCAGCATCATGCCTGGAGGGCCCAGAGAGGCCTACGAAGCCGTCCGGCCGATACTCGAGGCCATCGCAGCCCGTGCCGACGGGCAACCCTGCGTCGCTTACCTTGGACCGGGTGCGGCCGGCCACTACGTGAAGATGGTCCACAACGGCATCGAATACGGCTTGATGCAGCTCTTGGCCGACACCTACGCGCTGCTCAAGCGCATCCTGGGTCTGTCGAACGAAGAGCTTGTTGAAGTCTACAGTTCCTGGAATGAAGCGGAGCTCGACTCGTATCTCGTGGAGATAACCGCGAAGATCTTCGCACGCCGTGATGACATCACCGGTGCCGGTCTGATCGACCTCATACGGGGTGAGGCCGCGCAACTGGGTACAGGTGTATGGACGGCGCAGACGGCGATGGACCTGCAGGTGCCCTCTCCGAACGTGGACATCGCGGTGGCCATGCGAAATCTCTCGGCTCTGGACCAGGAGAGGCGTGCCGCCGCCGTTGCCCTCGGGTCGCTCCACGAGCGCGAGCATCGGACCGCTCAGGCCGAGGATGCGGCCGCGCTTCTGACGATTGAAGACGTGCGGCGCGCCCTTTTCGCGGGCATGATTGTCACTTACGCGCAGGGATTCGCGCATCTGCGGACCGCCTCGACGGTCCTGGGTCTCGATCTGAGACTGGAAGATGTGGCCTCGGTCTGGCGCGCGGGCTGCATCATCAGGTCGGCACTATTGCGGGACATTAGGGCGGCCTTCCGCCGTCAACCGGAGCTTGCCAATCTGCTGGCCGACCGTGACTTGGCGGGTACGATCGCTTCTAGGCGGGAGGATCTTGCCCGGACGGTACGAGCGGCGGCATCGACGGGCGTGCCTGCTCCCGGGCTCATGGCCGCCTTGGCCTACGTAGACGCCTATCGGGCGGATTGGCTTCCCTTCAACCTCACACAGGCTCAACGGGACTACTTCGGTGCGCACACATACCGGCGCCACGACCAAGAGGGGGTCTTCCATACCGACTGGTTTGCGGAAGAAGGGGGATCCTAGGTGGACGATACGTCCAGGGATTCCCGCAGCCGCGGTGTTGGCTCTGACTTGGCCGGTGCTCCGTCATGTGGGTGCTCCCAGAGCTCGATCTACCCGGATGCTGCGACGTTGGCGTTGGCGACGGCCATGCTGATCGCTGCCGAAGCGAGGGACGCCGTCAAAGCTCGAGGCCGTTTCACTCTGGCGCTCGCGGGCGGTTCTACGCCCCTCTCCACCTATAGGCTGCTGGCCGCGGCACCTTTCGTCGATTTGATTCCTTGGCGGGACACCTGGGTCTTCTGGGGGGACGAAAGGTGTGTGGGGCCGAACCACCCGCGCAGCAACGAGGGCATGGCGCGTGAAGCCTTCTTGGACCGTGTCCCGCTGCCCCGAGAGAATATTCATCCGGTGAGGTGCGAGGGTGGCGTTAAGGGCAGCGACGCAGCGGTGGGCATGGGAGCCGCAGACGAAGTCCGGCGGTCGGCCGCCAGGTATGAAGATCTGCTGCGGAACATCTTCGCCTCCCCCTCGGTGGGCGCGGAGCGCGGCGCAGAAGGCGTCGATAGCGCCCGGAACGGCCCAGCGGGCTTCGGTTTCGACGTGATTCTGCTGGGCCTGGGTGAGGACGGTCACACGGCTTCGCTCTTTCCCGGATCGGAGGCGTTGCACGTGGGAGACAGGTGGGTCGTGGCGGTGTCGGGCGGCACGGATGCAGCGGGTATTAAGGTGGCGGGAGTGGATGCAGGCCGTGCCGAAGTCGCCGCCGAGCGGGAAATGTGGCGCGTGACCCTCACGCCGGAGTTCATCAACAGGGCTTCGTTGGCGGTCTTTCTGGTCACCGGCGCCGCCAAGGCGGAGGTGGTAAGACAGGTCTTGGAGGAACCAGCGGATGGAGACCGGTTTCCGGCTTGTCTGATCCACCCTGCGAATGGGACGGTCAGGTGGCATTTGGACCAGGAAGCGGCCGCTCTGTTGACGGCGGGTCCGGTGAGCGGAGGGATCTACACATGAACCCGCCTATTTCTGACGCCCTGGTCTTCTTCGGTGCGACCGGAGACCTTGTTCACAAGGAGATATTCCCGGCGCTTCAAGGACTGGTTAGAAACACAGGAGTGAGGATCCCGCTTGTCGGGGTGGCGAGGTCCCCGTGGGACGTCGAGAGGCTGAGAGCTCGGGCGAGGGACAGCCTGGAGAAGAGGGGGATCTTCGACCCGGTCGCCTTCACCGACATGGCGGGCCTGCTCGATTATGTATCCGGCGACTATGGTTCGCCGGAGACCTATGCGAGGATACGTGAAGCCGTGGGCTCGGCCAGACGGCCTCTGTTCTATCTGGCCATTCCACCCAGCGTCTTTCCGGTGGTCACGGAGGCTCTTGCCAATTCGGGTTGCGCGGAGGGAGCCCGGGTGGTGGTCGAAAAACCCTTCGGCCGTAGCCTCGCCTCGGCGCGAGAACTGAATCGCGTCATATTGCAGCACTTCCCCGACGAGGCGGTGTTCCGCATCGATCACTTCTTGGCGAAGGAGCCCGTTCGGAATATCACCTATACCCGGTTTGCCAACCCGTTACTAGAGCCGATCTGGAACCGGGACCACATCCGGAGTGTGCAGATCACCATGGCAGAGAGTTTCGGGGTGAAAGAGCGGGGAGCTTACTACGAGGAGGCGGGAGCCATCCGGGATGTGGTGCAGAATCACCTACTGCAGGTGCTGGCCATCGTGGCTATGGATTCGCCCGGCGGCGGGGGAGGCGACACGTATCGAGATGAGAAGGTGAGGTTGTTGAGGGCCGTGTGGCCGCTAACACCGGACGCGGTGATCAGAGGCCAGTACAAGGGATACCGGTCATCGCCCGGAGTCGCGCCCGACTCGACGGTGGAGACGTATGCGGCGCTCAAACTCACGATCGACAATTGGCGCTGGGCGGGCGTGCCCTTCTATATCCGGACAGGCAAGAGACTGGCCACCACGTGCACGGAGATCTTCGTGGAGCTCAGACGTCCCCCGCGAGAGACATTCGGCGAGGTGGTGCCGCCCGATTCGGCGCACATTCGCATGAGGCTGAGCCCCGAGATAGTCATCGGAATAGGCATGAGGGTGAAGGTGCCGGGCGAAAGGATGGTGGGACGGGACGTGGAGTTGACGGTCAGCTCATGTCCGGGCGATGCGGATCCCCCCTACCAGCGTCTGTTCACCGACGCCATCCGTGGTAATCACGAGTTGTTCGCACGCCAGGACGGGGTGGAGGAGTCGTGGCGGATCGTGGAGACTGTCCTTGACGGGGCGACCCGAGTCTATGATTACGAGCCCGATACCTGGGGTCCGGAGGAAGCGGCAAGCCTAATGAAGGGGACCGACCGCTGGGTGGATCCGGAACCTGTCCAGGGCGCTGGGAACTGCCGGTGACCGTCCCCCGATTGCGAGCAAGGGTGTCTTGAAGCGGAGGAACGTCTACTGCGCGGCGGCCGCCTCGGCGCATTCGGCGGCTTCTCGCCAGAAAGGCAGGCGGTCACCTATGGGTCGGCCGAGACCTACGAAGAACCAGGCGAACACGCATGTGCCGGCGGTGGCTCCGATGATGGACCAACCGGGTAGGTCGAGCGCGAAGAACTCTCTGGTAAAGGGTATAGCGAAGGCCAGAGCCAGCAGTACCACCATGGCCAGCACCAGCCATAGCCGCCACTTGCGCAGCGGGTGTTCGATGGAGGCGATCACCCGCCATCCGATGACGCAGAAGATCACCGTCTCCATGGTCTGCGTCTGCGGAATGGAGGCGCCCATCTCCCTCAGCAACAGGTAGGAGAGGAGAACGGTGATGCCCGCCAAGAGGCCTGTGGGTATCACGAAGCGCGCCATCCTGAACACAAAACCGGGTATGAAGCGCCGTGGGTTGGGGGCCAGGGCAAGGAAGAAACCGGGAATACCGATGACCAGGGCGTCCATAATGGTCAGATGCCGCGGCAGGATGGGATAGGAGATGGTCGCGGCCGCGAGTGCGATAGCCAAGATGGCCGCCCAGACACTCTTCGTGGTGAACATCTTGGACACTCGTTCGATGTTCGCGGTCACCCGCCGGCCCTCCGCCACTACCCCCGGAAGGGTGGAGAACCGGGAATCGACGAGGACCAGCTGCGACACCGCCTGGGCGGCGGCCGTACCGGTGCCCATGGCGATACCCATGTCGGCCTTCTTCAGAGCCAGCACGTCGTTGACGCCGTCCCCGGTCATGGCCACCGTATGACCCCGGCTCTGCAAGGCCTCCACCATGGCCGACTTCTGGTCCGGGTTGACCCGGCCGAAGACCGTGGTCGCCTCCATGAGATCGGCCAACTCCTCGCCCTCCGGCAACGTGCGCGCGTCGATGGCATCCTCCGATCCCGGGACGCCTGCCTTGGCAGCGATAGTGGCCACTGTGGCAGGGTTGTCTCCTGAGATCACCTTGATCTCCACTCCCTGCTCCTGGAAGTAGGCGAGCGTCTGGGTGGCGTCGGACCGCACCCTCTCCGTAAGTATGACCAGCCCCTCCGGCACGAGACCCGCCGGCAGAGTATCGCCGGACAGTGGCACTTCGGTATGTGAGAGAAGGAGTACACGGAGCCCTTCATCGGCCAGTTCGGCAGCGCGCGTGCGGGCTAAGGTGGCGGTAGCTGCTTTGGAGGGGCCGACGG